>JAIBBP010000178.1 GCA_019694615.1 Microthrixaceae bacterium | reverse complement strand
AACCGGTGCCGCCGTCGCGAAGCCAACGACAGATCGATCGAGATGCGACACGGCTCGTCGTCGATGCCGAGCAGCGCTCTCGGTCGGGTTTCCGGGTCGGGGCACGCCATCGACGGGCCGAGTCGGACGTGGTCGCGCGCGAGTCGGAGATCGTCGCCGGGTACGCCGAGTTCGAGTACTGCGGGATCATCGCCGTGTCTGCCGCATCGGCTGATGAGCTCGAGCGGTCGTGTGCCGAGTGGGAGCAGATGGCCGCTCACGCTGGGCTGCAGATCCGTCGCCTGAACGGCCAACACGACGCTTCGTTCGCCTGCACCTTGCCCGTGGGTATCGGCCCGGCCGCCCGGAGCTGGGAATGAGGCCCGGGATCGCGCTGCCCCGACATCGGGCGACGACCGCTCATCTGTGCTCGGCGTATCCGTTCGCAGCTGAGGTGGGTCTCGGCGTGCAAGGCGTCTACCTCTGTTCGAACCTTCTCACGGGCGGCGGTGGGTTCGCGTTCGACCCTTTCGAGGCGTACGCCGCTGGGATCGTCACCAACCCGAACATGCTCATCGCCGGCGAGCCCGGAGTCGGCAAGTCGGCAACCACCAAGACGTTCATCCACCGGTCCGTCGGGGTTTTCGGCAGGTGGGCCGCCGTCGCCGATCCGAAGGGTGAGTACCGACCGCTCGCCGAGTCCCTCGGGATGACCGTGATCAAGCTGCACCCTGGCGGGACCAGCCGCATCAACCCGCTCGACCCCGGGCCGAATCCGCCCTCCGATCCCACCGAAGGCGTGCGACGGCAGGCGGACATGTTGGCGACGTTGCTCGGAACCGTGCTCCGCCGCGACCTCTCACCGGTTGAGGACGCCGTGCTCAGTGGAGCGGTGCAGCACCTGAATCGACACGGCCCCGGCGTACCGACCTTGGCGGACGTCGTGGCCCTGACTGTGGCGCCGACACCGGAGATGGTTCCCACGACTGTCGACGCATCTGACCTCGCACGCTCGGTCGAGGCAATCCCGTACGCCCTCGGCAAGCTGCTCGACCGTTCCATGCGAGGCATGTTCGACGGGCCTACCAATGTCGCCATCGACTGGTCCGGACCCGGCCTGGTCATCGACCTGTCTGCTGTGCACCACGACTCGGAGGCGCTGACGCTGGTGCTCGTAGCGACGACGGCGTGGTTGCAGAACCTCATGGCGACGCCCGGCGGACCGCGCCGACTGCAGGTGCTCGACGAAGCATGGGCGCTGCTCGGAACCGAGCGAACGTCCAAGTACCTGCAGGCATGCTGGAAGCTGTCGAGGTCGTACGGCGTGGCGAACCTGGCGATCGTCCATCGCCTATCCGACCTTCGATCCCAGACCGACGACGGCACGGCGGCATCGAAGGTGTCGATGGGACTCCTCGCCGACACACAGACGAGAGTCCTGTTCCGACAGTCGACCGACCAGGTGGCCGAGGCAGGAGCGCTGCTCGGTCTGACCTCGACCGAAGCGCAGCTCCTCCCCCGCCTCGTGAAGGGCCGGGCCCTCTGGAAGGTCGCCGGTCGCAGCGCCGTGGTCGCACACACGATCGGCGCTCACGAGAAGGCCATGTGCGACACGGACGCCGCGATGATCGACCAGTGAGAGCAGGACGCACCTCCCGAACGAGTGGGCACGTTGAAGCGATCGAAGATCTCGTCGCCGGGATCATCCTCGCCGCAGCCGGCGCAATGGTCGGGATTGCCGTCGTGGCGCTAGCCGGCGCCCAGGTCGCCGCCGTCATCTCTGGCGGCGGAGCCTTCGACGCCAACCTCGGCGACGGAGTCGAGGCACTCGTCGCACTTCCGGGGCACCTGTCCGATCCGGCGAACGCATGGCCGCACGAAGTGCGGCCTCACCTGCCGGGCCCTGCCCTCTACTGGACTGGAACCGCGCTTGTCGTTCTCGCAGTCGGAGCGCTGATCGGTCTGGGGTTGCGGTGGTGGATCCACCGTCGTCGAGGCGCCGGCCCATTCGGGGTGGGCGAGGGCGGGCTTGCCCGCCGCCACGATCTTCGCTCCCTCGTCGTGAGGCGTCCGACCTCAGGCAGGCTCACGCTCGGGCTGCACGGTCGGCAGCTCCTGGCCGCCGAACCGCAGACGAGCCTCGCCGTCGTCGGACCGACTGGTTGCGGGAAGACGGTGGGCTTCGCGATCCCGGCGCTGCTCGAGTGGAACGGTCCGGTCATCGCCACGAGCGTGAAGACCGATCTGCTCGACGCAACGCTCGCCCACCGGAGCACCGTGGGCACCACCTGGGTGTACGACCCGATGAGCTGCACAGGCCTGACGGCTGCGAAGTGGTCGCCTCTCTCGGCCTGTACCGAGTGGGCCGGAGCGATGCGGGTCGCCGCGTGGCTGTGCGAGGCAGCCCAGCCGAAGTCCGACAGCGTGACGGACGGCGACTACTGGTACACGCAGGCGAGGAAGGGGCTCGCCCCGTACCTGTTCGCAGCTGCGGGAACCGGCCGCACGATGGCCGACGTGGTCCGATGGGTCGACCTCCAGGATGAGGAGGAGACCGAACAGGCATTGATCGATATCTGCGGGCTCGACCAAGCCCTTGCGTCCCTCGAGGCGACGGGCCGTCGAGATGACCTGCGAGCGCTGCTCGTCGATGAGGTCACGAGCGAGATCACAGCGGACACACGAGACCGATACCGCGACGAGCGGTCGGGTCGGAACGGCCACTGGGCCAATCAGGAGGTCATGCTCTGGCCGCCTGCAATACAGCGACAGGTGGCCGCCGAGATCGACGAGGAGCTCGGCCGACGAGTCGACGACCAGATCCGGGCCGAAGCCCGCGAACTCGCCCGCACCGAAGGATCGCAGATTCCTCCGCTGACCGCGGCACGTGCACTTTGGGCGAAGGAGAAGCGGCTGAAGGGCTCCGTCTTCGCCACGATGGAAAACGTGCTCGCTGGATACGCCGACCCCGGTGTTGGCGAAGCTGCGTCCTCCAGTGAGATCACGATCTCCGACTGGCTCTCGGGCAACAACACGATCTTCGTGGTCGCCACGGCTCACGAGCAGGCGCGACTTCGGCCGGTGCTGACCGTCCTCATCCAACAAGCGATCCGCGCTGCGTACGACGCCGCGAACGCACGCGGAGGCACGTTGGAGCACCCCTGCCTCGTCCTGCTCGACGAGGCAGGGAACATCGCGCCGCTACGCGATCTACCGGGCTACGCCTCGACGGCGCGAAGCCACGGCATCACCTTCGTGTCGATCTGGCAGGACCTCGCTCAGATCAAGGCCATCTACGGCGATCGAGCCCAGACCGTGCTGAACAACCACCGGGCGAAGCTGTTCGGCTCGGGCATCGCTGACGACCCGACATTGGAGTACGTCAGCCGGCTGATCGGTGATGAGCGGCGCACGGAGGTCAACCGCTCCGGTGACCTCCACGGTCCCCGCCGCTCGGTGTCGGAGCACACGTCGTGGCGGCGTCTCGCTCCCGTCGACGCGATCCGGCGTCTCCGCACCGGCGAGGGAATCCTGCTCTACGGCTCGCTGCCGCCAGCATGGCTTCGGCTTCGCCGTTCGGGCTCTGCGACACATAGGCCAAAAGACTCATTCCGGTAGGCGATCGGCCGATGGGATGAGATGGCGAAGCCGGAGATCAACCTGTCGGACTCGGAATCGTGGCCCATCGAGCCTCGACCCGTCCTCTCGGTGATGACACCCGTGCTGTTCGGCCGCTATGTCGCCACGCGCCGGGGCTCGACGGAGGTCTCACAAATCACCGCCTACCTCGGAGTGTCGACGTCGTGGTGGCTCGCCTTGGAACGCGGCGAGATCGTTCCGACCCACAAGCAGCTGATCACGATCGAGCGCGGGTTGAACAGGTTCCACGCCAACGCCGATCGCATCCCCGAGATCTTTGCCGAGCTCGAGGCGACACCGTGGGGTCCTCGCGCCACAGAGCTCCGACGATCGGCAGGCCTCCCTGCACCGACGCCGGCGATGAACGCCGAGACCGAGGCGTCGAGCCTGATCCCTGCGGTCGCAGAGATCTCGTACCGGTCTCGCCAACTCGTGGCTACACCCCTGGCCGCAGCCGTGGTCGGTGCCTACCTGGTCTGGTGCCTCCAGCGCGGGCCTCGCACATCGCCCGCACTCGAGGTTCCGCCCAGCGACCTCGTGGCGTTCCTCGCCTCGGCGATCGCCGTCACGGTGGTCGCCTTCGGCGCGTCGTTCGACAAGCTGCTGGGATCGCTGGCAGCGCGGCTCCGTTCCGCCAAGGCCCGGTCGAAGCACGATGACCTGCTCAGGAGTCGGCGGCTCAACGGGCTCGACGGCGACGACCGGACCGGCTGGTCGATGCCGTCGGCGTTGGCTCACCTCACCCGCGATGAGCGAGTCCTCGTCGCAGCGCTCGGAACGAGCCTCGATCGTACCGAGAGGCTCGTCGTCATCGTCGCGGGCATGGTGGTCGCCACCGCCGCGACCGGAGTGGTGGACGGTCTCCGCAACGGCTGGAGCCTGGGCGCCGTCGGGTACCCACTCGCGATCGCGTCGATGGCGTGGCTCGCCACCCGGCTCCGGCGAAAGGCCGAGGTCGAGGCGGGTCGGATCTGGATCTCCGTCGCGGCCGGGCTCGGGCTGGCTGCCGAGAAGGGGACGGACGCGGACCGACTGCTCGGCGCTGCGGGCTAACGATCGTCGGCCGACGTGACGGGAGCTGCGCGCTCCACGTCAGGTGAACCGCCCGGCAGGTATCCGCGCTCGATGGCGTACGCCCGATCGGCGTCGAAGACACGCTGCTCGCGGGCCTTGATGTCATCGTCGTCGTCGTCGGTCAGGTCGTCGGCTTCCTCCCCGATCGGACGAAGCAACCGCGTCGCGACGAGTGCTCCGACGGCAAGGCTGAGACGAGTTCGCATCGGTGACGACGCTAGTCGGAGTGACGCCCTCGGTCCGTTGCCTCTGACCCCTGCGGCCGAAGGCCCGATGGTGACCGGACCGCTGTCTCGCGCGCTTAGGAGGGCATGCCCGAAGCAGCGCCCGACATCGGCCCCGCCTCCGACCCTCTCGCCAGCGACCTCGTCGTCGCGTGCGAGGAGACCTGGCGAGCGATCCAGTCACACCACCCCGAGCTTCCCCCCGTCGTCATGCTCCTCGGCACCGGCGTCGAGCGAGGGCGTCTCGTGAAGCTGGGCCACTGGTGGGGCGGGCGTTGGCTCGCCGACGGCGACGTCCGAGGCGAGGTTCTCCTCGCCGGAGAAGCGCTGCACCTGAGGCCAGAGGACGTCTTCGAGGTGCTCCTCCACGAGGCGGCCCACGGCATCAACGCTGCAAGAGGGATCAAGGACACCTCGCGAGGCGGCCGGTATCACAACGCCCGCTTCAAGAAGACGGCGGTTGAGGTCGGACTCGACGTCGAGCAGATGGATCCGTACGGCTTCGCAAAGACCTCTGTCCGCGCGGACACGGCGGAGCGGTACTCCAACGAGATCGAGCGACTCGCTGGCGCGATGCGAATCGCGCGCCGGATCCCGCAGTCCGCGCTTACGTCTCAGACGGCTGCCGAGGGCGCCGAGACGGGCGGAACGCCCTCAGATGGCAACCAGTCCACCGCGCAGAAGGTTCCGCCTGCCGAGTGTGGGTGCGGCCGGAAGATGCGGATGGCGCCCTCCGTGCTCGCTCAGGGTCCTGTCACCTGCGGGAACTGCGGGTCCGACTTCGTCGTCGATCGAGCCTCTGAACGCGAAGAGCGTCCTGCCCCGGGCCGAGCGGACACGGCCGCGGCCGCACCGACGAGTGGAGCCGAGGCGGTGCTTCACGACGCCGCCCGGGCGGACGATGGGCTGGACGTCCTGCTCCGCCTGGGCGGGTGGCGACAGGCGTTCGGCACCGAGGCCGAGCGTCCGCTCGAGACCACCAACGACGCGGATCAGAAGCGTCTGACCTCTCTCGCCCGAGCAGTACTTGAGGTCGACGGGGTCCTGCACGGGCGGCGCACAACGCTCGGCCAGGTCGAGGTTCGTGCGGGCGATCGGGTCAGGGTCTCCCACACCGCCGACGTGCCGGATGGGTGGCTCCCGGAAGCCGGCACACCTGGAGTCGTGACCGACGTCGACCGAGACGGAATCGGCGTGACGATCGACTTCGCCACCGCAGGGACCTACGAGATCGACTCCGGTGGGCCGGTGGCCCACGCCATCGAGCACGACTACTGCACCCCTCGTGACGGGGCATCGCTCATCGCCGAAAGCGCTGAGCGAATGGCGTCAGCGGAGATCGACTGGTGAGCACCGAGTCGCCGCTGGACGCGGCGGTTCGCTACGCGCTCGCAGGACGGCCGGTGTTCCCGTGCCACACGCCGACGCCAGCAGGATGCTCGTGTGGCCGGCCCGACTGCGGATCGCCCGGCAAGCACCCCAGAACGCGCAATGGGCTCCACGACGCGACCACCGATGTCGGGCGGATCGAGTCGTGGTGGAGCCGGTGGCGCGACGCCAACGTCGGCGTTGCGACGGGCCGGGTGTCCGGCCTGGTTGTGATCGACATCGACCCTCGCCACGGCGGGCTTGCGTCGATGCGGGCGCTCCTCGACGAGCACGGTCCTCTGCCGGACGGACCCCGCGTACGCACGGGCTCGGGCGGATGGCACCTTCTCTTCAGCTCACCGGCTGCCCCGGTGAAGAACTCGGTGAACCGCGTCGGACCGGGTATCGACGTCCGCTCCGATGGCGGATACGTCATCGCTCCCCCGAGCCTGCACCCGGTCGGCCCGAGATACGAGTGGACGAAGCATGGCGAGACCCCGCGCCTCCCTGGCTGGCTCGAGAAGCTCGTCACCCCGTCCGTTCCCGAGCGACGGCCACAGTGCGAGCCGCTTCCCGTGTCGGTCGCCATCGACCGATGGGCGGCCGCCGCCCTCCAGGGTGAGGTGGACCGGGTTCGACGGGCCCCCGAGGGTTCACGCAATCACGCGCTCAATCGCGCCGCCTTCGCGCTCGGCCAGATCGCAGGTGCCGGCGCCATCGACTCATCGGATGTCGAGGCCCATCTGCGTCGGGCCGCGATCTCTGTCGGACTCGGCGAGCGCGAAGCGGACCTCACAATCCGGTCGGGGTTCTCCGCCGGTCTCGCCCGGCCTCGCGGCCCGGCACAGCCACCCACGCGCCTGACCGAGCGTGCAACGGATGTGGCCCAGCCCCAGGTCGAACCGGAAGTCACGCTCCCCTAGCGCGACGGCCTCTCAGGTTCATCCTGATCTCACGATCTACTGTCCGGCTCGTGCCCACTCGACCTGGTCATCCCACGAAAGCGAACCTGGAGTCGATCGATCGGGTGATCCTGGACCTTGCGCGA
The DNA here is from genome assembly GCA_019694615.1 of Microthrixaceae bacterium. Lineage (GTDB taxonomy): Bacteria > Actinomycetota > Acidimicrobiia > Acidimicrobiales > Microtrichaceae > SSF14. Next base: position 81,896 of record JAIBBP010000178.1, on the reverse strand, counting down.
GGCTGGCTCGACCTTGCGGCAGCTGGCAGGCGAGGGTTCCGGGTTGCTCCGGTCGGCCCGTTGAGGCGCGCCATGCTCGCCGCTCGGCTGGCCGAGGCGTTCGACGCATTAGCGGCCGAGGCCATCGCCGATGCCCGCTCACAGGATCGCAACCTGTCGTGGGCGACGATCGGTGACGCCTTCGGGATCCGAGCGCAGTCCGCCCATCAACGGTTCGCACGCGCACGATCAAAGCGCGACACCTGAGTCGACGGCCGGTTCAGCGTCCAGCTCAGCGAGCTTCGATGCGGCGAAGTCCCAGCTCGCCGCTGCGGCCGGGTCGCCGGGTCGCTCACCGAGGAAAGCAGCTGGACCATCGGCCTCGGGATCGACATCGGTCTCCACTCCGAAGCGCTGGCGATGAAGAGCAACTGCGGTCACAGCGGCCGTCCACGCAGCACGCTCGCGTTGGAGCGACGGCTCATGCCCGAATCGTTCCATCATCTGAGCCGGAAGGTGCGCCTGCGGTCGTTGCCGAACACGAGCCTCGACGACCCGCTCCGCATGTACGAGCTGGCCATGCTCCGAGATCAGCCCGGCGTGTTCGGCCATCCATTCCTCTCGAGCTGCGTTCTGCAGCTCCGCCGCCTCGATGCGGCGGTCGAGATGCTCGATTCGCCGGCGCAGTCCGCTTGGCGCAGTTGCACCACCTGCCGCCTCGTACGCCCGGAGGCGAACGAGTAGGGCGTCACGCGCACGGTTCGCCCGTTCGATGACCTGCGAGGCATCCGCCGGCGCTTCGGCAAGGCGGGCGGCGAGCATCTGTCGTCGAGCACGAAGGGCGTGGAGCGGCCGGGCGGCCGCCAGCGATGCAATGGACTCGAGGTCGGGATTCAGGTCGGCCGCCATCGTGTTGGCTCTCCGTCGGCCGAATGCGTCAGTGATGTCGTCGAGGTTGTGCCGTTCGGTCTCGCGAGTGTGGTGGGTGTCCTGATCTGCGCCCACGGTTCCGTCGACCACGTAGAGGCGGGCGCCTCGCCGTCCACGGGTGACGGCCACGTAGCCCTCTTCGAAGCCGGAGGCGTCGGTCGGGTGATAGCGAGCCACATCCTGGGTGTGACCCTGTACGCCGTAGGTGGTGCGGGCGTAACCGTGCTCCAGTCGGCCGCGCTCGATGTAGGGCCGTGGAACTCGAATGGTTCCCTCCCGCTCAAAGCGGACCGTGACTTCTCGGTTGTCGGGGTGCACCTCGACGACGACACCGGTCGAGCCGTTCTTCACGAAGTCACGGGAGCCTGGCCTGCGGAGCGTGCGATCGTTGCGGCGAGTAACGACTTCGTCCCCACACTGGAACTCGCGGCCCGCAATGCGCACTGCGGGCCCGTCGAGCTCTCCGGCGGCCTTGAGGATCACTCGCGCTCGCTCGTTGAGCGCCCGACGCGTGGAGTTCGGGCCGGCGATCATCGGGTCGGCCGCGCCGACGCATCGGGCGGCGTACCAGTCGGCCACCATCGCGTCGAAGGATTCGCCGGCAGTGGCCGACCGCACCACCCGGTCGGCATCGTCGAGGCGCTGAATGGCCTCCGCAATCAGACCTTGGCGGTAGTCCTCGATCGCAAGGCGGTCGACGTGATCGTCCTGGCGGCGGTTCTCGGCCAAGCGAACGAGTCCCTCACCTTCCAAGTCGCACAGGCGTGCGAAGACTCCCCCGGCCTCGACCGAACCGTGCTGATCGGGATCGCCGATGAGAACCACTCGTCCATCCACCTCCGCGACGCATTCGGCGAGTCGGTAGAGATCACGCGTGCCGATCATCGACGCCTCATCGACGATCACCGTCGTTCCGCCTGCAAGCGGCCCGAAGCGGTCGAGGTCGTACAGCAGCTTCGCCACAGTCATCGCCTCACCAGTCGAGCGGGAGAATCCGGCCTGCGATTCGAGCTCTGCTGCCGCCGCAGCCGACACGGCACAACCGACGATCGGGCGGCCAAACTCGACGTGAGCAGCAACCACTGCCTCGGTCGCATAGGTCTTCCCTGCGCCGGGGCGACCCTCGACTGGGAGCACGGCCCGGTCGGACGTGCAGACGGCGACGACCATCGCAACCTGCTCATCGGACAGCTCGGGGCGACTCGCTACGACCTCGGCGACGGCGACTTCGATGGGACGCTGGTCAGGGCTGACCACCGTCTGCTCAGACAACTTGAGAAGGCGACCCTCGATCTGGGCCAGCTCAACCGTGGTCCATCGCTGCTGTGCTGACCGGCCGCCTCGCCCGGTCGACTCAGCCGTCACGTTGACGGCTACCACCGCTCCACCGGTCAGGAACCGATCGGCGAGGTCGCCGATCTCCGACGCTGTCGCCGATGAGCCGACCATCGTCGAGATCGCCTCGACTACGTCAGAGCGGCGGAACGTCGACGCCTGAGCGCAGATGCCCGACGGTCCGGCCAGCAGGGCAAGGATCCGCTCCTCCTGGTCCGGATCCATAGCGACCGCCCGAGACCGACCAACGCACCCTCGCGCCGCCGCCTGGTCGAAGCCGAAGGACGCCGCCTCCTCAACCCAGCGAGCGGTGAGCGTCTCGGCGTCCACCGAGTAGTCCTTGGCCTTGCGGGTCTCGAGCGTGGCCATCTGCGCCGAGCGTGCCGAGGAGCGTCCCGTCGCAGCGAGCTCCTCCTCGATCTCGTTGCGGCGCTTCGAGAAGAGGTCGATCACCTCCGCAGGGATCCCCTCGATCTCTGCGTGCCCGTTGTTCACGGGGAGGAACATGACCCCGAGGCGTGTCGTCAGTTCGTACCGAAGGTGCGCCTGGTACAGACAGCCGGCGACCTTCGCATGTTCGAAGAGGTTGGAGGACTCGACCGACCGCCAGACCGTGTTGCCTTCCTCGTCACGGAATCGGGTCATGTTCGCAGTGACCACGTGCGTGTGGAGTAGCGGGTCGCCGGCCCGTGACGTCCGGTGATCGAACGCAGCGGCGATGATCCCGTCGGTCTCGACTCTCCGGTTCGACTTCGGCTTCCGAGCACGGACCGCGTGCTGCTCGTAGTAGGCGACGACCGCATCGACTCCCGCTCGGTGGGCCTCCCTGACCTCGGCGGCGATCTGCGGCCCGCCGAGCGCCCACAGCACGCTCACGGACTTCGGCGGGCGAAGGGTCAAGTCGTAGCCCGGTCGGAACTTCTTCTCCTGCCTCGACTCTGCGAATCGCATCAACTCGGCCCCGCTGATGCGCCACGGAACTGGGCCCGACGCTGCAGGCAGGACAGCGGAACCGACGCGCGAGCGTTCGCCGACGAGGTACTTCTTTGGTGGAGCGACATCTGTGCCTGGCTGGGCGGCGACCTGGCCGGCGTACCGCTGCCCGTCCTCCAGAAGGCGTCGGACATAGCGGCCCGAGACACCGAGGAACGCTGCCGCCTGCAGGACGTCAAGATTGTCGTCGGCTGCGAGCGATAGCGGTCCGCCGGATCCAGCTGCCTTGCGATGGACAAGCTGCTCCCCCGAGTTCGGGTCGCGCCCGGCGAGCACGGATCGGAAGTCCTCGGGCGCCACGGCCCCCCGGAGCCCGATCTCCGCCGCGAGGGAGCCGACCCACCGGCCAGTGCTCTCTCCCCGACCTGTGTAGTAGTCCTCGGCCGACGAAGCGACCTCGCCGATGTAGTACTCGCCAGCTCCGGGCGCGAGAAGTCCGATGTTCAGCACGCCGACCTAAGCGCGCCGAACGAACCACCCGGGAGTCGCTCACGTAGCAGGTCGGAGCGGCGGCGCGACCGGGAAAGCCCGACGCGGAGGCAGGAAGCTCCCGCACGACCCCCCAGCTCTCACTCGTCTTGTTTTGACTCAATACGGCTTGAGTGTTCTAATGGCACCGTGACTTCGATCCTCTCTCTCGACCAGCGGGCCGCCGTGCATGCTGCACTTGGTGATCCGGTGCGCCTGCGTCTCGTGGACGAGCTGGCCGTCTCTGATCGGTCCCCGGTGGAGCTGCGGCGAGTCGTGGACCTCGAGTCGAACCTGCTGGCCCACCACCTCGATGTGTTGGAGTCCGTCGGCCTGATCGAACGGTCCCGATCGAGCGGCGACGGCCGACGCCGGTACGTGCACCTCGTGCGCGATCGCCTGGGGGCCATGACGATCGGGCGCCCGGTACCCCAAGGGCCGGTGTTGTTCGTGTGCACCGCCAACTCCGCCCGCAGCCAGCTCGCGGCGGCGCTGTGGCGTGAGCTCACCGGCGCACCGGCCGACTCGGCCGGGACCCACCCCGCGGAGCGAGTCCATCCCGCAGCGCTCGCCGCTGCGAAGCGTGCCGGGCTGGACCTCTCGTCGGCCGAGCCACGCCAGCTGGGAACCTCAGAGCCGATTCCGGCACTGGTCATCACTGTCTGCGACCGAGCCCACGAGGAAGCAGCCGACGACCCGGGCTGGCTGCACTGGTCGGTTCCTGACCCGGTGCCGGTCGGCACCGCCGAGGCCTTCGACGCCACCGTTCGAGAGCTTCGGGGCCGGATCGAATCGGTCCTGGGCACCGAGCGAGCTGCGTCATGACCGGCGACCACCTGCCCCCCACCGATGCCGAGCTTTCGGTCGACGTCGAGACCGGCACCGGCGCCCTCCGCCTCGACCTCACCCGGCGCCTCGCCGCCGAAGCACTCGGCACAGCGTTCCTCATCATCGCCGTCGTCGGCTCCGGAATCATGGCCTCGCGTCTGTCGCCCTCCGACGTCGGCATCCAGCTCCTGGAGAACGCGGCGGCCACTGCCGGAGCGCTCGTCGGGCTGATCCTCATGTTCGGCGCCGTGTCGGGCGCGCACTTCAACCCGATCGTCACCCTGACCGACCGGCTCCTCGGCACCATCACCAACCGGGACACAGCGCTCTACGTCGCCGCCCAGGTCGTCGGTGGATGCGCCGGCACCGTCGTCGCCAACCTGATGTTCGAGCTGCCCGCCGTCGAATGGTCGACCAAGGACCGCTCGTCGGCCGCGCTGTGGCTGTCCGAGGTCGTCGCCACCGTCGGGCTCCTCTTGGTCATCCAAGGGTGTGTGCGGACCGGACGCTCCGCTGCAGTTCCGTTCGCCGTGGGTGCGTGGATCGGTGGCGCCTACTGGTTTACGTCCTCCACCAGCTTTGCCAACCCCGCCGTCACCATCGCCCGCACCCTGTCCGACACCTTCGCCGGCATCGCCCCGTCGTCGGCCCCGATGTACATCGTCATGCAACTCATCGGCGCAGGCATCGCCTTCGGCTTGATCCGCCTCTTCTACCCCCACCCCCACCCCCACTCCCTTCTTCCCGACCAGGAGACCCCCCGATGACTGACCACCGACCCGAAGTCCTCTTCGTCTGCATCCACAACGCCGGCCGATCCCAGATGGCCGCCGCACTCCTCGGCCACCACGCCGGCGACCGCGTCGTCGTCCGTTCTGCCGGCACCGCACCCGCCGACACCATCAACCCCGCCGTCGTCGAAGCCATGGCCGAGCTCGGCATCGACCTCCACGCCAGCGGCGCCCACCCCAAGCGCCTCGAGGACGCGGCAGTCGAAGCATCCGACGTGGTCATCACCATGGGCTGCGGCGACAAGTGCCCCTTCTACCCCGGCACCCGCTACCTCGACTGGCAACTCGACGACCCCGCCGGCCAAGGCGTCGACGCCGTCCGCCCCATCCGCGACCAGATCGACCGACTCGTCCGCGACCTGCTCGACGAGCTCGTCCCGACCACCGCCTGACCAGGAACGACATCGACATGGACTTCGACAACCTCGCCCACCTCCCCCTCGACCAACAGCAGTTGGTCCGGACCGTGACCAACCGGCTGCACTCCGAGTACGCCGGCACGTTCGGCCCCGAGACCATCCAGCGGTTCGTCGTCGACTCGCTCCAACTCCTCCTCCCGACTGCGAAGGTCACCTCGTTCCTCCCGGTCCTCGTCGAGAAGTTCGCCCGCGACCAGCTGCGGGCGCTCGGCAAGCTCGACGGATCGCTCCCCTCCGCGGTGCCCAGCGTGTTGTTCCTCTGCGTCCACAATGCCGGCCGCTCCCAGATGGCGGCCGGCTGGCTCCGCCACCTCGCCGGCGACCGGGCCACCGTGTACTCGGGCGGATCCGAGCCGGCATCGGAGATCAACCCCGCGGCGGTCAACGCGATGGCCGAGGTCGGCATCGACATCACCGAAGAGTTCCCCAAGCCCTGGACCGACCAGATCGTCCAGGCCGCCGACGTGGTCATCACCATGGGATGCGGCGACGCCTGCCCCCTCTACCCCGGCAAGCGTTACGAGGACTGGGAGCTCGACGACCCTGCCGGCCAGGACCTCGGTGCGGTACGACTGATCCGCGACGACATCCGCACCCGCGTCGAAGCGCTCATGGCGTCGCTTGGCATTGGCGCTGGAGTATCGGACTGAACCGGCGGCCCGTGGCGGGGGCGGTGCCTTCGCGCGTCAGCACATCGCCCCGACCACGCACCGGCGAGCAAGGTCAGGTGGACTCATGCGACTCGGGGTCGCGGCGCGCCGCGGGCAGCCACTGACGACGGTGTTGCGCCACTTGGTTCAGCGTGAGCGCGACGTCCTTGCCGTCGAGGAGCGCGGTGCCTTTCGGTGCGTCGATGCGTTGGGTGCCGTAGATGCCCCGGTGTGACGAGAAGATGTACGAGACCACGCACCCGACAGCGAACGGCACGAGCGCACCGGAGCCGAACAATTCGACGCCCATGATCGTGCACGCCAACGGCGTGTTCGCCGCCCCGGCGAACACGGCAACGAACCCGACTGCGGCCATCAGCGGAATCGGCACGTCCAACAGCCGGCCCATGGTCACGCCGAGCGTCGCACCGATCACGAACAACGGGGTGACCTCGCCGCCCTGGAAACCTGTTCCCAACGTGAGCGCCGTGAACAGCAGCTTCCAGGCGAACGCCCCGGCGATGATGCCCGCACCTCCGGCGGTAGCGATCGTGATCAGTGGGATCGACAAGCCGAGGTAGTCGCGTGTCCCGACCAGAGCGGCCAGCACCATGATGCCGATGCCGCCGATGACGGGGCGGGCTGGCGCCCACCGGATCGTTGCGGCGAACAACCGCTTGATCCCGTGGGTGAGCTCGGAGAACGCGATGCTGGTCAACCCGAACGCGAGCCCGGCAACCGCAACCTTGCCGACCAACCCGAGCGAGAGGTGTACCTCCGCCAACTGCGGTTGACGTGTGTGGGTGACGCCGAGGCCACGGACGACGAGATCGCCCACGAGCGACGCCGTGAGCGCCGGGACGAGCGCGTCATACCGGACACGACCAACGGCTTGGACCTCGAGGCCGAACACGCACCCGGCGATCGGGACACCGAACACCGCACCGAAACCACCCGAGATCGCTGCGATCAACATCAGACGGCGATCGGCCCGGTTCAACCTCAGCAGGCGAGACGCCAGATCGGTGAGACTGCCCGACATCTGGATCGCGGTGCCTTCACGGCCAGCTGAGCCACCGAAGAGATGAGTGGCGACGGTGCCGAGAAACACCATCGGGGCCATCCGGCGTGGCACCCACCCCGTCGGATCGTGGATCTCATCGATGATCAACGAGTTACCTCCACCCGCGGTGCCCCCGAGGTAGTGGTACCCGGCACCGATCGCCAGGCCCGCGACCGGCAGCAGATACAACAGCCAGCCGTGCGCGAGGCGGAAGTCGGTCGCCCAGCTCAAGGACTCCAGGAACACCGCCGAGGACAGTCCTGCCAGGGCACCGGCGACGGCACCCAAGAAGACCCAGCGGACCAGATGCGCGACCAGGTGAGCCTGCTCGACGGTATCGAACCGGATCAGGTCACCGGCCCGGCCGTAGGCGCGTTGTGTCCACGAACGCCTCTCATCGACATCGCTGGGCGGCATCTCGGGCATCACGGAGGTCTCCACGCCGGATCACCGATGCCGCCAGGGTCGCCTACCCGACGACGCGGACGACCCTACCTAACGACGACAACGTCTTCGTCTGAGGTAGGAGCCATCAGCCCGAGCGGGCGGTCAACGGCGAGCCCCATCGCCGACGCCAATTCTACCCGCTCCGGAACAGGGCGAGACAGCACGATTTCATTGGGACACCAGAGGTCGGTCGACCAGACTCGCCCCCGTGCCCGACCACGACACAACCGAGAACCCGATTGAGGAAACCCTCCACGTGCTCCGCAACCCCGGGGTCCTCGGGATCGGGCTCGGCAGCCTCCTGTCCGACGCCGGCCACGAAATGGCCACCGCCGCGCTCCCCGGATTCCTCAATTCGATCGGCGCCCCCGCCGCCGCGCTCGGCGCCATCGAAGGCGTCGCAGACGCCGCCCTGTCCGCGTCCAAAGTCGCCGGAGGCGTCATCGCCGACCGACCCGGCATCGAACGCAAGACCGTCACCTCCGGCGGCTACGCCATCACCGCGCTCGGCCACGGCGCGTTCGCCGTCGCCGCAGCCTGGCCCGCCGTTGCGATCGCCCGCGCCGTGTCATGGATCGCTCGCGGCGGCAAAGCGCCCGCACGAGACTCCCTCCTCGCCGGATCGGTCGAACCCACCGAGTTGGGCCGGGCCTTCGGAGCCGAACGCGCCATGGACTCCATCGGCGCCATCATCGGTCCACTTCTCGCCGCACCGCTCATCCTCGCCGTCGGCTACCGCTGGCTGTTCGCCATCAGCATCATCCCCGGACTCCTCGCCGCCCTCGCTGTCATCGTCCTCGTCAAGGAGACCCCACGCGCGCTTCGCACCGTGCCACCCGCCGAAGCGTCGAACATGAGGTCGCTCCTCACCACGCCCGGGCCGTTCCGTCGCCTCCTCACCGGAGTCGGCCTCTACGGACTCGGCAACTTCTCCGCCACCCTCCTGATCTTCCGGGCCACCCAGATCCTTCATGACAACGGCCGGACCACAACAGCTGCCGCCGCCACCGCTGTCCTCCTCTACGCCGCCCACAACGCAGCCAACGCCGTCGCCGCCTACCCAGCCGGAGCAATCGCCGACCGAGTCGGACGCCGCGCCGTACTCATCGCCGGCATCGTCCTCTTCGCCCTCGCATCGCTGGCACTCGCGTTCTCTCCCACCAACGTCGCAGCACTCGCAGCGATCTTCATCGCCGTCGGCGTCTCGACCGGCCTCGTCGAAACCGGCGAGGCCGCCCACGCAGCCGAACTTCTCCACGACCACATACGCGGCCGTGGGTTCGGTCTCGTCGGACTCGTCGACGGCATCGGAGACCTCATGTCCAGCCTCATCGTCGGAATCCTCCTCACCATCGCAGCGCCAGCCGCCGCGTTCATCTACGCCGCCGCTCTCGCCACCAGCGGAGCGATCGCCCTCGCAAGAGAGCGGCCCGGGCATCGCTGAGCGACACCGGCCACCGGACCGACCGGACCAGCAACACCTGCGTCAGCTTGTTCCGCTTGCGGAACAAGCCAGTCTGTGCCACTTCCTGACCACGGACCCACTGCGCGACTCGTGAGCGGGGCGAGTGGTCACGCGTGGGCTGCGCACGGGGCCTCCTCGGCGGTGAGCTGGGCGATCCAGGACCGGAGCTGGGCAAACTCACGGAGCCGGCTGCAGCGGCGCAGGAAGAGGCCCGCGTCGATCGCTCGGGCGACGTGCGGCGTGTGATCGACAACGGCCACGACCCGTCGGCCCGTGACGTGCTCGACGTCTCGGTGGTCAAGGGCCCGGCCGGCCTCGCTCACGACCACGATTCCGTCCAGCTGAGCCTCCTGGTGGGCACAGAGCGTCCGGAGACCGACGTAGTCCGGTCCCCGGAGCACACCGATCCGGAGGCGCTCCCGGGCGCAGAGAACCGCCTGAGCGGGATCGTCGTCGAAGGGTCCGAGATCGAGGTACTGCTCGAGCGTCCCGGCATCGACGACCTGGAGCCCGGGAGCGTCGGGCTTCAGGTACACGCCCTCGGCGAGTCGGACGGGAAGATCGTCGAAGACGGTGCCGACGGCGACGCACAGCGCGTCCGGGTCGTGAGCGGCGATGTCGGTCGGGCCACCGGCGACGAGGGTTGCAGCCGCGGCGAGAGCGACGGTCGTGGTGCCATGGCCTCCCCGGACGCCGATGAACTCAATGGTTTGCATGGGTGTACTCCTTGCTCAGATGGAAGTGGTCAGCGGTGAAGACGCCGGTCGTGGTCTGGTGGTCAGGGGTGACCACGGCGGAGGGGCGGACTCGGTGGGCGGCTTCCTCGACCGGCCACCTGTGGTTCAGGCGAGGCTCGACTGGCGGAGTTCGTGCTCGTCGAGAGCGTCGAGAAGCAACAGTGGGAGTCGCCTCCGAACCCGAAGCGGGACCGGCGGAAGAGTCGTCCGCACCTCCAAGTGGTCGCCGCAGATGCGAGCCATGCCGAAGTCGACGAGACGTCCGATGGTCCGGTTGATCTGCGTGTGGCGGCCGGTTCCGGCACCCAGCCCGAGCGACGCTCCGAGGTCGACCAGGTCGACCTCGACTCCGACGGGCCTACTGTCCATCCAATCGGCGAACCGACGGAGCGCAAGCACTGCTGAGGGGCCGAGGACGGGGAGCCAGAACGTCTCGACGTACACGTGGCGAGCGTCGAAGCCCTGCGCTTCGACGACCTCGTCACGCCATGGGCGGACCGCCATCACGGGGTTGCCGACGAGCCAGTCGAGGGTGGCCCGACGACGGTCTCCGCTTTCCATCATCGGCCAGCCTCCCGTGTCATCAGGATCATCCTGATACGAAGGTCTGACATCGACCGGATGAGCCTTGACACTTCAGCGTCAATCGGTGGACGGCCGATGCCGGAGGCTCCCTTGGGAGCCAGACTGTGCACTTGCTAACGAGTTCGGTTCCGCGCGCTTAGGTCGGCATGGACTCCTCCGCCGTTCGCACTCGCGGGCTACTGCTCAGGATCACCGAGGCTGCCGACCTACTCGCGATCGGTCGCAGCACCGTCTACGAGCTCATCGCCGGCGAGCAGCTCGAGACGGTGCACATCGGCCGCGCCGTGAGGGTCACTCGGGCCTCCATTGAGGCATTCGTGGAACGAGAGCGCTCTGGCCGAGACTGAGGTCAGTTCGGAGTAGCAGGCGGCCGGACGCTGAGGCGGCATCCCGCCGCGACCTGGGCGGACGCCAGGTTCCCTACGCTACGACGAGATCCTTCATCTGCCCGCAGGCCTCTCGGACGACTGCCGGACAGCGGACGTGAGCCGGCCGAGATCTGGCCCGCACGCCACGGGTACGATTCGGGCGTCGTCGAGCGGGAGGCAGTCCGAGTGAACTACTGGGGGTTCGTGGGCTTGTGCTCCGTGCTGGTGGCGATTCCCGGCCCGGCGGTGACGCTCGTCATGAAGCGCTCGATCCTCGGGGGTCGTTCGGAAGCAACGAGAACTGCACTCGGCGTGCTCGCCGCCGACCTGTTCTGGGCACTCGCATCAGTGGCCGGACTCACAGCGATCCTCGTCGCCTCCCAGCCGGTGTTCGAGACGATCCGACTGCTCGGCGCGTTGTATCTGTGCTGGCTCGGGCTGAATCTGCTGCTTCGCCGACGCTCATCCGCTGATCCAACCGAGTCGATCGGTGACCAACGTCGGCGACTCAGCGCCTTCGCCGAAGGTGCACTGTGTGATCTGACGAACCCGAAAACGCTCCTCGTCTTCACCAGCGTGATCCCCCAGTTTCTACCTACCGACGGGGGTCATCCGATTCAAGCTCTCTCGCTCGGTGTCACGTTCGCTCTCCTCGGCTTCGTGTCCGCGTTCGGTTACGCGCTCGTCTTCAGCCGGATCGGGATCGCCCGGCTTCGCAGCAGAGTCGGCGACGCCCTGTTCCGCATCGGGGGTTTGGCGCTCTTGGCATTCGGGGTCCGCCTCGCCGTCGAGCCGACCTCGTAGCTCTCGAGGGCGCCAGCGAACCGCGGAGGTCGTCCGGAGTCCGTTACTCCCCCGGTTACTCCCCCCAGGCCGATTCGAACGCCCTTCGAGCCCCGAGGCCCCGCAATAGAGCGGTCCTCTCCGATCACTCTTCGATTCTCCCCAGCTCCACCCCGGGGTCCGCAGTCATTTTCCGATGACTGCGGATCCCTGGATCTTGGCCAGCGCCCAGCCGACACGGCACGAGCGGCGGCGCGTTTGCTGGACCCGTCCTTCGGGCGAAGAAGCGACTCTCGGCGCGGCTCATCGATCACGGCACACCTCCACCAGATGCTCGGCTGCTTCCTCGCCGCGGACTCCGAGGTTCTTGAGGTCAACGTAGACACGAGGCCACGGGGCAACATATACGTTCTGGATCAGCCGTCGGCTCCCCTCTGTCCAACCGATCGGCATCGACCGCAGGATGAGGCGTCCGCCATCTATTGGCTTGAGGCCAACGGATCGGGCGACGGATTCCAAGGCCGACACAGTTTGCGCGTCGACGTAGATCATGAATGTCCCGAAGTTGGTGAGAAGCGGAGCGAGCAGCATCGCGGCGACCGCTCCGGTCGCAGCCCACCGCAAGTCTTGCGACAACAGCCTTGGAGCGAGTTGCTGCAATCCGATGATCGGGTCGCGCCAGGTGACCCCCACGGCAACCTGTTCCGGCCCCTCGAACGCTGCTGCCGCCTCGGCGTATGCGGCTAGGAGCGCGTCGTTGTCGACAATGCGCCTCCCCGATCTCCGGCCTCGTTGGGCGTCAGCCTCCAGCAGACGCATGTCAGTCAGCACGCGTAGGGCGTTCGTACACGTCCCGGTCGAGAGGCCAGTGGCCGCGACGGTCGCCGACACCTTCGCGTCGATGCCGCACAGGAGCGCCTCAGCCACCGACACAACCCCAGGCGTCCACCGGTGCGGTCGGGTTGGAGCGCTCTCTGGGCGGCCCGTGCGGGAGATCACCAACGTCCCGAGTGAGATCTCGGCATTGCCCAACTCGTCGACCCATCCAATACCAACCCGGTCCAACCCATCCCTCGCCCCGGGCGACAACCGACGGGCGGCAACGACATCGACGCCAGAATGGCCATCCAGGAACGGGCGAATGTCGGCAGTCCAGCCTTCTCCGGCCCACCCGACTCGAAGGCGTCGGCCAGCCAACCTCGCCTCTCCGATCCGGTCTCGTTCGGCCAGCACGACCATCTCCGCGGACGCCGGCAGCACGGCACGCACTGCCGCTAACGCCCGCCCAGCCGGCACTGCGCGCGTGCCATCCAGCGTCGAATACATCATAGATACACGATACCTCACTGGCCCAGTGATATAGATCAATGGCTGATGTAATTCCGAAGGTCAAGACCTACGCGCGTCAGGGGTCCCTCCTACGATGGGCCTGTGGTTGAGGGATCGGGGACTCGGCGAGCGGAGGTGAGGGTCAGCCGTCGTTCGCCGACAGGCCAATGGAGGGCGACGAGCAGCGTCGAGCGCGCCGCCAGCCTCGACCGAGGCAGCGGCCTCGGTCTGTGAGGAACGATGACCGACGCCGGCCTAGTGAACACTTCTGCCTATTATCTGTTCAGACTGCTACAGTGCTCGACATGAGCAACCTGGAGATCACACCTGAGTCTCCCGAGCCCTGGGAGAAGATCATCCGCCAGCACCTGGCGGCCGGCGAACACGCGAAGGTCGCCTTCGAGCGCCCCTCGATGACCCCTGCACAGATGGCGGAGTCCATCGGAGTGTCCCGAGCGACGATCATGCGGCGAATCATCGCCGGAGAGATCCGTACCGACCGCAAGGGCAACCGGCACCGCATCCCGCTGAACGAGGTCGAACGGTTCCGCCACACCTACGTCCGCGAGATGGCCGCCGATCTTGCCGTCGACTTCTAGGGTCCGCGTCTTCGTCGACGCAGACGTCCTCACGTCGCCGGTCCCCCGCACGATCCTCTACCTCGCCCGACCGCTGTCCGACTACGAGCTGGTCTACAGCCCATATGTCGAGACCGAAGCCGAGCGCCACCAGAAGGCCGCACACATCCCGGTCTCAACGCTCCGAGAACGGTGGGACTGGCAGATCGTTCCCGACGCTGAGATTGAGGACATCGCCGGTCTCTCCGACACCGATCACAAGGACAAGCCGGTGCTTGCCGCGGCGATCGCGGCTCGAGCCACCTTCGTCGTGACTGGCAACGTGCGGCACTTCGGGGCAGGTGACCTGTCCGCCCACGGCCTCAGCGCCGTTCACCCAGGACTATTCCTGCGCCACCACATCACCCCCGAGACCTACCGCGAGGTAGTCGAAGCGGTCGCCGAGAACCGCGCCCGTGAACCGCGCGACCCGCTCGCCATCCACGAGCAGGAGATCGCCGTCCACCTCCCGGCGCTGTTCGTCGCACACCGCGACCTCTTCGGGCCGCCTTCACCCGACGCGACCCACCGACCTCCGGCGGTACCGTTTCGCGGCGTGCGATGCGTCCGCTGCGCCCGTCGCCTCGAAGACGCACAGGCCAGCACGACCGGCCTGTGCGACATCTGCCGGACCGACACCGGTGCGTAGGCGTTCACGCCAAGCCGTTGCTTCCCGGGTCACCGTCAGTCCGGAGACCCTTGTCAGCACTGGCGCAGCCGGATCGATGCTGGATTCTCCCCAGCACCACGACTAGATCCGCAGTCCTCCGGGCCGTTTCTGGAGCGCTACTCCTCCGGTTGTTCCCCCCACCCGGCTTCGGCCGCGATACCTTCAGGCCGCATCGGTCGCTCCCGACGACAATCGGGACGCGTCATCCGTCCGCTCCAAGCGGCATTTGTTCGTCTGGTGAAGGTGATCCAGCCCCACTGTCCGCTGATGTCGCCACCGTCACGCTTCGACCACCGACGCGGTCGAGTCGATCCGGGTCGGGAACCGATCGAACCACCCGCGCTGTCCGAGCAGCACAGCGAACGGCAACCGCCAACCGCGTCTGGCCACAAGTGGCAACTGCCAGGCGACGGACTCCTCGCTGGGTGTTGGAGGGTGAAGCCAAAGCGTCACCTCGAACACGGGCGCTCGCGAGAACTGGCCGCCAACGGTCAGGCTGACCTCATGAACCGGCTCGTCGCGATCGATGTCGATCCCCAAGTCCGCGAACAACGTCGCGTTCGCAGCCGAGATCGGCGACCCGGAATCGATGACGCCCTGAAGCTGGGTGGCGCCGCGCGTCCTCGCCGAGAGTGGCACCACGGGCCTGCGAATCACCGACCCGTCGGGAAGACGGGGCTCGTCGAGGCTGACGTGTGGGAAGGTCCAGAATGTCACCGGGTAGGTTGGGGCCGTCAGCCAAGCCCGATGAAGATCGGGGCGTCAGCCTCCGGCACGCGGTGGACGATCACGTCAGTCCGGGGACCGTCGCGTTCGACGAGCCTCAATAGCACATCCAACTCGTCGGCATCTGCGGCGACGTCGCCCGCCTCGGTGACGGCAACCCATCGTCCCCGGTAGCGCTCGACCAGCTCTTCCTTCATCACCGCAACAGTACCGCCGCCCAGTGACGTGAACGTCGCAGATCTTCTGTTCCGACCCTGAGGGCCACCCCGCCTTTCGCCAATCTCAGGACCGGTTGAAGTTCTCGTCAGCGAGGAAGCGGATCGTCACAGACCGAGCCGCGACACCAAGCGAGCGCGCAGACCTCCGGGAGGAAACGCCGCCTCGACGCGGGCTTGCACCTCGGCCCCCGCGACCGCACGTGACGTCAGGTACTCCTTCACCGATACCGGGCGGCGCAGACAATAGGTGAGCACTGCGTACACGTCGCCGAGCGCGACCGACGGGTACTGCTCGTGGATATCCTCAGGGCTGTCGCCGCGGTCGAAGGCCGCGACGAGCGTCTCCAACGTCACGCGAGTGCCGCCGACGCGCCAAGCACCGTGCTCGTCCCTGGTGAGCGGAACCGGCTCAGGATCGACTGCTAGTGACATCGTGGACCACCTCTCGACCAAGCATAGAGGTCGGAGGTGACGTCCAATCGAGGCGCTTCGCGCACCTGGTCGGCTCGGTCAGCCGACACGAGCCTTCGCCGCCCAGTACGCGAGCTGTCGGTAGCCGTCGGGCTGGTGCCAGATCTTCGCTCCGAGGTAGGTGCCGGGAACGAGCTCGACGGCTTCGTCGCGGATTCGATTGATCGGATAGGGGTTCGCAACCTCGTCGGCCTCGTAGTCGAGAACGAGGACCTGCGTTCCCGGCGACACGACGCTCTCCTCGACGCGGTTGAGCATGGCGAAGCCTTCCCAATAGCGACCCACCCGGCGCATTCGGTAGCGCGGCGCGATGAGCTTGACGAGAATCGGAGCGAGGACCGTCATGGTGTTGGTTCCCCGCCCGGCCGCCTTGTCGAACTTCTTGCCGACCCACGGCATGATGCCGGTCAGCGAGACGGCCCACCTGGCGACGTTGTAGACGACCGAGCCGCTGCGATCGAGTCCGCTGGGGCTACACCAGCCGACGAGGAGACCGGCGGTCTGACCGTCGACGTCGGCCGCCGTACCCAATGCGAACAGCTCGGCGAGTTCCAGTTCGGCGGCTGCCCCGGGGAGTTCGGCACCGACACGCTGCAGCCAGCTCCAAACGGCATCCTGCGCGGCGATCGGCTCGGTCTCCGCCAGGGCGCGCAACGCGGCAAGGCGCCTGGCGGTGACGCTGCCTGTAGGCGACGTGACGGGCACTGTTGCTTCGGTGGTCGGGAGTGCGGTGATCGCTGCCATTTGTCGTCCTCACGCTCGTAGGGATGACAAAAGTGAACCATGATTCCGTTTCGGAATCAAGTGTCAGTTATTGGATCCATCGGTCGACATCGACCCACCGAGTCCGACGTGCATCAGTCGCAGCGCCGCAACGACGTACTCTCCGCTGTCATGGCCGGGATCGTTGAGCCCGTGGATCGCGCCGGCCAGGATCATCCCGTTGATCGCACGCGCCGTGTTGAGCGTGTCCAGATCCGCCGGCAGGTAGCCGACGGCGACACCGTGCCGCAGGTAGCCCGCGGTCAACTCCGCCATCGCGTCGATCAGGCCAGTTACCCGCGCCTCCAGTTCGGCGTCGATCGCCGGTGCCTGAAAGAGCAACAGCCGTGCGATGCGCGGATCCTCGTCCATGATCGACAGCAACGCGGTGGCAATGCGCTCGGTCTGCTCCCGATACGCCGCCAGCGTCGCCGGGGCGTCAGGAGCGTTCTCGGCCGCGAGCGCCGAGACAACCCGTTCGAGCAGGTGGGTGATGACGTGATCGACGATGTCGCGCTTGTTCTCGAAGTAGCGGTAGAACGTGCCGTGCCCGATGCCCAATCGGGCGGCGATATCGGAGATGCCCGTTCCGTGGTAGCCCTTCTCGGCGAAACAGCTGAACGACGCGTCGACGATCTCGCGACGAAGTTCCTCCCTCTTCCGCTCAGCCCGCGAGAGCGGGGGACCCACTGCCGCACCGACCTCCGACTGGTCTCCGGTCGCCTTTGCCATGGCGGTTGAGCCTAGGAGCGGTCCACCAACTCGGCGACAGCTACCTCGGAGGGTCGCCTCGCAACCATCCACGCGACCGAACTCCTACCCGGTTGACTCCATCGGGGGCGAGCGTCGGTAGCTTGTCCGATGTGGACGAAAGTCTGAAACGGGACCGAACAGGGCCGCCGGACAAGCAGCGAGACGGACAGCGCCGCGCCGCACGGGAGGCGACGCGGAAACGCCTGCTGGACGCGACGGTCGCGGCTCTCGCCGAGCACGGCGTGGTGGCCTACTCGACGTCGATGACGAGCGAAGCGGCAGGTGTGTCGCACGGAACGGTGTTCACCCACTTCGGGAATCGCGACGAACTACTGGCTGCCACCGCCGAACAGATCTGCAGCGAGCTCACCGGTGAGCTGGAATCGTTCGTCGTTTCGCCCAGCCGCTCGAACCGGGGTCAGGTGGGGGCACTGCTGGACACGGCCTGGGAACTGGTGTGTGACCCGCGGTTCCAGGTGGTGATCGATCTGGTGGTCGCGTCCCGAACCGACCGCGAGCTGGCGGCCAGGCTGTCGACGACGCTCGACGGCTACTTGGACACCGTCGCGAAACGGGTTGGGGCCTGGGCCCCAGACGAGTTGTCGACGGTCGACGGTTTCGACGACCGCATCCGGGCGGTCGTGGCTTCCCTCGCGGGGATACGCGCCGTCGAGTCGGTCGGGGGGCCGCTGGGCGAACGACAGCTCGCACACACGCTCGCGACGACGATCCTCGAAGGAATCCCGACTGCGTCCCCCTGAGCCCGGCGTCGCCTGACGGAGGCGATCAGCCGCCGATGAAGGCGTACACCGGACTGCATACGGGAGTGACAGCAGTGGAGGGGTCGAGCGCGTTGAGCACGAGCCGAAGGGCGATGTGGTCGAACACGATCGCCACGTGCTCCGCGTAGTCGAGGTTGCACACCGACTGGAGCGTGATGTTGTCGACGTTCGGGCCGGTGAGGAACGACGACTGGTACGGCGTGACGACCTGGTCGTACTGGGTGGCGATCACCGTGTAGTTGATGCCAGGCACCGTGTCGGGCAGCGATGCGAGCTGGTTCATGAACGCGGAGCCGACCTGAAGATCGACGAACGCCGGTACGCCGAGCCCGAGGAACAGGTTGATGAACGGCATCAACGGCGGGAACACCCGGCTGACATCCTGGCCGAGGGTGACCAGACCGCTGAGGGTGGTGCCATGGTTGACGGGAGCAAGCCCGACGATGGAGTGCACCTTGGATGCGCCGCCGAGGAACTTCACGTAGTAGTTCGGCAGCATTCCGCCCTGGGAGTGACCGACGATGTCGACTTTGGTGGCCCCTGTGGCCCAGAGCACGTGGTCGACGAACGCCCGCAACTCGTTCGCCGCGCTGATCGATCCGTCGAGGCCCTGCACGTTGCCGAACGTCAACGTCGACAACCACGTTCCGCCGTAGTTGAACGCGAAGACGCAGTACCCGTTGTTCTTGAGCAGCGGCGACAACACGGCCCAGTTCTCGCCCATCGTCGCGACCGTTCCATGCACGAGGATCACCGGCCGCGGATGCGCCGCTGTCGGCCTGCAGCTCCCGTTCGCGCCCGCCGGCGGGGTGTTGGGCTGCAGGAGGTACGGCGCGGCAGCCGTGATGTTGTAGTTGACGGGCAACGGCCCGCCCCCGCCTCCGCCACCCGAGGGCGACGAGCAGCCCACGAGCGCGACGACCACCGCGAACACCACGCACACCATGCCTTGACGGCGCATACCGATCCCCCCGGAACGTGCCGGCGATGCCGCCGGTCATTCACCACACTATCCACTGAGTGACCACTTAGTCAGTGATACGGCGCGCAAGTCGGCGGTTCTCGAAATCGTGCAGTCCGGGTACGCGGGCACTCGACCCACCGCTTGTCGAACGGAGGCAGGACCAGATGCATCGACCGCTCGCCCAACAGAACATCGTCGTCTTCGGTGCCAGCTCCGGCATCGGGAGAGCGACTGCCCTCGCCGCTGCCGCGCGGGGGGCACGGGTCATGGCCGCCGGTCGTGACACCGAGGCGCTGGCCTCACTCGCCGCCGAGGCTGCTCGGCCGGTGGAGACGATCGTCGCCGAGGCCGCAGACGACGCATCGGTGAGAAGTGTCGCCGATCACGCCGTCGACCAGTTCGGCGGCATCGACACGTGGGCGCACGTCGCCGGAATCGCGGAGTACGGGCGGTTCGGCGATATCCCACCGGATGAGTTCCGCCGCGTGATCGACGTCGCGCCCGCGCCGACAGCCTGAGACGATCGCACGCCGAGGCGTACCGGCCCATCGGCACCACCGAGGTCATCTCGAACACCGCGAGGTGACCGAGCAGCGCGGGCAACAGGCGTCGATGCAATTCGAACCAGGTCAGCAGGTTCACCGTGGACAACGTTGGCGCGCCAACGAGGTCGACGTAGGCCCCGTACGTCGTACACAGGTCGAGCTCGTCCATGGTGTCCGCGAACAGTTCCGCATGAGCCTGGCCCGGCACACCGTTGCCGTACTCGTCCATCTGGGTCTCGATCAGAGCCGAGCGCGAGCGGCCCGAATACCGGGGAATTGCCCACGTGTGCCCGTCGGCCTCCTTCAGCTGGTACAGCGACCGGTGGATCGCGAACTCGCGAAGGTCGCCGAGCGATCCGCGCTCGGCGATGAACCGGGAAGGTGACGGCGCTCCGTCGCCGTCCTCGACAATCAACGACAACTCCGATGCCGGATCGTCGACCCCACATCGGTGGCGCTCAACCACGGCGTCCCGGAGGGCTGCTTCGAACTCACGCTCCAGCGCCGCCCGGAAACGCAACACCTGGTCGTCCCACTCGGCGTCGACCGCTCCGTCGAACCCGCGATAGTGCAGCTCGTAGCAGCAGTAGAGCGCTAGTTGAAGGTCCTCGTCGTCCAATGCGCTCGTCCCGCCGTCACGCGAAACAACGGGCGCGACCGACAGGATCTGCCACCGGCCGCTGAGATAAGCGACAAGAGCGGCGCTAAGCCGCCCACGCGGCACCGGAATCGAGGGTGAACTGAAGGACACAATCGAACCTCTGCCCGTCGGCCGGAGCGATCAGACGCCCCGAACGGGTGGTCCGCGACATTGCGGGTCATCCCCCCATGAGCTGGGTGACCGCAGGTACCTGAGCCGCCCACAACGCACTCGACAACGGCCAACCATGGATGAGCCCAACGGTCCCCCGGCCGAGCTGTCGGTAGCCGTAGGACTGGGGCCAGACCCGCCGGGGATCGAGCCGGTTCGACGTCGGGCGGCACGCCCGTGCACATGGTTTCATCACATTTTCCTCATCGACTGCGCACCACCAACCGGTTAAATGTGCCGGTCGGAGCACCGTGCTGCGCAGGACAGGGGGTCAACGAACATGACACGCTCGCTCAACATGCGATCGCCGAAGCTACGGTCAGCGGTGCTCGCAGCCTGCGCGGCGACACTCCCGCTCTTTGCTGGGTGTGCTCCGGGCTCCGGTGGCGGCGGAGGTTCCGGCCCGACAGGGCTCTACATCGACCAGATGCCCGAGATCACACCGGTGGTGACCCCCGACAACGACCCGATCTACTGGGGCGCAGCGCCCAACATCGATCCCCACTACGGCGGCACCCTGTACGCCGGAACGAACAAGGAAATCCCCGACCCCCGGCCGCCGCTCGACAACGACGGCAACCAGCGGTTGCGCATGTGGATGGCCGACCCCAACGACGGTCGCACCGACCGGCCTGCCGTCATCTGGATACACGGGGGCGGGTTTGCCTTCGGCGCCGATGCCATGCACGGGCTCGCCGTCGGCGTCGGAGCGGACTACGCCAAACGCGGCTACGTCGGCTTCTCGCTGGAGTATCGGATGAACACCACGCTCGTGCCGAGCGGGAACTCGTCGCCGGCGCTCTGCCAGTGGGTGCAGGACAACGAGAACCCCAACGACCCGACGTGGCTCGCGCACTTCGAGACGTGCAAGAACAACGTGCAAGCGGCGACCCGCGATGCTCTGGCAGCGGTCCGCTATCTGCGGGCGAACGCCGCGACCTACGGAATCGACCCCGACCGTATCGCCGTCGCCGGCTTCTCGGCGGGGGCGGTCACGGCGATGGGCACCGCCTATCGTTCCGATGACGTCGGTACCGTTTCCTACTTCACCGGCGACACCCCGACGTCCACCAACTCCAAGCCCCAGGCCGTTCTCGCCGCCAGTGGCTGTCTCTCCCCGGCATACGTCGACGGCTCGACACCGGAGATCGGCGCCGGCGATGTACCGACAAGTGGCATCGCCTCCCGATTCGACCAGGCGCTCGACTACTCCTGCGCAGCCCGCACTGTGCAGGACGCTCGTGCCCAGTCTTTGGTCGCCGAGCTCACTTCGTACTGCTCCACAAACCTTCACGCCAACACGCTGTACAACGCGAACAAGTCGGCGACCGACTACCAGTGGACGACGTTCCTGTCGCGGTGGTTGAACCTGCGCAACGACGTCCGCGACCCGTCGGCCGACGGCTTCTGCGCCAATTAGGCGGGCCGACGGAGTCGTACGTTGTAGGCGTGGTTGACCCCGAGGAGTTCGCCGACCTTCCACTCCCCATGCTCGCCCCGGGCTGCACACCTGGGCAACGACGTTCATCGGGTCCAGCGCGTAGAGCACGAGTCGTAGCGCGACCGTCACCGGCAGCCGCGCTCGGTCAGCAATTTCCCTCCGCTGCCGCCGGCGCGCGCGGACTCGAGAACGTACCTCCCCCCAATGCCCGACCGTCGGCGATTCCCCTCGCGGTTCCGGACCACCCCGACACACACCGGCCGCATCGGTGCGCCAGGCTGTGACCATGACACTCGACGACGAGCTTCTCAACAAGGTCACCTGGAAGATCCCGAACGCGCTGGCGCTCGTCGGGTCGGCGGCCGAGGGGCGACGCAACGCCATGACGACCAGCTGGATCACCCAGCTCGCGCAGGAACCGGTCCTCGTCGGCGTCGGAATCGACAACGACTCGGTGACGGTCGGGCTCATCCGCGACGGCGGGTGCTTCTCGATCAACCTCTGGGATGCCGAGAACACCAAGGTGTTCGTCAAGTTCTCCAAACCCGCCACCAACGAGGACGGTGCCCTCAACGGCCGTCCGGTCCGCACCGAGACCACCGGCGCGCCGATCTTCGACGAAGCAATCGCGTGGATGGACTGCGAGGTGCGACACACACTCGACCTCGGCAGCCACACCCTGTTCGTCGGCGAGATCGTTGCGGCCGGCATCACCGACGATGAGGCCCGCCCGGCATCGATGAGCGACACACGCATGAAGTACGGCGGAGTCCGCCGCCACTGATCGCAGCCGACATCGGGACGGGGCGCCGGGGTCCTGAATCGGTGTGCTCAGCGATCGGCGAGCCAGGAGCGAAGCCGATCGAACTCGCGGAGGCGCTGGCAGCGCTGCACCAGCAGACCGGCGTCCACCGCGCGAGCGACGTTCGGGGTGTGGTCCACGACAGCGACCACGGGAAGGCCGCACACGTGCTCGACGTCATGAGAATCGAGCGCCCTCCCCGGCTCGGCAACCACCACCACCCCGTCCACCGCGCGACCTTCGACGCCCGCCAAAGTCCGCACACCGAGATAGTCGGGCCCACGTAGCACGGCGACACGAAGCAGGCCGGTCTCGTCCGCCACGTCGGGTTCTCCGGTCTCGACCGGGCCACTGCCGTCGAGGCATGGTCGGAGCGTTCCGGCGTCGACAACTCCGGCGCCCGACTGATCGGCGACGAGAATGAGACCTTCGGTCAGATGCGTCGGTAGATCACCAGACGAAGCACCGGCCACGGCCGCGAGGGCGACGGGGTCCATCGCCGAAATCGTTGACGGGCCTCGGGTAGCCAGCGTCGCAGCCGCCACCAGGGCCACGGTGGTCGCACCGTGCCCTCCCCTGACACCGACGAACTCGATTCGATCCATCATGCGCGCTCCGAACTGGATTGACGGTGAGGGAGGCCCAAGGCGCCGAGGTCGATTGCGGGGCGGGGCCATCCGAGCGCGGCGGACGCGTGGGAGGGGAAGTGCAGGTGCCACTCGAAACGAGCACGTGCGTCATGACCATCATGACCGTGGGGTCTGACACCGAGATCGGCGACGACCGCGCACGCCGACGCGCAACTGCCGATTCACCGGTGACAGCTCGATAGGCTCCGCTCTCGACACCGTGTGGTGTCGCCACCTCGGGGGAGGAATCGAGTGGAGCACGTTTCGCTTCGTCGTCGCGTCGGTCGGATCACCGCGGTCGCAGCCGCCCTGGTAGCTATGGCACCGCTGGGAGCGCCACCCGCCGGTGCGCAGGACGATCCCACCAAGGAGCCGTTCCTCTGCACCACGCAGTTCAACGGGCTCGGCCAGCCCAAAGTCGACAACGACGACCGCAAGGGCACTCCCGTCTATCCGGAGACCGCCCCCGACACCCCCGACCTCACCAAGCAACCGCTCGGCTGGTCGCAGCGCTGCCAGGCCGACGAGCGCGTCGAGTACCGCTACCGCGACACCGCCGGGAAGGTCCAGACCCTCCCCGCCGACGCGACCGCCCTGCCAGCCGACATCGCCTACCTCGACGTCGCCACACTCATCGGAAGCGACGACATGGAACTCGCAGGCGCGACCCGGATCCCCTATCTCTACCGCTACCAGCGGGGCACGCTTCCCGACACGCGGTTCATCTACAGCGTCGCGATGCTCGTGCCGTTCGAGGAGGTCACCGACGCCGGCACCACCTGGGACGACCGGTACTGGAACGGTCGCCTCGTCTACAGCTTCGGCGGCGGCGTCGGCATCGGCCACAGCCAGGGCAGCCTCTCGAACGGCGACTCCCAACTCGACGAGGCTCTCCGCTCGGGCCACGCGGTCGTGTACTCGAGCGGCACACGGACGTCGGTCCACTACGACCTGCTCCTCGGCGGTCGCGTCGCCGAGGAACTGAAGGCGCTCTTCGTCGACGACCACGCCGAGCCCCGCTACACGGTCGGAATCGGTGGGTCAGGCGGCGGCATCCAGCAGTACGTGTACGCGCAGAACCACCCCGACCTGCTCGACGCGCTGATCCCCCAGTACTCCTATCCCGACATGACGACCCAGACCATCAACATCGGAGACTGCGAGCTGCTCGAGCAATACATGGACGTCACCGACGCCGACAATCCACGATGGGCGAACTGGGACAACCGCGAGCTGCTCGAAGGCCAGAACACGATCGAGGGGTTCGAGTCCGACTGGCAGAAGGCAACCGGCGACACCGGGTCGAGCGAGTGCATCGAAGGTTGGCGCGGATCGACCCCGCTCGCGCTCAACCCAAACTTCGGGCTCGCCGCCGACATGGACGACGTGCTGCTGCCCTACGCCGGAGAGCTCCTCACGAAGGCTGCCGCCGGTGAGCCGGCCGTTCCCGACGCGTTCCCCGACTTCGGGCGGCTGCTTCGCCAGTCCGCGGACCCAGCCGAGTGGGTCAACTGGACGCACTGGGACGACGCGGCGGAGGCGTACGGCATCGACCCCGGCACCGGCTTCGCCCGCGTTCCGTGGGACAACGTCGGCGTCCAGTACGGCTTGCGTTCGGTCGCCCGTGGCGAGATCACCCCTGACGAGTTCCTCGAACTCAACGAACGCATCGGGTCCTGGAAAGCGGGCGAGGACAACGTTCCGGAGTCATGCGGCATGGTCGCTCAGATGGCCGGCGACACTCTCGGAGCGTTCGCCAAGACCGTCGGCCTCTGCGAGGGCGATGACCTCGACCAGTACTCCTCGCGACAGATGAACCTCGGAACCGGCGCCGGACCGGCACCTCGAAGCGAGGGCGATGTCGAGGCGATCACCAACGCGTTCGAGTCGGGCCTCGAATTCGACGGTCGCCTCGGGCGTGACATCCCGATCCTCGACGTGCGCCACTACTTGGAGGACCAGCTCGACATGCACAACGTGCACCAGTCGTTCGTGGTCCGCGAGCGCATCCGTCGGTCGATGGGGTCGGTCGACAACCACGTGATCTGGTTCCAGGACGCCCGCCCCGAAGAGGACGAGGAGGCGACGTCACGTCTGTTGATGAACGTGTACCGGGTGATGGACGAGTGGGTGCTGTCGATGCAGGCCGACGCGGACGCGACCGCTGCCTCGACCAAGCCGAGCGAGGCCGTCGACGCGTGCTGGGACACGTCGGGCCAACAGATCGCATCCGGCGACGGCGTGTGGGACGGAGCGGTCGAGCTGGCGCTCACCGGCGAAGGAGCGTGGACCGACAAGGCCCCCGCCGAAGTTGGCGGTGTCACCGTCGGCGACTGTGCTGCGTACTTCCCGATCCATTCCACGTCGCGCATCGTCGCCGGCGGGCCCATCACCAACGACGTCTACAAATGCCACCTCAAGCCCGTCACCGCGGCGATCGACAACGGCGACTACGGGGCGTGGGCTCCGAACGATGCGCAACAGGAACGCCTCGAGACGATCTTTCCCGACGGCGTGTGCGACTGGTCGAAGCGCAGCGTCGGCTACCCCGGCCTGTCGTCCACCGAGCAGCGCGCAACTGCATCCGCGCAGAGCCACGGCAGTGCAGCCCCAACCGATGACGGCACCGACGTCGGCTCACTCTGGTGGGTCCTGCTCGGCGCGGCGATCGGCCTCGCCCTGGTGGGGGCTGCGTACGCCGGCGCTCGCGGCGATCGGTCGTAGCGGCTCCGCATCCGGACACGCCGAGCGAGTCCAACTGGGAGTGTGCTGGTAGCGTTGTCCCAATGGAAGCAACAGTCGACGAAGTTGGCCGAATCGTCGTCCCGAAGCTCCTGCGGGACAGACTGCGGCTCATGCCAGGGTCGAAGGTCGACGTCAGCGAGTACGGCGACGGCCTGCACATCACGCCGATCAGCCGCACCGCTCGAGTCGAGGAACGCGACGGGAAACTCGTCGCTGTTGCCGACACACCCGTCACAGACGACGACGTGTTCGCTCTCATCGACGCCGCGCGTCGATGACCGACGTACTCCTGGACACGAGTGTCGCGGTGCCTCTGTTGCTGACCTCGCATGCGGCGCACCGAGCGGCGAACGACGCCATCGGCGAACGATCGGTCGCTCTCGCCGGACACGCCGTCCACGAGACGTACGCCGTTCTCACCCGGCTTCCCGGCGATGCGCGTGTCGCTCCGCGAGACGCCGTCCGCCTCCTCCGTGACCGATTCGATACCGCCGCAGTCCTCGACGCGAGGGCCGCCCGGTCGGCCCCGGCTGTGCTCGCCGACGCCGGAATCGCTGGAGGTGCCGCCTATGACGGGCTGGTCGCCCTGGCCGCTCGGTCCGCAGGACTCCCGCTCGCCAGTCGGGATCGTCGGGCCCTGAACACGTACCAACTCCTCGGCGTGTCCGTCGAGGTGCTCGGCTGAACTCGGCCCTGCTTCGCCAAGGTGCCAGACTGGGCCGATGTTCACCCACATCGACCATGTCGGCATCGCGGTCGCCGACCTCGACGAAGCCATTACGTTCTACGAGACGAACTTCGGCATGAAGGCGTACCACGTCGAGGTCAATGAGGAGCAGGGCGTCCGTGAGGCGATGCTCCGCGTCGGAGACAGCGAGTCGTCGATCCAACTACTGGCCCCGCTGAGCCCGGACTCCACCATTGGCAAGTTCCTCGATCGCTCAGGCCCCGGCATCCAGCAGATGGCGTACCGCGTCGCGGACATCGACGAGGTGTGCGCGACGCTTCGGGACCGCGGCATCCGTCTGCTTTACGACGCTCCCAAGGGTGGCACCGCCGGAAGCCGGGTGAACTTCATCCACCCCAAGGATGCCGGTGGCGTCCTGGTGGAACTGGTCCAACCCGGAAACGGCCACTGACGTCAGACAGCGGCGACCTGCACGGCTGAATGCTTGTACGACGGCTGGCGGGAGTATGGGTCGAAACCGGGTGCGGTCAACACATTGATCCGGCGGTCGTGCATCGGCAGGAACACCTGTCCGGTGGCGACTGACGGGGTGACGAACACGCGGGCTTCGACGGCACCTCGTCGCGAGGTGACGGCAACGGTGTCTCCCGACTTCACCCCCCTGGCTTCGGCGTCGGCAGGCGACATGTCCACGTAGAGGTGTTCGGGGCCGAGCGCCGCGAGCACCGGTGAACGTCCCGTTCTCGTCTGGGTGTGCCATTGCGCGGTGGTACCGCGGCCGGTGAGCAGCACGAGTGGGTAGCGGTCCGACGCCCGTTCGGGTGCGACGGTGGGCTCCTCGAAAACGAAGCGGGCCCGCTGGTCGGGCGTGAAGAACCGGCCGTCCTCGAACAGCCGGCGTTCCACGGCCGTGTCGAGAGAGCCTTCGGGTTGGGGCCACTGCACGCCGACCGCTACCTCGTCGAGGCCGGTGTGCCCACCGATTCCGGAGATGTCACACGGCCGGCCGCGGCTGAGTTCGGCGAGGAGGTCGAAGACCTTGGCCGGTGTGCGCCAGCGTCGGAACATCGGACCGCATCCCCACACTTCGGCGATCCCCTGAAAGATCTCGAAGTCGGTGCGGGCGTCGCCGGGCGGTTGGTGCAGTGCCCGCACCCGTCCGATGCGCCGTTCGGAGTTGATGAACGTCCCTTCCTTCTCCGCCCATCCCGCGGCAGGAAGGAAGAGGTCTGAGAGCACCGCTGTTTCGGTGTCGGCGTAGAGGTCTTGGACGACGAGCACGTCGAGCCGTTCGAGTACGTCGTGGAGGTGGCCGTGGTTGATCCACGAGTGCGCCGGGTTGGTGGCGATGACCCACAGCCCGCGGATCTTGCCTTTGACGATGCCTTCGATGATCTGGTCGTAGGCCCAGCTCGGGCGATCAGGTATCGCGGCCGCATCGATGCCGATGATGTCGGCGACCTCTTGACGGTGTTCGGGGTTGGTTGTGTCCCGTCCGCAGAACAGGGAGGCGGTGTTGGAGAACAGGCGCGAGCCCATCGCGTTGCACTGCCCGGTGATCGAGTTGGCGCCGGTTCCCGGTCGCCCGATGTTTCCGGTCATCAGGGCCAGGGCGATGATCGCCTGAGCGGTGCGGGTTGCGGCGTGTCCCTGGTTGACCCCCATCGTCCACCAGAACGAGACACGCTTCCCTGCCGCGATGGCGTCGATGGCTCCGAGGTAGGACTCGACGTCGAGGCCGGTAGCGGCGCACACCCGGCCGGCATCGAAGTCGGCGACGAACGCCGCGTAGTCCTCGAAACCCGACGTGTGTTCGGCGATGTAGCGACGGTCGATCGCTTCCCGGGCGATGAGTTCGCGGGCGATGCCGTAGAACAGGGTCTGGTCGCTCTTCGGCGCGGTCGCGAGGTGCCGGGTGGCAATCATGGCCGTTTCGGTGGCCCGCGGGTCGACGACGATGATCTCGGGGCGGTGCGGGTTCCGCTGGAGCCGCTCGAACATGATCGGGTGGGCGATCGCCAGGTTGGAGCCGACCAGCACGACGACGTCGGATTCCTCGAAGTCGGCGTAGGTGTAGGGCGGTGCGTCGAACCCGAAGCACTCCTTGTAGGCGGTGACCGCTGTGGCCATGCATTGGCGGGTGTTGCCGTCGCCGTGAACCATGCCCAACCCGAACTTGGCGACCGCGCCGAGCAGCGCCATCTCCTCGGTGACGATCTGGCCGGTGGAGAGGAAGGCGAAGGAGTCGGCACCGTGGTCGGCTTGTACGCGACGGACCTTGGAGCAGAACTCGTCGAACGCGACGTCCCAGCTCACCGGCTCCAGCCGCCCGCCGCGCCGAAGCAGCGGGGTGGTTGCGCGGCCCGCCGACGACATCGGCGTCATCGCCTCCCACCCTTTCGGGCAGGCCGAACCGCTGTTGACGGGGTACACGTCGGTCGGGACGACGTTGACCGGTCGCCGGTCACGAACGTGCACGTCGAGCGAACACCCGGTGGAGCAGAACCCGCAGACCGACGACGCAACCGACGTCGGAGCGTGACGGACCGGAATCTGACGGCCTCGGGCACTGCCGGCCGATGCCAGGCGAACGCGTGCCAGCTCGTCGGTGCGCGGTCCGGTCCTCGCGCGCAGTTGGGGGATCGGGAGCGCGAACCGGCTCATCGCAGTGCTCCGGGCATCCGGTCCGGCGAGTCGCCGGTGAAGTAGAGGCCGCGCTCGATCCAGGCGGCTACGAGGACGGCGAGCAGCGCAACCGCAGCGAGGACGACCGCCGCTGTCGGCGACGGCGACCCGGCGCTCGCGCCGCCCGCGATGACGACGGCCACACCGGACGCGCCGAACGCCAGCCCCATCTGAGGGCTGAGAACGCCGGTCAACAGCGACACCGACCGGCCGAGCGGCCCCGCGGCCCCTCGGTGGCGAGCGACGAACACGAACGTCATCATCCAGCCGACGGCGATCCCGCAGGTCGCCACCCACGTCGCAGCGACAGCTGCGTGCTCCCCACCGGCGACCGCAACGTCCGCCAGGGCAACCGCTGCGCCACCCGTCGCCGCCATCGTGACCACGAAACGGGCAACCGTGCGGTCGAGGCGCCAGTAGGGGCGGCCGGTCACCGCATACAACATCGCGGAGCATCCGACTCCGGCTAGGCCGACGAGGGCTGTCGCTGTCGCCAGCCACGGAGTCAGACCGTTGGGCAGCCAACCGGCTGATGCCGCAGCGGTCGCCCCGCCGAGGGGTGCGTAAGCCCCGAACGCAACGATCTCACGGGAGAGCCACGAGTGTCGGAGGCCGAGCACGGCGCGCCAGGCGACGAGAGGGCGGCCCAGATGCAGGACGCTGGCACCGATGGCGACAAGCGCTGACACCCACGACAGGACCGCCGATGCCGTCGAACCGGCCGCTTCGCTCACACCGGAGAGGTCGAGCAGGTGTGACAGCACGAACGCTCCGACCGACATCTGGGTCAGCACGAGCATCGCGACGAGGGGTGGGTGGTTGTGAGCGGGCACGACGTGATGGTCATCGGCGGCGACCACGTTGTGCGGTGCCGTAGGGCGGCGCGTGAGGTAGACGGTCGTGGGCTGGGTGTGAGCCGACCGCGGGGCCGTGGGAACGAGCCGAGCCGACGGGTCGACGGCGAGGCCCGCCTGCAGTTCAACGGTGGACACCAGACCGATCGAGATCGCGTCGGTTGGACAACCCTGCACACACGCCGGCTCCTCGCCTTCGGCGAGACGGTCCTTGCACATGTCGCACTTGCGAACCACGCCGAGCCGTTCGTTGAACGACGGCACCTCATAGGGGCAGGTCAACATGCAGTACCGGCACCCGATGCACTGGTCGTCGAGGTGGGAAACGATGCCGGTGATCGGGTCCTTCTCGTACGCCTCGACAGGGCAGCCGGCCAGACAGGCCGGCTCCAGGCAGTGATGGCACGCCGTTGTGACGTGCTGTTGCCACGGCGCAACGGGAGTAGCAACCGTGGCTGTGGTTGGCGGCGCTGCGGTGCCGCCTACCAGCAGGCCGACCGAACGCCAGGTTTCGTCCTCGTCGAGGCCGTTGAGCGAATGGCACGCGGCGACACACGCCTTGCATCCGGTGCACGAGTCGAGGTCGACCTCGAAGCGGTACTGCTGGCCCGGCCCGGGCGCGGTGGCCGGCAACAGCGCCCGATACGCGGTGCCGCCCCCCGGCGCGCGCATTCCGGATGCGCCGGCACCGTCGTGCCACTCGCCGAACAGGTCGACGGCGGACGGGTCGGCCACGTCGGTCATCGCGCCCCGACAAGGCCGGGCGAACTTATGTCGGCAACAGGCCGAGCCGCGTCGCCAAGGTGCAGCGGAGCGGCCACGGTTGTGGGTTCCACGAGCCAGCGACACGCAAGGAACGCCAGCAGACTGGTCAGTCCCATGATGGCGAACACGGCTTGAGGAGACACGAACACCAGCGCCGTGAGGAACACGATTCCGCCGACATTGCCGTAGGCGCCGCACATGCCGGCGATCTGGCCGCTGACCTGCTTGCGAACCTGGGGGACGATCGCGTACACCGCGCCGTTGCCCGCCTGGGCGAACACCGACGTGGCAAGGACCGCCGCCAGAGCGACACCGAGCGGCCAACCGCTGCTGAGCTGCGACAACACGAGGTATCCGACGGCGAGGCCGCCGAGAAGAAGCGCCAACCACCGACGCCTGCTCGACAGTGCGTCGGAGAACATCCCGCCTGCTGGCCGTGACACGAGGTTGAGGACGGCGAACGCCGCGGCGGCCGCACCGGCGACCGCAGTCGACAAACCCCACGTCGACTCGAAGAACTCCGGCAGGAACGACACGACGGCGAGTTCAGAACCAAAGGTGCACATGTAGGCGAACGACAGGACGGCGACCGACCGGAACGGGTACTGCTCCGATTCGGGGTAGGTCGACGTCCTCGCCCGCACGTTCACCTTCCACACCGCGGCGATCTGCAAACCCAACAGGACCGCGGAAACCGCAACGGCGATACCGAACACCACCGAGGAGATCACGTCGACGTGGAAGATCCGCCAGGCGATATCCACAAGCGCCAGGCCCAGGGGCACCGACATGGCGATCAGCCCCCACACTGCGCCGCGGCTGGTCACCTCGAGCGCAGATGCCTTGCGGGCCCGCACGTAGGCGACGCCGTCGGGCGTGTCGTCGACCCTGCGGAGATACACCATCCCGTACGCAGCGGCCACCACCCCCGCCAGTGCGGTCGCCCACCGCCATCCGTCGGGGCCACCGACGATTTCGGCCAGAACAGGAAGGACCAGCGCAGCGGCGGCGGCACCGAAGTTGCCCCAACCGCCGTAGATACCTTCAGCAGTACCGAGCTCGGAGGGTTTGAACCACTCCGACACCATCCGGATACCGACGACGAACCCGGCGCCGACGATGCCCATCAGTAGCCGGCTCAACACCAGCATCGAGAAGGACTGTGCCGTCGCGGACAGCACGCACGGGACGAGGGCGTAGACCAGGATCGCCGAGAATGTCCGCCGCGGGCCGAACCGGTCGAGCAGGCCGCCCACGATCAGGCGGGCGGGAACCGTCAGAGCAAGGTTGCACAGCCCCAAGGTGACGAGTTGGCCTTTCGACAGTCCGAACTGGTCACCGATCGTTGAGGCGAACGGCGCGAAGTTGAACCAGGCGACGAACGTCAGGAAGAACGCGAACCACGTGAGGTGCAGAACGCGGGTCGACGCGTCTCGACGGAACATGCGGGCGACGAGTTCACGTGGGGTGACGGTTAGGGAGGCGGTCGATGCTACTGAGGCGGGGGGCATGGCGATCATCGTGCCGAGCACCGATTTCGGTCCCGTACCGGCTCGATGACGCGACCGCGACGTTCGGCTCACGCTGCCCTGATCACAGTGTGAGTCGCTGGACTCATCGCACCGCCAAGCGGTATCCACGCCTCACCACCGTTTCGATCGATCCTCCGGCGTCACCGAGCCGACGGCGAAGACGACCGATCGTCACTTCCACGACATGGTCGTCGGACTCCCCTGCCCAGACCTGCTCCAACAGCGTCTGCTTCGAGACGACTGCACCGGGTCGCTTCGCGAGCAGACCCAGCACCGCCCGTTCACGCTCGGTCAATCGCACCGGTTCGCCATCGCCCACCGACACCATCCTCCCTTGCATCAAGACGGGGGTTCCGTCCAGATCAACCTCGACGACGCGATTCGAGAACGCCGAAACCAACGCCTGCACCATGGCACCGAGCCGGGCGTTGGCCGGCTCGATGCACGACTCGAACCCGACCGATCGGGCCCGCTCGGCGGTCACCGGGCCGACGCAGACAACTGCCACGGTGCCACGCGAGACGGATGCGAGCACCTCGCTCAGCAATCCCACCCGATCGGCAATGACCGCGAAGTTCGTGACGGCGTGTGCCGACGTGAACGTCACAGCATCGACGGTGCCGTCGGCGACCGCCGAAACAACACGTTCCGCCGCCGTCAGATCGTCAGGTAGGTGCCATTCATAGACCGGCACAGTGACCACGTCGTAGCCCAATCCGCTCAGCCTCGCTGCGAGCGACGAACGAGGATCACCGTCCAACTGCACCGCGACACGAATCGGCTTCCCGGCCGCGTCCACGGTCGGCCGAGCCGCCATGTACTCGACGATCTCGCGGTACGTCGCCGAGGTCGCCTGCCAGTCGACGTCGACGCCAGCGGTCAGCGCTGCACCCGACGCCTTCGGTCCCCGCACGATCACCTCGGCGGCGTCGAGCACCTGTGAGAGATCGTCCGCCAGACCGAGGGCCTCGACGGCCGAGAACCAGCCTCGGACACCCAGCGCCGTCGACAACACCGCAACGTCCGGGGGGTCGATGAGGAGTTGGCGCGTCGCCTCTTCCAACGCTGCTTCATCCGCCAACGGCTTCGTCTTGATGACCGGGCCGAACGTCACCTCACCGCCTCTGCGGGCGATCAGTTGGGCCTGCTCCTCCGCCCGCCGGTCAGCGGTGACGGCGACGGTGAAGCCACTGAGGGCGCCGAGGAACATCGAGTCAGTGTGGGGGTCCCGTGTTACGGCGCGGTTTCGTCGCCGTTTCTCCGCCGTGAGAACCGGCGGTGGCGCAGCACCGGTGCCGGTCTCCCGTCACACCTCCTGGACCATCACCATCCCGTGGTCCACGGTGACCTCGAACAGATCAAGAGCCACGTTCGGGTCGTCGAGGCAAACACCGGTCCGGAGGTCGAAGCGCTGCTTGCGGAGCGGCGAGGCGACGTAGGTGACCCAGGCCCCGTCGCGTCGGGTCGAGCCGACGAGTCCACGAGACAACACCGACGCTCCCGAGAAGGGATCGACGTTGTCGACGGCGACCAGCTCCCTGGTTCCCGACAACCGGAACACGGCGACGTGGCGGTCGCTCACCAGCGCGCACACTCCCCGGTCGTCAACCAGGTCGTCAACAGGACAGACAGCAACACTCGTTGCCGGCGGGTCGAGCAGGAACGTCATGACATCACCTCCATGGGGTCGGGGGACGGCCGCTCGTCAGGCCGAGCGGGCCGGATCTGATCGCGCTCACGAACGAACACGATGGTGGGGTCCGGTTCGTCGGGAGCGTTCACGAAGGACACGAACCGGGCCGCCCGCTGCGGGTCGTCGATCGTCGCCTTCCACTCACACTCGTAGGTCGCAACATGGGCTTCCATCATCTCCTCGAGAGCGTCGGCCACTCCGAGCGAGTCCGCAATGACGACGGCTTTGACGTGGTCGAGCCCCCCGTCGAGCGACTCGACCCATGATGCGGTGCGCTGCAACCGATCGGCGGTTCGCACGTAGTACATGAGGAACCGGTCGATGTAGCGAACCAGCGTCTCGTCGTCGAGGTCCTCCGCCAGCAGTTCTGCGTGTCGCGGACGCATCCCGCCGTTGCCGCCGACCCAAAGGTTCCAGCCTCGTTCCGTCGCGATCACACCGACGTCCTTGCTCTGCGCCTCTGCACACTCACGGGCGCACCCGGACACGGCGAGCTTGATCTTGTGTGGAGCACGCAGACCCCGGTAGCGCTCCTCCAGCAAGATGGCCATCGCCGTGGAGTCGGCTACGCCGTATCGGCACCACGTCTCGCCAACGCACGACTTCACCGTGCGCAGCGACTTGCCGTAGGCGTGTCCGGACTCGAACCCGGCGTCGACGAGTCGCCGCCAGATCAGGGGGAGTTGCTCCACGCGGGCTCCGAACAGGTCGATGCGCTGACCGCCGGTGATCTTGGTGTAGAGGCCGAAGTCGATCGCCACCTGCCCGATGACCATCAGCTTCTCGGGGGTGATCTCGCCACCGGGGATCCGGGGCACGACCGAGTAGGTCCCGTCCTTCTGAAGGTTGGCGAGGAAGTGGTCGTTGGTGTCCTGCAGCGACGCCTGGTCGCCTTCGAGGATGTGCCCACCGCCGAGCGACGCGAGGATCGAAGCCACTGCGGGCTTGCAGATCTCGCAGCCAGCGCCGGCGATGGTTGCGGCCGAGCGTTCGGTGCCGTGCTCGGCGAGGACCTCAGCGAAGCTGCGGAGGCCGCGGATACGGATGATCTCGAACAGTTCGGCGCGGGAGTGGTCGAAGTGGGCGCACAGTGCGCTCGACACCGTTTCGCCCCGCGCTTCGAGTCCGAAACGGAGTACCTGCTCGACGACGGGGAGGCAACCTCCACAGCCGGTGCCCGCTGCTGTGCACGTCTTGATCTCCCCGACGGTCGAACAGCCCGTCGCGACGGCGTCCAGCACCGCGCCGGCCGCCACGTTCTCGCACGAGCAGACGGGCATCGACGGGCTGATGCCCTCCGCAGGGTTGGCGGTGGCGGTCGGTCGGAGAAGCTCCCCCGGCGCCGGGACTGCCTCGCCGCTGCGGAAGGTGGCCAGGATTTCGCCGTACTGAGTTGCGTCCCCGACGAGCACCGCTGCGACGACACGTCCTTCATCGTCGACGTCGAGGCGTTGGTACACGCCGGTGCTCGGATCGTCCCAGATCAGCGGGTGACGCACCCCGGGATCGACCCCCGGCGGGGGGTTCACGTCGCCGACGCTGGCGACAGCAACACCGAGCAGCTTGAGCTTCGTCGACATGTCGCTCGCCTCGAACACGTCCTCGCATTCGGTGCCGGTCGCCGCAGCAGCGAGGCGGGAGGCGACAACCCGAGCCATCTGATATCCGGGTGCCACGAGGCCGTACGTGCGACCGTCGACTGCCGCGCACTCCCCGATCGCGTACACCGCCGGGTCGCTCGTCAGGAGGGTGGCGTCGGTCAACACCCCGCCACGCTCGCCCACCTCGAGGCCGGCGTCGCGTGCCAGCTGGTCGCGGGGACGGATCCCGGCCGAGAACACCACCAGGTCTGTCGCCAGCGGATCGTGGCCGTCGAACGTCAAGGCCATCGGGCGCGCTCCGTCGGATTCGACGGACAGGGTCCGTCGCTCCAAGTGGACGCCGACACCGAGCGCTTCGATGTGCCGACGAAGCGCACGTCCACCGCCGTCGTCGAGCTGCACCGGCATCAGCCGAGGAGCGAACTCGACGACATCGGTTTCGAGGCCCAGGTTCCGCAGCGCGTTGGCCGCTTCGAGGCCGAGCAGACCACCGCCGATGACCGTACCCCGTTGTACGGCCGGGTCGGCGGCGGCCCGCGCGATCGCGTCGAGGTCGTCGAGGGTCCGGTAGACGAAGCATCCCGGCCCGTCGCTTCCCTCCATGGGCGGCACGAACGGCGCCGAGCCGGTGGCCAGCACCAGTCGGTCGTAGTTGATAACGAGGCCACCCACACTTGTCACGGTCCGCTTCGTGCGGTCGATTGACGTCACCGGGTCACCCAGATGACAGACGATGCCGTGACGCTCGAAGAACCCGTCCTCGACCATCGAGAGGCCGGCGGGGTTCTTGCCGTCGAACACCGAACTCAGCGCGACACGGTCGTACGCAGGACGGGTCTCCTCGCCAAGCACCGTGACGTCGAGGCTGTCCATTGCGCCGAGGTCGGCGAGGGTGGTCAGGAGGCGGTGGCCCACCATGCCGTTGCCGATGACAACAACACGCAGCTTGTTCGCAGTCGCAGAAGACATGGAGACATTGCACCGGACGGCAGTTGCCGCGGGATTTCACTCAGATGACGTGTCGACTACGACGGTCGGACAGCGGCGAATCGACCACCGTGCGGGACCTCACAGCAGCCTTACCGAGTTGTGAGGTGCGCACTCGATGGCCCGAGACCCGCCCCTCCCCGCACCCAGTCGCCCGACGGAGGTCAGTCCTCCGCTGGAGCGAGGATCAGGCCGCCTACCCACGTCACGAGGCTGTAGACGATCGCCGCCCAGAACGCTGTGCCGAAGTCGTCGATCACGAATCCCGGAGCCACTTTGGACGCCATCAACAGCAGGAATCCATTGATGACCAGTGTGAACACGCCGATCGTGAGCCAACGAATCGGCAGGGTGAAGAACTTGAGCACCGGCCCGATCGAGCAGTTGATGATACCGATGACGACCGACGCCAGTGCCGCGTACTTCCAGTCGTCGATCGTGACGCCGCTGAACACGACTGGTAGGAGCAGAAGTGCCAACGTCGAAATGACCCAGAGGATGACGAGTCGCTTCATGCTTTGGACGCTAGCGGGCGTCCGCTCGCTGGGTTTGGCCGACGTTTACAGATTCTCGAGCTCGAACACGAAGGACCCGAGACCGGCGATGTCAGCTCGCACTCCCCAGTCGCCGGCGATCTCGTTGGCCGTCGCGGTCACCGTATTGGTTCCCGCTGGGCTGATCGCGCCCGACGCCCCCGACGCGCCCGGCACGACCGTGAACGTGACTGCGTTTCGAACGCTGTTGCCGTAAGCGTCGATCGGGCGGACAGACAGCGGGTACGAGAAGCCAGCGCCAGTGTTCGCGGACTGCAGATCGCCGTAGATCAACGCGTCGTCGATCGGCCCTGCGTTCACGGTGTAGGACGCCGTCGCGGTTCCGAGCGCCCAGTCGCCCCCGAGCGGAGCGGGCTCGTAGGCGACGAGCCTGACGGTCGACCTCCCGGCGTCGGTCCGCCCCGTTCCCCGAACGACGACAAGACCGTTCGTCGCCGACACGATCTCCAGCCCTTCGGAGAGTTCGAGCTTCACCCGGGCACCCTTCACCGGCACTCCGTTGCTATCGCGAACCTCGAACTCGAACGGAGCCAGTTGCTGCCCGGCGGTGATGGTCTGGTTGTCGCCGCTGAGCAGTGCCACCGACGCGGGACGACCGGCCTTGTGGATCCGCTGCGTGAGGATTGGGGTCGGGTGCGGTCCCGACCACGTCAGCGTGTACACGCCGAGCGGGCCGACGATCAGCGGATGCGGCTGGACAAACCGGAAGATGCCGCGGGCGTCGGTGCGAAACTCAGATCGATGCGCACCCGAGATTCCTGGTCCCGTGAGCGAGAGCGTCACGGTGGTGTTCGCTGCTGGCTTGCCGGCACGGTTCGTGACCGTGAGGTCGAACTCGGGGAGCCGACTGAACGGGCTGGAGTAGATGTCGTTGCCCGCCGAGGATGTGGCCGAGCCGGGCCACTGGCCGATGATGAAGTCTGCTGCCTGGCCGATCGTGAGGGTCTGCTTCCACCGCCCGTCGACGCAGAACAGCACGTGCGTGGCGGTACGCGCCGGGCCCTGGGCCGCTGCGCAGCGGCCTCCGACCTTGGCGAACTTGCACGCTGGGACGATGAGAACGGTCGCCGCAACGGCGAGGGCAACAACGCGGTGCTTCACGACCGACGACTGTACGGGCGCATGTCAGCTTTCGCGCGACCCGCGCCGGAATCATCGCTGCGAGCACACCCCTGCCTGGGTTGAGCGCCAAGTCGGCGAGTGAGCGGGCTAGCTGTCAGCCGGGACGTTGCGAATCGGGAGTGCGGGCCGGGCGGGCTGACCGCGAAGGGCGTCGGCCCCCGGCGGTTCGACATGTGCCTCGTCGAGCACGTGATCGGGGTCGTCCCACACCGGCAGCACCAGCGACGAGGCCTGTTCACCACCGACGCGCACCGTGTGAATCGCGCCGGGCGTGATCGGGTTGTCGAAGCACCACAGCGGAGTGTCTCGCCCCGGGGTCGACACCGACACGCGAATCCTCGTGCCGGCCCGGAAACGGTGCGCCAGCGGCATGAACGGGAGTCGGAAGTGAACCGGTTCACCGACGGCGAGCGGCGAGCGGTCCTCGGGGGCGAACGTGTAATCGACACGGAGTTCGTCGGAGCGTGTCGGATCCTCGACCCGATGCTGTGGGCGGTGCCATCCCGACTGCACACGAACTTCGGTGCCGTCGGCACGGATCTCGGTCAACGTCGCCTGGACCGACGTGTCGTCCGACCCCGGCAGCATCCACAGATCGACGTGGCCCTGTCCGGCAACCGTGAGGTCCGAGTTGAGCGGAGCCGTCTCGAACTGGACCGCCTGCTCGTCGGCGAACGTGGTCCACTCGATCGGCACCGTCGGCTTGGTGAAGTCCTGGAGGTCGTCGATGATCGCGTAGCAGAGTCCGCCGGCTTCAGGATCGTCCTCGTACACGACGTCTGCGGCGGCAGTGGGCGCAGCGTCGGCGAGCTCGCCGCCATCCGCGAACCACCAGCGGCGAGCGGCGGTCCCAGGTGGCGGGAACTCCGACGTCAGGACCTCGTAGCGCGCCGAGGTCGCTCCCGGGGTGTCGGATCCGGCGCCGCTCTCGAAGAGGATCCGCACGGGCGGCTCGGAGGTCCACCGTTCGAACGCAGCGTCGAAGTCGTCGACGAGATCACCGAACCGATCGTCTTCGAGGTCCTGAAGCACACCGAACACCTCCGCGAACTGAAGCGGAGCGAACATACGGATCACCTCGGGGACCACCGGCACCCTGCGGCCCACGTGGAAGGACAGGAACTCGAACCATCGCAGGATCACCATTGGGCTGTAGCCATCGGGGTGGTGCCCGTTGAAGAGCGTGAACTGCACGTGGGGCGAGTTGTGGAACCGGTCGAGCATCAGCGCGAACCGGCTGCCCGTCTGCTCGTCCTGCCAGGCGCCGGTGAGATAGACGGGAACGTCGATTCGGTCGACCACTGTCTCGACTCGCCGGGCGTCGAGGGTCGGGCGGAAGTTGTCGATCGCCCGTCCGAACCGCTCAAAGTCCATGTTCTGGGAGCGAATGGCCTGATTGGCCGCGGCCTGCTCGTCACCGGCGTCGATTCGCGCCTGGTCCCACGCCATTCCGCCGACCTTCGTCTCGGCGTCTCGCTGCGCCAGCCAAGCCCTCGTGAAGCCGGAGTTGTAGGTGCCTCCGGGCCACTGCTGGCGCCAGAGATCGTCGATGACCGACAGCGGGGTGATCGCAGCGAGGCTCGGTGGCCTCGTCGCCGCGACGTACAGCTGGGAGATTCCGGGGTAGCTCAGGCCGACCATTCCCACCTTGTTGTCGAGCACCCAGGGCTGTCGTGCCACCGTCTCGACGACGTCGTATCCGTCAGCCGCCTGCGCAGGGCTGAACACGTCGAACACGCCGCCCGAACACCCGGTTCCGCGCATGTTCACGCCGACGACGGCGAACCCGAGGAGGTTCGCGAGCAACGAGCCCGGTTGCGGAGCGTCGGGATTCGAAGGGCCATAGCCCGAGTACTCGATCACCGTCGGCCATGGCGCCGGGCCGTACAGGTCCTCGTTGGGGAATCGCACCATGATCGAGAGGGTCACGCCATCGCGGACTTCGAGGTAGCCGAAACCCTCCTCCAACTCCTGGCGGTACAACGACGGGTCGGGCAGATCTTCGACCGACAGGACTCTGACCGGACCGTGAGTCGAGCCGGTCGACTCGTCGACGACCGAGTACACCCCTGGCGCGAGGATCTGGCCCGTCGACAACACGTCGGCCCACTCCTCGGTGGACGAGATCACCTTGTGCTCCGCGGGAACGAACGCCACGTGGGCATTGCCCGAGTGGTCGGCCACCACCGTGACGAGCGACGGCCCGTCGTCACTCTCGACGCGCAGCTCCGCTCCCGGAGTCGCTCCAGTGATCGTCAGGGTCTCCACCCCGGGATGCAGTTGCAGATTCGACATGTCGCCCTCCCTCCCTCGAACTCCCGACTGGCGACCGAGGGCGCCCGATACTGTCACGTCCATGAGCGCCTTTCTCAACCACGCCGGGGCGTCACCACCCACCGACGCCGTAGTCCGACGGATGGTGACCCACCTGCAACGGGAACAGGAGATCGGAGGGTACGAAGCGGCGGATGAAGCTGCAGCGGAGATCGCTTCGACCCGCGGCTCGTTGGCCCGGCTCGTCGGCGGCCTTCCCGCCGAGATCGCGCTCGCCGGTGGAGCGACCGACGCTTTCGAGCGCGTCATGTTCGCCCACCTCGCAGATCGGGGGTTCTTCGCTCACCCCGCCCGAATCGTCGTCGACCCCTTCACGTACTCGTCGATGTGGCTCGCACTATCACGTTG
Source organism: Microthrixaceae bacterium (assembly GCA_019694615.1). Taxonomy (GTDB): domain Bacteria; phylum Actinomycetota; class Acidimicrobiia; order Acidimicrobiales; family Microtrichaceae; genus SSF14. The sequence continues at coordinate 40,627 of JAIBBP010000178.1, read as the reverse complement.
GGCCCAGATCCGCCCGCTCCACGTCGACGTCGCCGCGCCCGCCGACGACGGAACCGTCGACCAGGACTCCCTGAACTCATTGGTCGACGAGCGGACAGACGCGGTACTGCTCACCCACATGCCGACCCATCAGGGCACGGTCACCGATGCCGGTCGATTGTTCCCGTCGCTACGAGACGCCGCGCCGGCTGCACTCTTCGTGCTCGACATCTCACAAACGGTCGGACAACTCCCGATCGATGTCGGGACAATTGGCTGCGACGTCGCGTTCGCTCCGGGCCGGAAGTTCCTTCGCGGACCACGCGGCACCGGCTTCGCTTGGGTGCGGCACGACATCGCGACGTCGCTCGACCCGTTGTCGTTGGCCTTCGGTTCGACCGTCGCCGGGGCGTCGGTTCACAGGCAGCCTGACGATGCCACGCGTTTCGAGACGTTCGAGCGGCCGATCGCGGCGCTCCTCGGCCTCGGCGTTGCCGCCGCCGAGGCTCTCGTTATCGGAGTCGACACCATCGCCTCACGGATCGCGGACCGAAGTGACGCAATCCGGTCAATCCTCGACGGCCGGAATGGGATCCGCCGGCTCGGCACCGACTCCGATCGCGGGATCGTCACCTTCACCCACGACGCACTCGGCGCTGCGGAGGCGAGCCAGCGCCTCGTCGCCGCCGGCATCGCCAACCGCTACATGGCCGGGGAGCCGCCGATGTGTGACGCGGGCGGTGGTTTCGAGGACTCCGTGCGCCTGTCTCCCCATCACATCACGACCGACGACGAGCTTGCGCGGCTCGCGGACGCGCTCGGCCGGGTCAGTTGACAGGTCGACAACGGGTCCCGCCCGTTCTCCTCGTCCGGTCGCTGCGGGACTTCCTCGCGGCCGAGGTCGCTGGCGCGGTACTCATCTGCGTGGCGGTTGTCGTCGCCTTGGTGTGGGCGAACTCACCGTGGAGCGAGACGTATGAGTCCTTGCTCCACACGCGGTCCAACGTCGGGATCGGAAGCCTAGGCCTCGATCTCGACGTACACGCCTGGATCGGGGACGGCCTGATGACGTTGTTCTTCCTCGTCGTCGGGCTCGAGATCAAGCGCGAGATGATCGACGGCGAGCTCGCATCGGTGCGCACCGCGGCGCTCCCCGCGATCGCCGCGCTCGGCGGAATGGTTGGGCCGGCGGCGATCTACCTGCTCGTCGCTCCCAGCAGCGCCTCCCGCGGCTGGGCGATCCCGATGGCGACCGACATCGCCCTCGCTCTGGGCGTCCTCACCGCGTTCGGCCGACGTGTTCCCACCGGAGCGAAGGTGTTCCTGCTGGCGCTCGCCATCGTGGACGATATCGGGGCCATCGCCGTCATCGCCGTCGCCTACAGCTCCGGGCTGAACGCCGGCTACCTCCTCGGTGCCGTCGGCTGTGCGCTCATGGTCGTCGGGCTCAGCCGGGTGCGGCCCGACTTCGGTGCCGGCTTCGTCATCCTCGGTGTCACGATGTGGTGGTTCACCCACGAGGCCGGGGTACACGCAACGATCGCCGGCGTCGTCATGGGCCTACTGACCCCGGTGTCGCGCATCGAACGGATCGAGCATCGGCTTCACCCATGGACGAGTCTGGTGATCGTGCCGTTGTTCGCGCTCGCAAACGCCGGGATCGATCTCGGGGGCGACGCGCTTGCCGGCGCAGCGTCGTCGCGGATGTCATGGGCGATCGTGGTCGGCCTCGTGGTCGGCAAGCCCGTCGGAATCACCGCGGCAACGTGGCTCGGTCGACGGATGGGCCTCGACCTTCCCACCGGTGTTGGCATAGCCCAGATCGTCGCAATCGGAGTTGTGGGTGGCGTGGGTTTCACCGTGTCGATCTTCATCGCGGACTTGGCCCTCGACGGCGCCTCCGCACCGTCGGCAAAACTCGCGATACTCGTCGGCTCGACCCTCGCAGCAGCGTTCGGTTCGATCGCGCTGTGGGTCACAACTCGGAGCGCACAAGCTCCTCGATAAGTGGCCGCTCCGCTTCGATCGTCGTCGAATCGCCGTGGCCCGTGTGCACCACCGTGTGGCCCGGCAGCCCCAGCAGTCGTTCTCGGATCGTCCGCAGGATGGTCGGGCGATCCGAAAAGCTGCGCCCGGTTGCGCCCGGGCCGCCGCAGAACAGAGTGTCGCCGCTGAACAGCACAGCCGTTCGCTCGTCGTAGAAGCAGCAGCAGCCCGGAGCGTGGCCGGGTGTGTGCAGCACGGACAGGTCGTGGCCGCCCACGTCGATGCGAGCACCCTCGGCAAGATCGATATCAGGGGAACGGTCGGGATAGACGACATCCCACAGCATCCGGTCGTCGGGGTGAAGGGCGATGGGCGCGTCGACGGCGTCGGCCAGCGCCGCCGCAGCGTTGATGTGGTCGTTGTGTCCATGGGTCAGCAGGATCCGACGTACCCGCCGACCCCCGACGGCCTCCACGATCGACAGATGGTCGTGCGCCGCATCCACGACCACGACCTCACGGTCGTCGCCGATGATCCAGATGTTGTTGGTGACGTCGAAATCCTCGCCGTCGAGGCTGAAAATGCCGTCGGTCGTGACCAGCTCGATCGACATCAGGCGCCCGGAACGATCTCGACGACCGACCGCAGGACCTCGCCCTGCTCCATCTTGTGGAACGCGGCCTCAACGTCGTCGAGGCCAATCCGCTCCGACACGAACCGGTCGAGATCGAGTCGACCCTGCAGGTAGAGGTCGATCAGCATCGGGAAATCGCGCTCGGGCAGGCAGTCGCCGTACCACGAGCTCTTGAGTGCGCCGCCTCGGCCGAACACCTCGATGAACGGCAACTCCAACGTCATGTCCGGCCGGGGTACCCCCACGAGCACGACCGTGCCTGCGAGATCGCGGGCTTCGAAGCACTGCCGGTATACCGCCGGGTGGCCGACCGCGTCGATACACACGTCGGCACCGAAACCTCCCGTTGCCTCCTGAATGGCTGCGACCGCGTCGGAAGTTCCCGAGTTGACGGTGTGGGTGGCGCCGAACTCCTTGGCCCAATCAAGCTTCCGATCGTCGAGGTCGACGGCGACGATCGTGGTGGCTCCGGCAAGCTTCGCACCGGCGATCGCGGCGTCGCCGACACCCCCACACCCGAACACCGCGACCGAGTCTCCACGGCCGACACCACCGGTGTTCATCGCAGCGCCGAGTCCGGCCATCACGCCACACCCGAGAAGACCCGCGGCGGCTGCAGGCGCGGCCGGATCGACTTTGGTCGCCTGACCGGCAGCGACGAGCGTCTTGTCGCAGAAAGCGCCGATGCCGAGCGCCGGCGACAACTCGGTTCCGTCGAGCAACGTCATCTTCTGCATCGCGTTGTGGGTGTTAAAACAGAGGTTCGGCTTGCCCTTCCGACACGAGCGGCACTGCCCGCACACGGCACGCCAGTTGAGTACGACGAAGTCGCCCGGCTCGACGTTGGTAACCCCTTCCCCCACCGACTCCACCGTCCCGGCGGCTTCGTGCCCCAGGAGGAACGGGAACTCATCATTGATTCCGCCCTCGCGGTAGTGCAGATCGGTGTGGCACACACCGCACGCAGCAATCGCCACGACCACCTCGCCGGGACCGGGATCGGGGATCACGATCGTCTCAATCGAAACCGGCGCCCCCTTGGCCTTCGCGACGACTCCACGCACTTCCTGCGGCATCTGCGCCCCCTTCAGTCGATTCGGGGTCAGCCTGCCACACCCACCCACAACCTGTTCTGTTGTATGAAGCGCGCGCCCAGCCGCGCGCTTCATACAACAGAACAGGTTGTGGGTGGGTCGTCGCTACCAGGAGCCCCCGCCACCACCGCCGAACCCGCCTCCGCTGGACCCTCCGCTGAAACCTGACCCGCCCGATCCACCGGACGAGGACGGGGCTGCGGCCGCCAGGGACCCCGACGAGTACGTCGTGAACGAGCCCATCGCATAGCCGAAGTGAATCGGGTCGTAACCGTAGGGGCTCGTGTACCACACGCCGAGGCCCATCTCCTGAGGACTGAGGCCGAGATCGGCGAACGTCTCGGCCCATTTGTCTGTACACCCGAAGACGATGGCGTACGGCAGGTACTGGGCAAAGAGGTTGTGCTGTTCGGCAAACCGCTGCCGCTCGCCTTCGCCCGCCTCGAACAACTCCTTGAAGCCTCGCACCCTCCCGAGCAACGCTGACCCCTTCGCCGTCCGGTGCGGGAAGTACTTCGCGCACCCCATGAGAACGAGTCCCAACAGCGGAATCGGGAGCGCAACAAGACCGAGGTGGGTGAACTTCGCAGCGAGCACGACGATCCCTCCCCCGAGCAGGAGGAGCAGAAACCCGCGACCTGCCCAACGGCCCCGAATCGTGTCGGGACGCGCCGGAAACCACCCAGCCTCGACGGCGTCGTCATAGAGGTGGCCTTGGATGATCTGCATCTTGGATGCGAACTTCGTCTTGAGCGCAGAGAGCTTCACCACGTCGCCCGTGGCGAACAACGACGACAGCAGCGTGCGTTCGGCCTGCCAGAGCTCCGAGGCGAGTGGGTCGGTGTCGGGATCACGGAGCTGAACGAGCTGGAAATCGCCGCTGTCCCCGCCGAACCCGAGGAATCCGTCGGACTGCGGCGCGATCTCGTCGATCCGGATCCAGCCACGAACAGCCAAGTCGACGATCATCGCCGACACGTCGAGGTGGTTGGCCTGCTCGTCCCACAGGGTTCCCATGTGTCCAGGCCGAACGCCCTCCGGCGGGACGAACTCAACGGTATCGCCGGGCCTGTCGAACAGCGGGATACGACCCTCGTCCCCGGAGTCGTTGCCGAACGCCGCGTCAACGACGCTGCCGCGGTAGCGCCGATCCCGCCCAACCCGATAACCGAGAAGACCGACGAGCCCGACCCCGCCCAACAGCACCGCGCCCGCTGCGGAACCGGTCGCGGCGTTCAGTCGAAACGCCGAGGAGATCGACCACCGCTCGCGTAGGATTCGGGTCGACTCGGGATCCTCGACGACGCCCTTCGGGAACGCCACGACCACTGTCAGACCTTCGAAGGCGGACACTGCGTCCTGGCGGAACGTCGCCACGCCGCCAGTCGAACTGTCGTTCTTGGTCGACGACTCACAGGGGAGTTGAGACCCCGCGGGTCCGGCGAAGCACGCGATTCGTGAGATCGCTCCCGGCGCCTTCACCGTGGCGGTCAACTCTGAGAACGGCACCCGCCACTCGTTGCCAGAGACGTTCAGGTAGAGCTCGTCGTGGCCTTCGAACGCGTTCAGAACCCCTGCGATCCGATATCGGATCGTGTAGGTGTGTGCACCGGTGATCGTCCGGTCGGGATCGCCGATGCGAAGCCTGGTCACGCCGTTCTCGTGGGACTCCTCGACGTCTGCCGGCGTTCCGGTGCTCGCCGACACGCTCACGTCGGAGATCGGCGTGACACGGTCGTACTGGGCTCCCGGCGACGCGTCGTCGGGCAGCTTGCCGCTCCACGGAAACACCGTCGGGATGAACCGCTCGATGCCGTGTCGACTCGCCGACCCGAAGTCATAGGCGATGACCTCGGTGATGTCCGCCGACCCGTCGCGGTTGACGGTGATCGTCGAATCGAACGAGTCGATGCGTTCGAAGCCGCTCTGGTTCGGAGACGCCGAAACGGAACGAGCTCCACCGACGAACACCACGATCACGGAAACGACGAGTAGGACAAAGCGTGTTCGGGCCATCGCGCCGTCAGGCTACCGGCGACGCCTCACTGGTTCTGTGTTGCGAGGCCGCCCCTGGAGGGGCGGCCTCGCAACACAGAACCGGTGGAAGGGGGCCCGGAGGTAGTTTGACGTCCATGGTCGCCACTCCCTCCGCCATGTTGCCGCTCGGCACTCCCGCGCCGGATTTCGCGCTCCCCGACCCCGACGGGGCGCTGCACACCTTGGACGACATCGCCGGGAGCGCACCCGCGCTGGTGGTGATGTTCCTCTCCAACCACTGCCCCTACGTGAAACACATCGGGCGCGAGTTGGGTCTCGTAACTCAGCGGTTCCTGGCTCGTGGCACAGCGGTCGTCGGCATCATGTCCAACGACGTCGCCGCGTACCCCGACGATGCCCCGCCGCTGATGGCGAGCACCGCCCGCTCCTACGGCTGGGACTTCCACTACCTCTACGACGAGAGCCAGGACGTCGCACGTGCCTACAGCGCAGCGTGCACTCCCGACCTCTTCGTGTTCGACGGTCAACGCCGGCTCGCCTACCGCGGACAGTTCGATGGTTCCCGACCGTCCAACGATGTGCCCGTAACTGGCTCCGACCTCAAGGCAGCGGTTGATGCGTTACTCGCAGGGAGCTCGCCGGCCGACGACCAACACCCGAGCCTCGGTTGCAACATCAAGTGGAAGCCGTGACCGGCCGACCCGGCCGGCCGACGATCAACTGAAGGTCGGCTCGTCCCACCACGGCACGAAGTCAGGCAAGTCGTCGCTCACGCTCATCGACCAGTGTGGTTGCCTCTTCTCGAAGAAGGCGCCGATGCCTTCGCGTGCGTCGGGTTTCGCCCCGGTGAAGTGAACCGCCCGGCTGTCGATCCGGTGCGCATCCATTGGATGTGACGCGCCGAGCATTCGCCAGAGCATCATTCGACTGAGCGCCACCGAAACCGGCGCCGAGTTCACGACGATCTCGGTCGCCAACTCGCGGGCCGCGGGCATGAGCTCGTCGGGGTCGTGCACCGAGCGGATCAGCCCGCGCTCACGACCCTCCGCGGCAAGGAACACGCGCGACGTGTAGATCCACTCGGCTGCCTGGGAGATCCCGACGAGACGGGGTAGGAACCAGCTCGAACACGCCTCGGGCACGATGCCGCGCGCGGCGAACACGAACCCGATCTTCGCTTCTACCGACGCGAGTCGGATGTCCATCGGGAGTGTCATCGTCGCACCGATCCCAACGGCATGTCCGTTGATCGCGGCGATCACCGGCTTGCGGCAGCGGAAGATGCGGAGCGTCAGGATCCCTCCAGCGTCGCGAAGCGGTTGGCCCTTCGCTCGCCCTCCCACCGCACCTTCGAACTCTGCCGTCTCGTCGTTGGATACTGGCCCGTCGTAGTCGAACGAGCCTGAACCGGACGCGAGGTCGGCGCCGGCACAGAACGCCCGGCCCGAGCCCGTCACGATCACCACGCGAACGTCGTCATCGGCGTCAATGCGATCGAAGGCCTCGATGAGTTCCCGCATCATCGGGATGTTGAATGCGTTGAGCTGATCGGGACGGCTCAGGGTGACCGTGCAGATGCCCTCGGAAACGTCGTAACGGATGGTGGCGAAGTCGGACATCTAGCGTGTCTAGCCCATGGCACCCGACGACGCTGCGGAACGAACTCCCGGTGAACCACCTGGCAGGCCGGTCCGCGACGGGCTACTACTCGCGTTCGCGGTGGGAATCGTCGGGATCATCTTCGGGGTCTTGGCGCGGTCATCGGGGCTCTCGGTCGCGAAGACGTGCGCTCTGTCGTTGCTCGTGTTCACCGGAGCATCCCAGCTTGCCGCCGTCAGCGTCATCGACGCCGGTGGAGCACCGGCCACCGCGCTGGGGTCGGCCCTGATGCTCGCAGCGCGCAACACGCTGTACGGCCCGGTGGTGGCGCGATGGTTTCCGGACCGCCCGATGGCCGAGCGCTTGGCGGTCGCTCAGCTCATCATCGATGAGTCCACCGGAATGGGCGCGGCTCAGTCCGACCCCGCTCAGCAGCGAAAGGGGTTCGTCAGCGCGGGGCTGGGCACCTACGTGTTCTGGAACCTGGGCACGCTGGTCGGCGCGGTCGCCGGCGACGTCGTGGGCGACTTGCAGCAATGGGGTCTCGACGCCGCCTTCCCGGCCGTGTACGTGGCGATGCTGGCGCCTCACCTGCGGCGTCGACCCGGCCGGATCAGCGCGCTGATCGCCGCGGCAATCGCGATCGCTACCGTGCCATTCCTGCCGGTCGGCATTCCGATCCTGGCGTCAACCCTCGGCGCGTTCGGCGGCGCCGTCCTCGCTGCACGCCGGCAGGCCCCCAACCGACCGGAGACTCCGTGAGTTGGTCGACGGTGGTGGTGCTGGCGGCCGGTGCGTACGCGTTCAAGCTGTTCGGTCTGCTTGCGCTCAGCCGGGTCAAGCTGACCGGGCCGCTCGCGAACGTTGTCGGTCTGCTCCCGGCCGCGATCTTCGCCGGGCTGGTGATTCAACAGACCCTGACCGGAGGTGGAGGCGACATCGTCGCCACCCGCGTACTCGGAGTAGCGGCGGGAGTCGTCGCAGTGTGGGCGAAAGCTCCGCTCCTGGTGGTGATTCTCGTCAGCGCCGGGACCGCCGCCCTGGCGCGTCTCCTCATCTGACCGGACGACGCACCCACCCCAGCCCGTTCTGTTGTACAAAGCGCGCGCGTGACCGCGCGCTTTGTACAACAGAACCGGCTGGGGTGGGGTGGGGTGGGGTCAGTCCCGCAGGTACCAGAGCGTCGAGATGAACGCGCCGAGCGCGCCGGCCACCGCACCGATGCCGAGGAGGCCCAGGAACGTCCACAGTTGCTGGTCGTCGGTCCAAACGAACCGTGCGAGCAAGGAGCCCTTCATCGATTCGCCATCGGACTTCCACGCTGCACCGATGATGGCGAGCGAACTCACCGCCAGAATCGCTCCCACCAGTCCCTGGATCAGGCCCTCGATGAGGAACGGAATGCGGATGAACCAGTTGGTCGCTCCGACGAGCCTCATCACCTCGATCTCCCGGCGACGTGAGAACACCGCCGTCTGAATCGCGATGAAGATCAGGACGATCGACGCGGCGAGCAACACGACCGAGGCGAGCAACAGCCAGAACCTGATGGTCTGCCCTGCGCTTTGCACCTGCCGAACCTGCTCGTCGGGGAAGTCGACGGTGTACACGCCGGTCTTGGGGCCGTAGCTGTTGGCCAACTCCTTCACGACGTTCGCGTCTGGATTGGACGGTTTGACACGGAACGACGTCGGAAGATCGCCCTTCTCGAGCGCCGTCAGCATCTCGGGGCCGTCCTGCTGGAACATCTTCTGGTACAGCTCGAAGGTCTTGTCATCGTCGTAGTACTCGACGGTGTCGACCTGCGGGCTGTTCTCGAGGTCCTTGTCGATCGCGGCGATCTGCTCCGCGGTGGCGTCGGGGTTCATGTAGACGATGAACGAGACGTCGTTGTTCCAGGTGATGAACGCATTGTCCAGACCGAAGAAGCCCAGCAGCACGGTGATGCCGAACATGGTCAGCGACACCGTGACGATCAGCACGGTCGCAACCGAAAGCAGCCAGTTGCGGACGAGGTTCTGCCCGGTCTCGCGAACCAGGTAGTCGAGGCGCATGGCCATCTACTCGTACACCCCTCGCGCCTGGTCGCGAACGACCTGGCCGCCTTCGAGTTCGATAACCCGGCGCCTCATCACGTCGACGATGCCGCGATCGTGAGTCGCCATCACCACGGTGGTGCCCGTGCGGTTGATTCGGTCCAGGAGCTTCATGATGCCGATGGTGGTGTTGGGATCGAGGTTGCCGGTGGGCTCGTCGGCCAGCAGGATCAGCGGCCGGTTGACGAATGCCCGGGCGATCGACACTCGCTGCTGCTCACCACCCGACAACTCGTCGGGCCGGTTCTTGGCCTTGTGCGCCAGCCCGACCAGCTCGAGGATGGCCGGCACCTGGGTCTTCACGCTGTGTCGCGGACGGCCGATCGCCTCCAAGGCGAAGGCGACGTTTTCCTCGACCGTCTTGTTGGGGAGGAGCTTGAAGTCCTGAAAGATGTATCCGATGTTGCGACGCAGGTAGGGCACCTGCCAGTTCCGGATGCTGGCGATGTCCTTGCCGGCAACCCACACCTTGCCCTCGGTCGGGAGTTCTTCGCGGTTGAGCAGCCGAATGAACGTCGACTTTCCGGACCCCGATGGTCCGACCAGAAAGACGAACTCGCCCTTCTGGATGTCGACGTTGGCGTTGCGCAGCGCAACGTGGTCGTTCTTGTAGACCTTCTTGACGTTCTCGAGCTTGATCACAGTGGTCGGGGTCCTCGAAACGCGGAACGGGGAGTCCGCGGAGCGGCCACGACTCTAGTTGCGAGTGCCCTCCGATCCGGAGCACCCCTCGGCGTCGTGGTTCCCTACGCTACGGCGCCGCCGTCGCTCGTTCCCAACGGAGGTACCCCTCCATCAGCCCATCGAGGTCGCCGTCGAGAACACCTTCGACGTTGCCGACCTCGATGTTCGACCGCAGATCCTTCACCTGCTGGTAGGGGTGAAGGACGTAGCTGCGGATCTGGCTCCCGAAGTTCGCGTCGAGTTGGTCGCCGGTGATCTCCGCCAGCTTCGCCTCGTGCTTTAGGCGTTCGAGGTCGAGCAGCTTGGCCTTCAGCACCTTCATGGCCTGATCCTTGTTCTGGTGCTGGGAGCGCTCGTTCTGGCAGGACACGACGATGCCCGTCGGGAGGTGGGTGATGCGCACCGCCGAATCGGTCACGTTGACGTGCTGACCGCCGGCGCCCGACGACCGATACACGTCGATGCGCAGATCCTTCTCGTCGATGTCGATCTCGCCGGTGGTGTCCTCGATGAACGGGGTGATCTTGATGGACGCGAACGACGTCTGTCGCCGGGCGGCGTTGTCGAACGGCGAAATTCGGACGAGACGGTGCACGCCGTGCTCACTGCGCAGGTAGCCGTAGGCGTAGCGGCCCTTGATGATGAACGTCGCCGAGCTGATCCCGGCCTCCGTGCCCGGGGATGCCGCGTCGATCTCGACCTCGAAGCCGCGCTTCTCGGCCCAGCGGAGGAACATGCGCATGAGCATTTCGCACCAGTCCTGCGCGTCGACGCCTCCCGCTCCGGAGTTGAACTCCATGATCGCGTCGTTCTCGTCCCACTCGCCGGTGAACAGCGCGCGGAGCTCGAGATCGTCGAACCGCGACGTCAACGCTGCGATCGCCTCGTTGATCTCCGGTTCGAGGGATTCGTCACCTTCCTCACGAGCCAGATCGGCCAGGGTCGCTGCGTCCTCGATCGCCCCGTGCAACTCCGCGAACGTCGTCAGGTCGTCGTTGACCGACGCGAACTCCCGTTGGATCTTCTGCGCCGCTTCCTGGTCGTCCCACAGATCGGGGCGCGCCAGCTCGGTCTCGAGCTGGCGCCGCCGCGCCGTCAACTCGTCGATGCGGAGATACTGGCGCGCGTCGCCGAGGCGCCGCGAGAGGTCGGAAAGGGCGTTGCTGAAGTCCTGCATGGCGCTCGAGAGGCTAGGCGATTCGGCATCGTAAGCCGGATGCGCCGAGGTACCGCAGCGGAAGAAGGGAGCGAAGCGACCGAACCTGAGCGGAGGTGGCCGAGGCGCTCAGGAGCGTCCGTGGCAGACCTTGAACTTCTTACCTGACCCGCATGGACACGGATCGTTGCGGCCGACCTTGTCGTAGGCAGAGTCCTTGACGATCGGCTGCATCGTCTCGGGCTCCGGCTCCGGCTGGGGCTCATCGGAGGCCTGGGCGGCGGCCGCCCGCGAGATGTTGCCCGCACCTGCTGCGGAGGGGTCGTCGGGACCCGACTCGGTGAGGTTGCGTACCGCCGGCGCCGGTTCCTCGACTACGAGCTGCACGTGCATCACGTACTTGACGAACTCCTGGCTGACGGTTCCCATCAGCTGCTCGAACATCTCGAAGCCTTCGCGCTGCCACTCCGTCAGCGGGTCCTTCTGTCCCATCGCGCGGAGGAAGATGGCGTCTTGGAGGTAGTCCATCTCGCGGAGGTGGTCGCGCCAACGCTGGTCGATGATCCGGAGCATCACCTGACGCTCGACCTCGCGCATCGCATCGGAGCCGAGTTCGGCTTCACGCTCCGCGTAGTGACGGGTCGCGTCGGCCATCAGAACGTCGTACATCTGGTCGGTTGACGCAGCCGCCGACAAGTCCTCGGCTTCGACCTGACTGGGCCAGTAGGTCAGGATCTCGGTGCGCAGGCCGTGGGTGTCCCATTCCTCGGCGAAGTCGCTCTGGCAGTAGGTGCCGATCGTCGTGTCGACGGCGTCGGCGAGCGACCCCAGCGCATCCTCGGAAAGGTCGGCCCCTTCCAGGACCTGATCGCGGCGCTTGTAGATGACCTTGCGCTGCTCGTTCATCACCTCGTCGTACTTGAGCACGTTCTTGCGGATCTCCGCGTTGCGCTGCTCCACAGTGTTCTGGGCCCGCTCGATGGCCTTTGACACCATCTTCGCCTCGATCGGCATGTCGTCAGGCCAGTTCTTGCCCATGACCATCTGGATCGCTCCGGTGGCGAACAGGCGCATCAACTCGTCCTCGAGCGACAGGTAGAAGCGGCTCTCCCCCGGGTCGCCCTGGCGCCCGGATCGACCGCGGAGCTGGTTGTCGATGCGACGCGACTCGTGACGCTCAGTGCCCAACACGAACAGGCCGCCGACCTTGCGAACCTCCTCGCCCTCGGCCTTGCAGCTCGCCTTGAGACCGGGGAGCAGCTCCTCGTAACGGGCGTCGAACTCCTCAGTGCCCTCGACGAGTCCTTCTGCGACGCACTCCTTGTGGGCAAGGCCCTCGGGGTTGCCGCCGAGCAGGATGTCGACACCGCGGCCGGCCATGTTCGTGGCGACCGTGACCTTCCCGAGCCGACCTGCCTGGGCCACGATCTCCGCTTCACGCGTGTGCTGCTTGGCGTTCAGCACCTCGTGCTCGACGCCGCGCTTGTCGAGGAGGCGCGAAAGCTTCTCGGACTTCTCGACGGAGATCGTGCCGACCAGCACCGGTTGCCCGGTCTCGTTCTTGGCGAGAATCTCCTCGACCACGGCGTCGAACTTGGCGTCCTCGGTCTTGTAGATGAGATCGCCCTCGTCATTTCGGATCACCCGCCGGTGCGTCGGGATCGACACGACCTGGAGGTTGTACGTGTTCATCAGCTCGGCGGCCTCGGTCTGCGCCGTGCCGGTCATACCGGCGAGCTTGTCGTACAAGCGGAAGTAGTTCTGCAGCGTGATCGTGGCGAGCGTCTGGCTCTCCTCCTTGATCCGCACGTTCTCCTTGGCCTCCACCGCCTGGTGGATGCCCTCCGACCACCGCCGGCCTTCGAGAACACGGCCGGTGAACTCGTCGACGATCTTCACCTCGCCGTCAGCGATCAGGTAGTCCTTGTCGCGGTGGAACAGCTCCTTGGCCTTGAGCGCCACCGTGAGCTGATGGACGAGGTTCGACGACACGTCGTCGTACATGTTCTCGATGCCGAGCGCCTTCTCGACCTTCTCGATGCCCGACTCGAGCGGCGACACCGTGCGCTTCTCCTCGTCGACCTCGTAGTCGACGTCTCGCTTGAGTCCTCGCACGATCGACGCAAACCGGTAGTAGAGCTTGGCGGCGTCGGCCAACTGACCGCTGATGATGAGCGGGGTACGCGCCTCATCGATGAGGATCGAGTCGACCTCGTCGACGATCGCGTAGGAGTGACCCCGCTGCACCTGCTCCGCCCGGGACGCCGCCATGTTGTCGCGGAGATAGTCGAAGCCGAACTCGTTATTGGTGCCGTACGTGATGTCGCAGGCGTACTGGGCCCGCTTGTGGTCGGGGTCGTACGTCTCGGGGACGACAAGGCCAACCGTGAGACCCATGAACTTGTGGATCTGGCCCATCCACTCCGAGTCGCGGCGAGCGAGGTAGTCGTTGACGGTGATGACATGCATGCCCGTCCCGGTGAGCCCGTTGAGATACACGGGAAGCGAGCTGACGAGGGTCTTGCCCTCGCCGGTCTTCATCTCGGCCACCCAACCGAAGTGGAGCGCGGCACCGCCCATGAGCTGTACGTCGTAGTGCCGCTGGCCGATCACCCGACTCGCCGCCTCGCGGGTGACGGCGAACGCCTCGATCAGCAGATTGTCGAGATCCTCACCGCGCGCGAGCCGCTCCCGGAACTCGATGGTCTTGTGGGCGAGCGCGGCGTCGTCGAGTTGCTGCATCTCGGGCTCGAGAGCCCCGATGTCTGGAACGAGATCGGCGAGCGCTCGAACCTTGCGGGTCTCACCGGCGCGAAGGAGTCTGTCGAAGAAGGCCATAGTCGGTTTCGCATCCTACCGGCGGGTCCGGAAAGGAGGCGGCGCGGCGGGAGGACACGCCGCGCCGAATGGTCAATCCGCGATCAGCCCTCGTCGATCAGTCCGATGTCGCCGTCCTCACGGCGATAGACGATCGCGGGAGCGTCGGTCTCGACGTTGGTGAAGAAGTAGAAGTCGTGTCCGACGAGGTCCATCCGCATCGCCGCGTCGAGCGGGGTCAGGACCAGGTTCTCGACCTTCTTCGTCTTGACGATGCGGTAGCTGTCGACGAGCACCTGAGCCTCGGCCGCAAGCTCGTCGCTCACCTCGACGTCCACCGCTGTTCCCTGCGGCGACGTTCCGTTCGTCGACATGACCTCACGAACGAGGTCATCTGGGAGGTCGGTCGTCGCGTTTGCCCACTGCTTCGCGCGCGTGACGTCGCGATGTGTTCGGTGCGTCGAGAGCTTGGTCTTCAGCTTGTGGAGCTTGTTCTCGAGCTTCTCGATCGCCCGATCGACGGCCGTCAGGTGATCCGGGCCGCCGGCCTTGCACCTGATGTGGTGGCCGTGGCCCTCCAACGTGATCTCGCAACACTCCTTGTCGTGGATCCGCGGGTTGCGTTCCTGGAAGAAGTGCACCTCCGCCCGGTCCATCTCCAGGAACTTCCCACCAAGTCGCGAGAGCTTCTCGATGATCAGATCCCGGTCACGTTTGGCGACCTCGGTGTGGCGAGCGCTCACGTTGATCTGCACGTTGACCTCCTGTTCCCCCTCGGCGACCCACCGGAGCACGGTGGATGGCGAGAGGAGTGCCGTTGGTCAACCCGACTGTAGAGGATCGATCGCGGAATAGGACGCCGATCCCGAGGTTGTTCCCGCGGTCGCTGCGAGGGTCGCCCCGACGACGGAACGAGCGCCACAAAACCTGAGCGCCCGCGCCACTCCAACGAGGGATGCCCCCGTCGTCCTCACGTCGTCAACCACCGCGACGACCCCGTGCGGAGGTCGCCCGAACGGGGAAAAGGACGCCTGCAACCGAGCCGCCCGAGCCTGGCCGGTCTGTGCAGGGCCGCTCTGTCGACGCACGGTTCGGCGAACTGGCACACCCAGCGAGCGAGCAGTGGCGCGTGCCAGCAGCTCGGCCTGGTCGTACCCTCGCCGACGACGCCGAGCGGGGCTCGTCGGAACCCAGGTGACCAGATCGACCGGCGCGTCGATCGCTGCGGCGAGCATCGCACCCATCGGCCGTACCGCATCACGGTGGCCGTCGAACTTCAGCCTCGAGACGACCGTTCGGCCCACGCCTTCGTATGCGAAGAGCGCGACCGTCCGATCCAGCGGTGGAAGCGGCGGAGCCTCAGGAGCCGGCACCAGCTGAGCAGCGCACAGCTCGCACAAGGTCGAACCGAGCGTGCGGCAGACCACACAGTGCACAGGTAAGAACATCACCGCACGGTAGGCACCCACCCCCGACACTGAGCCCCCACGGGATCGGTCTCGCTGCTCAGGGGATTCCGGGGATACCCATCTCCGGGTTCTCGCCCGCCAACATCCGATCGGTGTTGCGCCGGACCATTCCCGACCACTCCGGGTGCGTGAGGACGTAGAAGCGGTCGTTCACCACAGCGTCGAACACCTGCTCGGCGACATCGGCCGGGTCGAGCCCGTCGGCGATCAGGGATCCGACGATCGCCTCGAAGCCTGCGTCGGCATCGCCGACACCAGCGTCGGACACCGGCGTGTCTGCCGACGGTCGATGCCGGATCGACTTGTGGATTTGCGTCCGCACCCAGCCGGGACAGACCACCGTCACCCCAACGGTTGGAGCTGCCATCTTCAGCTCGAGGTACATCGACTCCGACAGCGCGACGACCCCGTGCTTCGCCACGTTGTAGGGGGCCATGTACGGCGGAGACGTGAGCCCAGCCATCGAGGCGATGTTCACGACGTGTCCACCTCCCGACTCGATGATCAACGGGGTGAACACCCCGACACCGTGAATCACTCCCCAAAGGTCAACACCGAGCACCCAGCTCCAGTCGGCTTCAGAGAGCTCCCAGCTCAACCCTCCCGACGCGACGCCGGCGTTGTTGACGGCAAGGTGGATAGCCCCGAACGCGTCCATCGCCTGGTCAGCGACCGCCTGCACCTGAGCCCGGTCCGCCACGTCGGCTCGAATACCAACGGCCTCGATGCGGGCAGCACCCAACTCGGCGATCACGTCATCGAGCGCGTCCTGTTGGAGGTCGGCGATCACCAACTTCATGCCGGCGGCGCCGAAGCGACGCGCCATCGCCAGCCCAATCCCGGAAGCGCCGCCGGTGATCACCGCGACCTTCCCCGCAAACTCATCCATCCGGCCCCCGATCTCGTCGGGGTCGAGACTACGCCGGGTTCGTGAGGTTGAACGTCTCCGTAATGCCGAACGCTGTCGCCGTGACCTGGAACGTGCCGGCGATGCCGTTGCTCGTGAGGCGGGCTCGTGCGAGGCCATCGGCGTCGGACGCGGCGACGGTCATCGTTGCGCTGGCCGTACCAGCACCACCGTCGACGATTGCCCACGTCGCGGTCTGCCCGGACACTGGATTTCCGAACAGGTCACTGAAGGCCACGACAAGCGGGTTGTCGAAGCGCAGCGGGTAGTCGGGGTCGGTCGACGACCTCGATGTCTGTCCGTTACCGGAGGTCATGTGGAAGTTGGCAGCGACCGCCGGCCCGGCCACGACGTGCATGTTGAACGTAACCGACGCGTCGGTTCCGACGACCTTCGCCGTCACGGGCACGGTCCTGGCGAGGTTGCCGGTGCCCATCGTCGTCGAGGCCTTTCCGTCATCGCCGGCGAACGCCTCAGCCGGGCCGAACCAAACGCCTGCCGCGGACGTCGAGAACTCGATGTTCTTGTAGGTGACCGTGTTGCCGAAGCGGTCGACTGCCCGAACGACGACCGGCTGGGCGAACTGCGTTCCCGCCACGGCGGTCTGGTCGTTGCCGGACACCACGACGACGCTGGCAGCACGGCCGGCAGCGTTGTTGAGCCCGAACGTCACGCTCGGACGGGTGCCACCGTTGACCGTCGCAGTCACTGCGTACCCGCCTACAACGCTGTTGGCGACCGGCGTGAAGCGGGCGACACCATTGGAATCGGTCGCGATGAGGCCGCTCGGCGCTGCGATCGACGCTCCCGAGGCCGGGCCGGCGAACAGGACGTCGGCGCCTTTGACGGGTTGCCCGTCGCGGCGTGTCACACGCACAGAGACCTGGCCAAAGGCATCACCCAACCCCACAGTCTGTCCTCCACCGTCGAGCAGCTCGACGTTGGACGGCCATCCGCTCATGATGAAGTCGGCCGCCTGGCCGATCGTCATCACCCGAGCCCACTTCCCCTTCTGGCAGAACAGAACGTGAGTCGCGTCCCTGGCCGGTGCCGCTCCGTTCCGGCACTTCGCGCCGACCTTCGCCATGTTGCAACCGGCGAGGACGAACACCATCGAGGACACGATGGCGAGGGCGGTCCAACGACCGACGGTGCGGTTGTTCATGAGCATCTCCCAGCAATCTCGACGCCACCCCAGCCGGCAGCGAGTACCCGATGGTACGACGAGTTGGCCCCTCTGTCGCCATTCATTTCCCGCCAACCCGCTCCCTCTGCTCGTTCTGTCCTGCGAGAGCACCACCCGGGTGGTGCTCTCGCAGGACAGAACGAGCAGAGGGAGAAGGACCCGACTCAGCTCAGTAGCGGTAGTGGTCCGGCTTGTACGGACCGTTCACCGGCACACCGATGTAGTCGGCCTGGTCCTGGCTCAGCTTGGTGAGCTTCACGCCGAGAGCGTCGAGATGGAGCCGAGCGACCTTCTCGTCGAGGAGCTTCGGCAGCACGTAGACGCCAACGGGGTAGTCGGCCGTCTTGGTGAACAGCTCGATCTGAGCGATCACCTGGTTGGTGAACGAGTTCGACATCACGAAGCTCGGGTGGCCCGTCGCACAACCCAGGTTCAGGAGGCGGCCCTCAGCGAGCATGATCACCGAGTGCCCGTCGGGGAACACGAACTCGTCGGTTCCGGGCTTGATGTTGACGCGCTGCACGTCGCTCATCCGGCCGAGCCCGGCCATGTCGATCTCGTTGTCGAAATGGCCGATGTTGCCGACGATCGCCTGGTGCTTCATGCGCGCCATGTGTTCGGCGCTGATGATGCCCTTGTTGCCCGTGGTCGTGATGAAGATGTCGGCGGTCTCGATGACGTCCTCGAGGGTCGTGACCTGGTAGCCCTCCATCGCCGCCTGCAACGCGCAGATCGGGTCGATCTCGGTGACGATGACGCGGGCGCCTTGGCCCCGCAACGACGAAGCGCACCCCTTGCCGACGTCGCCGTAGCCACACACCACGGCCACCTTGCCAGCGATCATCACGTCAGTGGCGCGGTTGATGCCGTCGATCAGCGAGTGGCGGCAGCCGTACAGGTTGTCGAACTTCGACTTCGTGACCGAGTCGTTCACGTTGATCGCCGGGAACAGCAGCTGACCCGCCTCGAACATCTGGTAGAGCCGATGAACACCCGTCGTCGTCTCCTCGGTGACTCCCAGGATCGCCTTGCCGACCTCGGTCCAGCGGGTCGGTTCGTTGCCCACCGACTTGGTGAGGAGTTCCAGTACGACCTTCCACTCCTCCGAGTCGTCCTTGGTGGGGGCGGGAACGGCGCCGGCGGCCTCGTACTCGGTGCCCTTGTGCACGAGCATCGTCGCGTCGCCGCCGTCGTCGAGGATCATGTTTGGGCCGCCGCCATCGGGCCAACGGAGTGCCTGGTCGGTGCACCACCAGTACTCCTCCAACGTCTCGCCCTTCCAAGCGAACACGGGCACGCCCCGGGGATCATCGACAGTCCCGTCGGGCCCCACGGCAACCGCAGCCGCAGCGTGGTCCTGGGTGGAGAAGATGTTGCAGCTCACCCAACGAACGTCAGCACCCAGGGCGACGAGCGTTTCGATAAGAACCGCTGTCTGCACCGTCATGTGGAGCGAACCCATGATGCGGGCGCCCTTGAGCGGCTGCGCATCGGCGAACTCGGCCCTGGTGGCCATGAGCCCGGGCATCTCGTGCTCGGCGAGCTCGATTTCCTTACGACCGAATCCGGCAAGGGACAGATCTGCGACTTTGAAGTCCATGTGGTTGCGCCTCCGCGACGTCATGTCAGCGACACCGCAACCGGTTTCGGCGCGTCGCGTCACTGCTCGGATGAGTGTGCGTGGCTGGGGTCATCAGACACCGGGTTCACAGCAGCCCGTACGGCCGGACAGCGTAGGCGATCGACGGGCCGCGTGCAGTGGCCCGCCCGCTGTGTCGTCAAGCTCCGCTCAGAGGTAGCGGTCGGTGATCGGCGTCGGGCCCGGATCGATGTCTGCGAGCGCGGCCATCTCCAACGAAACCACCTCGCCGTGCAGCATCAACTCGAACAGCGCAGCCACCTTGTTGGGCGAGGACACCGTCACCTGGTTAACGCCTGCGACGATCTCGTCACACGTCTCGGCCGTCACGTCGAGACGGTGCGACTCATCAGCAGACTGGAACGGGTGACGGAGCACCACGAGCGTGAACACCTGCCGAGTGACGTCGCCGTGCTGAGCCCAACCGCACACCTCGTCGTGGTCGACGCCCGGCACCGAGTTCGCGAACGCCGGGGCCTTGGCGTTGCGGTTGACCGAGTGTTTCCAGGCCGCCGTGGCCGCGTGGCCGACAGCACC
The DNA here is from genome assembly GCA_019694615.1 of Microthrixaceae bacterium. Taxonomy (GTDB): domain Bacteria; phylum Actinomycetota; class Acidimicrobiia; order Acidimicrobiales; family Microtrichaceae; genus SSF14. Next base: position 20,846 of record JAIBBP010000178.1, on the reverse strand, counting down.
AGCGCCGTAGACCAGGGGAATTGTGCGACCGACCCGCTTCGCGAGCCGCTGTGCCGCCGACGGTGACGACACCAGTTCGGCCCACCGAGCTTCAAGGAACCCGCACGCCGCGACCATGTCGTCGAGTAGTCCCGAAACGACGCCGAACTGCTCCAACGCCGCGAGCGCAGCGGCCGTCTCGACGATGGGTTGCGGGCGATCGTCAACATTGCCGCCTACCGCGACGATGGGCACGCCGTCGACGGTCGAGTCGCTCAACAGTCCCTCGGCGACGCCTGAGTCGAGCGCGACCACAAGGGTGTCACTGCCGACCCACCGGGGCAACGGACCGGCGGTCAACTCGACGACGGGGACGGAGGCGCGTTCGGCGGCGATCGCGATGACCGCCGAGGAGGTGAGCCGTGAACGGGCGGACGACGCCAGCACCACAGCGCGAATCGGAAGATCGTTAGGCACCTCGGCGCGGACTGCCGCAGCGAGGGTGGCCCGAACCGCCGATGGCGTCGACTGCGCCACTGCGTACGCGCCCTCACTGTCGAGGATCGCGGCGCCGGGCATCAGGCCGGTGTGAAGTTGAGCTGGATACCGTCGGCCTCGGCCTTCGCCAGCAAGCGCGTGTGCTCCTCCTCAGAGACCGACTCAGCCTCGTCGATCAGCATCACCGGGATGCCATCCTTGATGAGGTAGCGGCGACGAAGGCGCGGGTTGTAGAGCGAATCCTCGCCCTCGAAGTAGTAGAGCGGACCTTTGTCCTCGGGACAGGCGAGAAACTCGAGCAGGCGGGCGTCGGAGATGGCCATGACGCTGCAGACTAGTTGCGACCGAGATCAGAGCCCGAACGCAGCCTTGACCTCGGCGACCTTGGCGTCGACCTCGGCGGGGGTCGCGGCCTCGAGGTTGAGCCGCAGCAGCGGTTCGGTATTGGAAGGCCGGAGGTTGAACCACCAGTCGCCGCCATCGACGGTCAGCCCGTCGAGACGGTCCTGAGGAAGCGCCGCGTACACGTCAGCAACGCGATCGATCACCTCCGCGGGGTCGGGAACCACGGTGTTGATCTCGCCCGAGGCTGCGTAGCGCTCGTACGGCTTGCGCAACTCGCTCAACGGAACGCCCTTGATGCACAGCTGTTCGAGCACGAGGACCGCGGCGATGAGGCCGCTGTCGGCCCGGAAGTTATCGGCGAAGTAGTAGTGGGCCGAGTGCTCACCACCGAACACCGCGCCGGTCTCGGCCATGACCTGCTTGATGAAGCTGTGCCCGACGCGGGAGCGGATCGGCTCGCCGCCCGCCTCGACCACCACCTCGGGCACGGCTTTCGAGCAGATCAGGTTGTGCACGACCTTGCCACCCGGATGCTGCTTCAGGATCGCGTCAGCCAGGATGGCGGTGGTCGTGGATCCGGACAGCCCGACGCCCAACTCATCGACGAGGAAAACGCGGTCCGCATCACCATCGAATGCCAGCCCGACGTCGGCCCCCACTTCCAGTACTCGGGCCATGAGATCCCGCTGGTTCTCCGGCTGAATCGGATCGGCTGGATGGTTCGGGAACGTACCGTCCAACTCCGGGTACATCACCTCGAGGTCGAACGGCAGGGCGTCGAACACCGCCGGGACCACGAGACCACCCATGCCGTTGGCGGTGTCAGCCACCACCTTGAGCGGACGGAGGGACTCGAGGTCGACGAAGGACCGGACGTGTGCGGCGAACTCCGCAAGCACATCCTGGTGACGGACGATGCCCGGCTCGCTGGCAGGCGCTACTCCGGCTGCCGCGGCGTCACGTATCTGCACGAGGCCGGAGTCCTCACCGACGGGGCGGGCACCGGACAGACAGAACTTGATGCCGTTGTACTGCGCCGGGTTGTGCGAGGCGGTGAACATCGCTCCCGGAGCGTCCATCCATCCGGCCGCGTAGTAGAGGAGGTCGGTCGACCCCAATCCGAGGTCGACGACGTCGAGCCCCTGAGAGACGACACCCTGCGAGAACGCCGCGACCATTCCCTCGCCGGAGGGGCGCATGTCACGGGCGACGAGCACCCTCGACACCGACGGGTCCTCGCTGCGCACGAACGCAGCGAATGCCGCTCCGATGGCACCGGCCATCTCGTCGTCGAACTGGTCGGGCACGGTCCCACGCACGTCGTAGGCCTTGAAGATGGCATCGAATCTGCTCATGACGCTCGATATCGTACGGCCAGACGGACCCGCGCCTGCGCCTCTCCCTACTCGACGGTCCACTCCCCCAGACCGGTGACTTCACCGGCCGTCAACTCGTACCCACCGGTGTGGGCGATCGTGCGGATCCTGAACAGGTCGCGGACCAGTCGCGCGGTGTCACGAACGACGTGCACCGTCGACCGCGTCGAGTTGGACACTTCGACCGGCGCCTCGCACAACGTGAACCGGTAACGCTCCACTAGGTGGAACACCTCGACGTCGAACGCGAACCCGTCGATTCGGGAGTTGCCGAAGATGACTCGGGCCACGTCGGACCGGAACGCCTTCAGCCCGCACTGGGTGTCGCGGTACTGGCCCAGCAACACGGCTGCCGTCAGCCCGTTCACGACGCGGCCCCCGACCTCGCGGAGTCGCCGCGCGGTCACGAGGGTGCGGGTTTCGGTGTGCTTGCGCGAGCCGACGACGACGTCCCATCCCGCTTCGACCCGTTCGAGGAGCCCGAGAACCTGATCGGGCGAGTAACTCAGGTCGGCATCGGTGAACGCAATCGTGCGCCCCCGCGCAGCCAGCATTCCGGCACGAACTGCGGCACCTTTACCCCGATTCTCCGGTTGCACCAGTACGACATCGGCGCCGGCGGCGCGAGCCCGCGCCGCGGTCGCGTCGGTCGAGCCGTCGTCAACGACGATCAGCTCGAAGCCGCCGTCGTCGCGCAGGTGCCCGAGCGCAGCCTCGATGTTGCCAACGGTTGCCGCGATGCCGTCCTCCTCGAAGTAGGCGGGAACAACCAGCGTGAGGCGTACGTCTCCCGGCGCCGGCGGTCGATCGCGCGGTTGTTCCTGGTCGGCTCGTATCGACGTGAACATCCGCTTCCGGAAGCTGGCTACCCGTACCAGGAATCCGCCCGTCAGGGCGAGAAGCTTCGGCACGATCACTGAACGCACCGAATGGTCCGAACCCTGGATCAACGCGGCGAAGACAGCGACGTCGGTGAGGAGCGCCACGAAGGCTGAGAGGACATAGTGGCGAAGGTCCCTGTACCACCGCCTCGCCGGCTCCGCTGCATAGGAGATCGCCCGGTGCAGCCAGTACGACACGAACGTCGCGACCAGGATGGCCAACGCATCGATCAGGGGCAGGGACCACTCCGTCGAAGCTGTGAGCGCCAACACCAGGCCGAGGTCGAGCGCGGTGACCGCCGCACCCACCAACGCGAACCGACGGGCGAACCTCACTGGGGTGTGGCTGTGCCGAAGGGGTCGGCGTCTTGGGTCTCGTCCCACTCGACGTCACCAGAACCCGGATCGCTGCCGTCGCTATCCGGATCGTCGTCAGTGGTTCCCGACGAGAGGGTCGAGGGATCGCGATCGCCGAAGAACTCGCGACCGGTGAACAAGGGCGTCTTCGGGGCCCGCGCGACGAATCCGATCAGCAGCACAACCCCGACCAGCGAAAGGAGGACCGCGAACAACTCGAGCGGGGTACGGGAGTAGCTGAGGGTCACCGTCTTCTCGGTGGGGACAACCACCATGAAGTTGGGGGCCACGCGGTAAACCTCGTCCGCTCCCTCGACCTCCCAGTTGGGGAAGTACGACGTGCGAATCAGCACCGGCGTGCCGACCTCGCTCACCTCGAAGGTGATCGACTCGTTGGTCTCCGTCGCGTTCGTGACCTCGAGGTCGGGATCCGCGGTCCTTACTCGCTCGACTTCGTCGGCAGCGCCGACTCGTGCCCAATCGGAGGGTCCGTCCGACGCTCGCAGCACGTCCCACTGGGTTTCGTCGTTGAACCAATCAACCGACGGGCGGGCCCACGAGTAGATGTCGTCATCGACGTCATCCCACACCACCGGTTCGTACTCGAGCGGCGTGACCAGGTCGATATCGGACACCTCGAACATCTGCCACGGACCGGACTCGCCAACCTTGGTCAACCGAGAATCGGCATTCGCCGCCGCCTTCGACTCCTCGGTAACCGCCATGTAGTACCTCACGCCGAGCATCTGCAGGTGCTTGATCCCGGCGTCGATGTCGAAGGGGCGGTACGGGGATTTCTCGAAGCCCAGATGGCAATCGAATCGTTCCGGCTGCGATGGCGACTGCGAGAGCTCGGACTGGACCAGGAAGTGGTACGGCGTGGTCGACGAGGCCTCGAAGTACAGGCCCTCCATCGACCCGATGCAATGATCGGTGAAGTATGGCAGGAGCATAGGCGCCATGGGCGTGCCGTAGTTCTCGAGGATCTTGTCGTACTCCCAGAACGCCCGACCGCACCCCTCCGTTTCGCCGACCCGACGCATCTCACCGATCATGTCGAAGAACTCACGCGAGTTCGTCGTGTCGAGCTTCTGCACCCGTTGGGTGGGGCTCGCCGGGTCGTTCGGATCGACGGGTTCATCGACGACCGTGTAACCGGGTTTCGCTTCGAGGCCTTCGAAGTTCCACTTGGCCCAGTCACGCACCGGGCCGTGATAGGTCGACGTCCAGTACAGCCACGAGTAGGTGGGCTCACCGGTCGGCGAACTCGCGAGCATCGCTCCCCCCGGCAGCTGACGCAGCGTCATACCGAGCGCACCCCACAGCACGAGCATGGCGATTCCCGTCACCACCGCTGAGACCACGAGGTGAGGATCCGCCCACCTACCCGAGATGACGAGCACGAGCGAGCGCAGAACGAGCACGACCCCGACAGCCGCGAGCAGGTAGATACCCAGGTAGTAGAAGGGCAGGACACGGGCATTCCAGAAGCGATCCTGTGGCATGAGCACGAACGCGACCGCGGCGATGGCTGTGAGAGCCGTCAGCCAGATCCCGGCACGAACCACCATCACCAGCGACAACACGACACCAATGCCCGCGAGCACGAAGAACACTTTCCCAGCCCACATGTTGGGGTCCGGCAGCTCCACTCCGTTGATCTTGTGCGGCCCGAACGGCAACAGGTTCCGCCACATCTGCGACCAGTTGACGACCGCTTCCTTGGCGTCGCAGCTCGTGGCGTCGCCGACAGTGCTACCGACGGATCGGAGCGCTCCCACGAGCTTCAGCCGCGCCCAGCTCTGTGGAGGGAGTTCGACGCCCAGCTTCTCCCATCCCATGTCGTTCAGGAACGAGCTGCGTCCGTAGAAGGGGACGTACCACCACATGGCGGTCAGCGCACCGCTGAGCCCTACGGGTAGCGCCCACCTGAACGACGCCGCTCGGGGGCGGAGCACCACGATCAGGATCGCGCCGACCAGGAGGAAGAAGAGCCCGGGGATGACGTGGCACAGCATCGCCAACCCGATGAGAACAGCGGAGCGCGCCCGGTGACGCCCGGTGCGCACGCCCATCGCAATGGAGCCGAGTGCGAACATCGACAGGGTCAACGAGATCGAGAACGCGAACTCGCCGGCCATCGTCGAAGCGATGTTCCCGCCGTAGATGTGGAAGAGCGACTTGTCCATCAGGAACGCGACCGATGCCAACGCACCCAACTCGGGGCCAGGTCGCCGAAGTGACAGCCCCCGCAGCAGGTACCAGACGCCTGCGGGGAAGCCGACGATTCCCGAAACGGCGACCAGCTTGAACGCGATGTTGTAGGGGAACTCGATGCACAACAGCGGAACGAACAGACACGCCGTCCAGACGAGGAACTTCACAAGCCGGGAAGCGTGTCGGCGAACCGCCCACGCGACCGCGGCTGCGCCACCGGCGAGCGCCACGGCCAGGACGATCCCGATGAACGAATCCGGCCGGATGAAACCGACGTCGAGGATCACGATCATCAAGGACGGGATGACCATGTAGAAGGTGTACGCAGGGAAGCCCGCGTACCAGTCCTTCGTCCACCCGGTCAGGCGGAGGTTCGGCAGCAGCTCATCGCGGAGGTAGGCGGGGCCCCAGACGTGCGCCCCCATGTCGCCGCCGGTGGGAGTCGTGTTGCGGAACACGAGCTCCGGGTGGACTACCCAGAACACATAGATACAGCACAACCCGACGACAATGGCGCTGAACAACTTGGCAGCCGGCTCCCAGCTGCGGTCGACGGCGTCCCCGGAATGCCACTCAACATGATCGTCGGCTGGGGGCTCGAGATCGTCACGGCCGTTGCCGGTACCGGGGTCGTGGCCGTCCATCAGTGCATCATCGTCTCTGGTCGGGGGGCGCTCCCCCACCCTCTGGGACAGCGTTGGGATGGGCCCGCGTTGGAGAGCGAACGGCCGACCGACCCTGAGGTCAGCGGCTCGCCAGGTCGCGCCGATAGCGGGTCGGGGAGGAACTCAGGTCGGCGAGAATACCACCCAGCTCCACCGGCGCCCCGCCACGGTGCCAACTGCGCGTGTCGCACTGGGAGCACGAACGCATCGTCAGGTCCTCGCCGTCGATCAGCAGATTGATCTCGACGACGATCTCGCCACACGCGGCGCACAGTGCTTCGAGAATTCGGTCGATTGGCCTGCTCCGTGACATCCCCGTCCTTGGGGTCTGTTTGCTCATGGTGATTCCTTTCACCTCGCTGGCCACTTCTGATCGACGCGCCGCGTCCGGCGATGAGCCTTCGGGGTGAAGCCGGCCGAGAATGGTCCGGGCGAACTATCGGCCCCGACCCCCTACTGGGCAGCGGTGCTCCGCCGGCAGGACCGAACGGCCCAAACCCACCCGGCCGTCAGCGCTCGGCGAGGAGTACGACCACGGTCGTGGCGTTGAAGGCCACGTGAGCCAGAACCGCCGCGCCGATACGGCCGGTCCGCCACACCAGCACTCCGGTGATCAGGCCGAGGACGATCAGACCGGGCAACTGCAGCCCTTGCATGTGAGCGAGACCGAAGACGACAGCGCCCACGACGACGCCGAGTGCCCACGAATCGCGCCCCACCCCGCGCAACACGACCGCCCGATAGAGCAACTCCTCGCAAACTGGGGCGAAGACGCAGGTCATCAGCACGAGGAGCATGACTCCGACCACTCCGTCAGCGGTGCCGACGAGATCGCGAGCCAGACGCTCGAGATCGTCGCGATCGGTGCCGCTGAGGCGGTGGATCGGCCAATAGAGAGCGGGCAGGAGCAGCAGCTGCGTCGCGACTCCGACGGAAATCCCGATCGCGACGTCGACGAACCGCATCGAAAGCCCGAGCGATGCCCGAAGGTCCACGAGCGACGTTCCCCGACCTGCCACCCACCACGCACCGACGACGATCGTCGCCCAGAAGGGGGTCGATGCCCAGAACTGGGTTGCGACCGGTGTCGGTGGAGCGTCGGGCCCGCGACCGGATACTGCGATCGACCCGGACACGATGAGCACGAAGTGCGACACGAACACCAGCCCGATCGCTTCGTACCACCCCCACGACGCGCCGGACCCCTTTTCGGGGGCCGTCGAGCGCTCGGCCGTCACGCCGAAAGGCGTTGATGTGACCCCACGACCGAGCCGACACGGGCGTCGCGACGCTCCCAACCACGCGGCACCCGCAGTCGATCGGCGTGCTCAGGGCAGAGATCGTGGATCATCGGGTGGGCTTCGGCCGCCAGGTCGTCGACCCACACCACGCTGTCGGCGTAGCTGTAGCTCAGAGTCGCCACGGCGTGCCGTTGGCAACCGGGGCGGGCACAGGTCCTCTTCATCGAACGATGACGATATCGGGAGGCGCGGCCGATTCCGCGCATGCCGAACCGTCGCCGCGAACGATTGGGTAGCCGTCGAGTCGGAGAGTCCTGAGAGCAGCCTTGTTCGCGAGTACGGAAGGGCGCTCAGGCCTTCTAGGCTGTGCCGATGGCTGCTGAGCCCACTCCCCCGCACAACCGCCCGCCAAGCCCGCAGAACCCTCTCTCGAAGATGGACCAGGGCCTGCCCCGATGGAGCCTGTGGGTCATCGTCGCGATCGTCCTGCTTGCGTTGTTGGCGTCGTTCCGACTCGACACGAGTTCGGGCGAGAAGATCCAGTACACCGACTTCCTCGCCAAAGTCGAGGACGGCGACATCAAGAACGCCACATGGGACAACGCCACGACGCAGATCACCGGGCAGTATGACGACGGCACGAAGTTCGAGACCACCGGTCCACCGACGCCGGACGAGTCGACGATGAAGCTCCTGCGCGAGAAGACGATCCTCACCTTCGAGACGTCGGAGCCGGGTCTGCTCGGACAGCTGCTGCCGCTCCTGCTGCCGATCGCGCTGCTCATCGGCTTCTTCTTCTGGATGCAGCGGCGGGCGCAGGGGCAGATGACCGGGATCATGTCGATCGGCCGAAGCCGTGCCAAGACCTACTCCAGCGAGCGTCCCGCCACAACGTTCGCCGACGTCGCCGGGTACGAGGGCGTCAAGCAGGAGATCCGTGAGGTCGTCGACTTCCTCAAGGAGCCGGAGCGATTCGGCGAGATCGGGGCCCGCATTCCCAAGGGCATCTTGCTGGTCGGGCCTCCCGGCACCGGCAAGACGCTGATCGCCCGCGCCGTCGCCGGTGAGGCGGGCGTGCCGTTCCTCTCGGTCTCCGGTTCGGACTTCATGGAGATGTTCGTCGGCGTGGGCGCCAGCCGGGTGCGCGATCTCTTCGAGTCCGCCCGCAAGATGGGCCGGGCGATCATCTTTATCGACGAGATCGACTCGATCGGCCGCAAGCGTGGCGCAGGCCTCGGCGGCGGCCACGACGAACGTGAGCAGACGCTCAACCAGATGCTCAACGAGATGGACGGTTTCGAGGCGACCGAGGGCATCGTCATGATGGCCGCGACCAACCGCCCCGACATCCTGGATCCGGCGTTGCTGCGCCCCGGCCGTTTCGACCGCCAGGTCGTGGTTCCGCTGCCCGAACTGGGTGACCGCCGCCAGATCCTCGACGTCCACGTGCGGCACAAACGTCTCGCTCCCGACATCGACCTCGACGTGGTCGCCCGGGGTACGCCCGGCATGAGCGGCGCCGAACTCTCCAACCTCGTGAACGAGGCAGCGCTGCATGCCGTACGCGACGGCAGCCAGATGATTCGCAACGTCGACTTCGAGTACGCCCGCGATCGTGTGCTCATGGGAGCGAAGCGGGAGTCGCTCGTCCTCTCCGACAAGGAGAAGGAGCTGACGGCCTTCCACGAGGCCGGGCACGCCGTGTGCGCAGCGGTGCTCGAGCACACCGATCCGCTCCACAAGGTGACGATCATCCCGATGGGTATGGCCCTCGGTGTCACGATCTCGCTTCCCGCCGAGGATCGCCACAGCTACGACCAGGCGTACCTGGAGGATTCCATCGTAATGGCGATGGGTGGCCGGATCGCTGAGCGTCTGGTCTTCGGAGTGGTTTCGACCGGTGCCAACAACGACCTCGTCGTCGCGACAGAGCGTGCCCGCAAGATGGTCCGTGAATGGGGCATGAGCGACCGGATCGGTCCCATGGCCTGGGGTTCACAGGGTCAGGTCTTCCTTGGCGAGGACCTCATGAGCACCCGCGACTACTCCGATGACACTGCCCGTGTCATCGACGAGGAGGTCGAGCGGATTCTCCGCGACTGCGAACAGCGCTGCGCCGACCTGCTCACCAGGGAACGTGCGGGCCTCGACATGGTCGCCAGGGCACTGCTCGAGCGTGAGACGATCACCGGCGACGACGTATCTCGCTGCATCGCAGTCTCCCGCGGTGAGCAGCTCCCCCCCGAGCCCACACCGCCTCCGGTTCCGCAGCAGCCCGCCAGCTATCCGCCGCCACCTGTCCCCACCCCGCCGCGGATCCCGTCACTCGGCGCGATCAAACCGCCGTTCGCTCCCCCACCCGACTTCAGCGGAGCCTGACGCCGACCCCGCCATGCTCGTTCTGTCCTGCGAGAGCACCACCCGGGTGGTGCTCTCGCAGGACAGAACGAGCTGGGTCATGTCGGTAGCTGGGTCAGTGGTCGCCGCAACCCTCCGGAACCGATCCGGGATCGCGCAGTTCAGCGAGCGCTGCCCACAAGTGGGTTGCCGAGACCGGGCCGATGAACGAACGGCGCACAACGCCCTGCGAGTCGGCGATGACCAGGGTCGGCACCGCAGTGACGTGGTAGCGGTCGTGAAGGGCTCGGTCGCGTCCGTACTCGACGTCGACGCAGCTCACTGAATCCGACCCGAGCACCGCCGCCTTCGACGCTACGTCGCTGCACGTACCGCACGTCGCTGAGGTGAAGGTCACGACGAGCCACGGCGCATCGGGCCGAGCGAAGTCCCCGCGATCCAGCTGCGACGGGGCGACGTGCTCGACCGGCTGCGCCGGGGCATCCGGTCGACGGCGCTGCACCACGAACGCGACGGCGACAGCGACGGCGATCAGCGGCACGACCACGATGAGACGGTCCATGTCAGCCCTCGAACTCCGGAAGCGACGAGGACGACCTCCGTGCGGGCACACCCGGAACGAGCGAGAGGTCGGCCCGCGAGACCGACGTCGTGCGAGCCGACACCACCACCGGCTGCGATGCCTCGAGCTCGACGCCGATCGGGCCGTCGGTGGCTGCCGCGCTCAGATCGATGACCAGCGACGACCTCGGCGGAACCTCGAACCGGTCCGACAACTCAGTTCGCTCGCCTCGAGCGATCCGGGTCAGGCTCACCAGCGCGATCGATTCGGAAGGGTTGGCGACGACGATCGCCGGCTGACTGTCCGGTGGTGAACTGAGGAACGGCAGATACCAGCGATCGGCCTGCGCCGAGACACCGGTGGAGGTGGCGAGACCGCCAGCGACCGACGGTCTGATGTCGTCACCGACCGCTCCGGTGATCGAGAGGACCTGACCGATCACGACTCCCGGACCCTCGACGACGTCCACCCGTACCCAGCGCAGGTCGTCGGGCGGAACACGCGGTTGCTCGGTCAAGACCAGTGGGGCGAAGCGACGTGCAGGTACCTCCAGCACGAACGGCTCGGGGAGCGACGCGGCATCGACCTCGTTGGGGTAAACGCTGACAGCGACCGTCGCATCCTCAGCGGTCGGGTTGTAGACGTGCAGCGCCTCGACGATCGACGTCCCGCCAAACGAATCCGCCAGCATCCACGATCGGGAGGTGGATGGCACGCCCGGCTCCAACATCAAGCCCCGTCCCGCCACGGTCTGCACCAGCTCCGCCACGATCCGGCCCCCACGAGCCTCGACGGAGAACGCGAACTGGGACTTCCGTTCGACGGCGGCGGTGAGGTCGACCATTCGCGCCGAGCGAGCCGGCACGATGAGCCCGCGGAGTGGGGTGGGAATGCGGACCTGATCGTCGCGGGCAACACGGATGTCCACGCTCGCGTCGGCGGGGAACGGATTGACGAGCCAGAGGTGCGCGACTGCCTCCACCCCTGTCGAGGCGTTGACGAGTTCGCTGTTCGCGCTGGCGAAATGCCACTCCGCAGACGCCTCGGTCGAACAGCCCGACTGGTCCTCGACCGCGGATCCCAGGAGACGATGGGCGACTGTGACGCCTGACCCTCCGCTGATCTCGACCGACGTGCTTCCGGACGATCCGAAGACATCGAGGAGAGCGACGACGTGCTGCGACCGGGCGGGAACCGTCACGGGCTTGGAGACCGCTGCGTCGGATGTCGCCCCGTAGACGGTGACCAATGCCGTGAGCTCGTCACCGGGGTTGGCGATCACCAGTTGGTGTGCTGGGCCGTTGGCGTCATCGGGCGCTCCCGGGCAGAACCACACCGACGCGTCGCCGTCGTCGACCGAGGGGCCGACGACCGAAGATTGGGACGCGCCCGGACGAGCGTTCGGCGAATCGATGCGAAACAGGCCAACGACGATCAACGCAAAGACGGCGACAACGACGACGCGACGGATCATGTGGTGTCGCCCGCCCGCGTCAGGGCGTCCGGATCGGCGCCTTCGGGGATGTCTCCATCGGGGTGTTCGAGGCTCGGGGGTTGATGGGAGCGCGAGCGACGGGTCCGGAACTCCGAGACACGCCGGCGACGCACCCAGGGAATCGACCCGAGAACGACGAACTGGAGGAGGTGAAGGACGACCTGGAGCGCCGGCGTCGAGTAGGTCAACTCAGCGTCACCGCCCGAACCGGTCGGGTAGGACGCCGCCCACCCGAAGGCGCGCGACGACTCCACTTCGTCGCCGTCGACGGTCATCGTCCAGCCGCCGTCGATCGCCGAGAGCACCAGGATCCGGCGATCAGCCGGAACATCGCCCTCGTATCTAACCGGCGGGCGACCTGTCCCATCCCAGGCTTCGACGGCCGATCGGTCCACCTCGGGATCAGCGGCGTCGGTTGAGCCCTCACCGGCCTGGCCCGCCGCTGCGGTGAACGTTGAACGCACCGGCAGGAACGCCAGGTTCTCGTAGACCTCGATACCGGGTGCCACTTCGATCCTGGCCAGATCGAACTGCTCGTTCAGGTGGTCGTCGAGGGCTGCGTCGATCGGGAACGTGGTTCGGCCGTATGGAAGCGGTGCGAGTCGTTGAGCGACAACGACGTAGCGGACACCGAACCGGGACAGCTCAGCTCCGAGTCGGCCGGACCTGCCCTCCATGGCGTCACGAAGTGCGGTCCGCATCTCATGCTCAGCGTCGCCGGCCTCAGGAGGAAAGAGCGATGAGACGGTCGGGGCAACCCCGTCGGTGAGAGCGAACTTCATTCCATCGGCGAGCGGCCACCCTTGGACCGACAACGCGTCGGCATCTCCGATCCAGAGGGTTCGAGAGTTCTCGACCCCGCCGGCTTTGCCGATGGGGCGGAGCGCGACGTCGATATCGCTCACCGGCGCCAACCATCGGCCTCCCACGAAATCGACGATGAGCGGGAGGGAGGACACGGCAACAGCGACGGCGGCCAACAACGAGAGCACCTGTCGGGCGCCGAACGCTCCGCCGACGACATCGAGTCGAAACGCCTCGACCCCAAGCGCCGCTGCCAGGACGATGCCGACCGCCGCCGGAGCAAGAAGGACTTCGGGGGCGGGCAGCGCTATCGACGGTGCCAGCCGACCGGCGGCAACGACGGCTGCCAACGAGGACACGATCAACGCCGCTGCAAGCGCCGACCAGCGGAACCGCTCCCGTGCCGAGATCAGGAGCGCGACCGCAGCGACGACCATCAAGCCCAACGAAACCCATCCGCCGTGCGGCCCCGTGTCGAACAGCACCGCGTCGCGCAACGACAATGGCGTTCGACGCCCCGGATCGGCACCGGCGAGCACCGACCAGCGATTCGACGAACCGAGCAGCGCCAAGGTCCAGGGCAGGTGAAGCACAGCCGAGAACGTCAGCGCTCCTCCTGTGACCAGCACGGCACGGCCGGGTCGCCCGGTTCGGGTCAAGGCTCCGAGCACCGCAGCGATCAGCACGCACATGACGATGGTCACGAACACCGTTACCGGGGCGAACGTCGTGGCGAATGCCACGACCAGACCGAGGCCGACGATCTGCCGCTGTACCGACCCCGGCGATGGATTCGCACGGTCGAACGGCGCCCATTCGCCGGCGCGGGCGATGCGCCCCAACAGTGCCGGCGCAGCACCGTACACGACCAGCGCCTGCCATCTCCCCTCGGCGATCGCGTTGTACGGCAGCGGATTGACCAGGTAGGTGACCAGTGCAGCGGCGCGCGCCTGCGGCGACGCACATCCGCGCAGCAGTCTCCACGACGCCCAGGCGCCCCAAGGCAATGGCGCCAGAATCAGCGCAGTTCTAACGAGGCCCGTCGACCCGAAAGTCAGCCAGCTGAGCACCGCTGCGAGAACGTTGATCGTCGGCGCCCCTGAGGCCGACCCGACCCCCGGAGTCCTCCACCCCGACCACCATTCAGCCAACAGTTGTGATGGCTCACCCAATGGCACGAACTCCCGGACCGCCGGGACGCCACTGCCGATCAAGGTGCGCGAGCCGACGAACAGCACGACGGCGCTCGCGACGAACGCTGCAACGGGCCAGTAACCGTCGCCGTCACCCTCGCCTTCTGCGGGACGACCCCGCGCTGCGGCGGCGAGTGTCGAGGCGAGGCTGCGTTCGGCGGCGGCCCGCTGGCGCAGGAAGCTGACTACCCGCACGCTCCCCTTCACCTGCATGCGACGGATCTCGTGATCGCGGATCCGCCGCGATCGTTTGACCCGACCTCTGATTCGCAACGTGGTCGGCAGATGTGCGACGTTCCAGACGATGGCGGAACCGACGTCTCGAGCGGTAGCGACCCGGCCCCGGAGCAGTGCGCCGATCATGTCGAGGATCGCCAGGATCAGCGCTTGCGGTCCGATGCGAACGAGCTGCAGCGGGCTGTAGCAGACCAGCATGATTCGCGCTTGATGACGCAGCGCGACGTGCTGGCTCCGTCCCGTGGGATCGGCGAGTTCGGATCGTTCGCGGTGTCGAACGACCGCAGCGGGCATGACGACCGTCCGGCCACCGGCGATCTTCGCTCGCCAGCAGAGATCGAGCTCCTCGCCCCACCCGTCGATGTCGGTGGAGAAGCCGCCGAGGTCGGCGAACAGATCGGCGCGGACGAGCATCGTGGCGCTCGACACGACGAACGCCTCGCGGACGGCGTCGTGTTGGGCCTGGTCGAGTTCATCGGGCTCGGCGATGGGCCACGAGAACCCGAACTTGTCGATCGATCCACCGACGCTTCGGAGGTGGTCGTCGTGATCCCAGTCGACGAGCTTCGCCCCGACGATGCCAGCGTTCGACCGGAACGCCTCCTCGACGAGAGCCTGCACCGCCCCGGGTCGAAGCTCGACGTCGTCGTGGCAGAACAGGTAGAAGGACGCTCCTTCGATCGTGCCGAGTGCGTCGTTGGCCGCGACCGCGAACGAGGGTTCGCGAACCCGTTTCACGAACGCATTCGGTAGGACCTCGGCGACTCGGGCGGCAACGTCGACGACGGATCCCGCGTCGATCACCAGGGTGGTGAGGTTTGCGTACTCCTGGGCGGCGAGCGACGCGAGCATCGTCTCCAGCCACGGCCCCGGGTTCCTGGTCGGCACGACGGCGACCACCGCAGGAACGCCCACTCCGACCATCGCCGGGACGGTGTCTGGCGCTACGTCGTAGCCCTCGACATAGGGCGTCGAGTCCGGCGTCCAGTCGTCGCCATCGATCGATGTCGACACCGGACGGTTGGCGCCCGACGGACCCGACGCCAGCGAGGAATCGGACATGTTCGAGGTGGGCTGGCGACGAGGTGACATCAGGCTGAAGCGCGCCGTGCTGGTCGCGGTGCGGGCGTCCATAGTACAGCAACGCTGTCGGGGGGCGATGGGCATCGGCGCCCCGCCACCAGATACGAGTCGCGACGTGCTCCGACCCGGCCTCTAGACTCACCGATCGATGCGTCGACTCGACCCCCTGTCGCCCGTTTCGTGAGGTGCCTGGTAACCGGTGCGTCCGGGTTCGTCGGCCCCCACCTGGTGGCCCACTTGCAGGACCTGGGCGACGAGGTAGTCGCGACCGACCGACACACCGGCCTCGACATCAACGAGCCCGACAGCCTGCGCGATGTATTCGCGTCGGTGCGCCCGGAGGTCATCTACCACCTCGCCGGCGACAGCGATGTCGGTGGCTCCTGGAACCATCCCCTCGACACGTTTCGGGCCAACGCCGAGGGCACACTCAACGTGCTCGACGCCGCTCGAGCCTCTGGCGTCCGACGGGTGATCTCGATCGGCAGCGCCGACGTCTACGGCAAGGTGCTGGAATCCGAGTTGCCGATCACCGAGCAGTCGGAGCTCCGGCCGACCAGCCCTTACGCGGCGTCGAAGGTTGCCGCCGACTACCTCGGATTGCAGGCCTTTCTCGGCTACGGCCTCGAAGTCATCCGTGTCCGGGCGTTCAACCACCTCGGCCCCGGCCAAAGTGACCGGTTCGTCGCTCCGGCGATCGCCCTCCGCGTCGCCACCAACGAGGTCACCGGCGGCAACGTCGTCCCTGTCGGCAACCTCGATGCCCGCCGCGACATCAGCGATGTCCGCGACGTCGTTCGGGCCTACCGCCTGCTCGCGGAATTCGGCACCGCCGGAGCGGTCTACAACGTGTGCAGCGGCACCGCCGTGCGAATCGGCGACCTCGCCGAGCAACTCGTCACCATGGCGTCCACCCCCATGGCGCTCGAGACCGACCCAGCGCTTCTGCGGCCCGTCGACATCCCGGTGTTGTGCGGCGATAACTCGAAGCTCCGCGAGGACACGGGCTGGGAACCGAAGTTCCCCATCGATGTCACCCTCGCCGACCTCATGGCCGACTGCCGGTCACGCGTCGCGTCGGCCTCTCTCGGCTAGGGTTCCCTGTCCCCTTTCTACCGGAGTTTCTCTCATGACCAAGCGTGCGCTCATCACCGGCATCACGGGCCAGGACGGCTCCTACCTCGCCGAGTTCCTGCTCGACCAGGGGTACGAGATCTTCGGAATGGTCCGGCGTTCGTCAACCGTGACGTTCGAGCGAATCGCCCACCTTCAGGACCGCATCACGATGGTCTACGCCGACCTGTTGGATCAGGCGTCGATGATCGAGGTCCTCCGCACGTACGAGCCCGACGAGGTCTACAACCTCGCGGCTCAGTCGTTCGTTCCGACATCCTTTCAACAACCGGTGCTCACCGGTGAGGTGACCGCGCTGGGCGTGACCCGCATTCTCGACGCCATTCGCCTCGTGAACCCGGCGATCCGTTTCTACCAGGCGTCGTCGTCGGAGATGTTCGGCAAGGTCGTCGAGGTCCCCCAGAAGGAATCGACGCCGTTCTACCCGCGCAGTCCCTACGGCGTCGCCAAGCTCTACGGCCACTGGATCACGATCAACTACCGCGAGTCCTACGACCTCCACGCAAGCTCGGGAATCCTGTTCAACCACGAGTCCCCTCGCCGTGGCCTCGAGTTCGTCACTCGCAAGATCAGCTACAACGTGGCACGGATCAAGCTCGGCCAGGCGAAGGAATTGCGCCTCGGCAACCTCGAGGCACAGCGTGACTGGGGCTTCGCCGGCGACTACGTCAAGGCGATGTGGGCGATGCTCCAGCAGGACCAGCCCGATGACTACGTCGTCTCCACCGGCGAGACGCACAGCGTGCGCGAGTTCTGTGAAATCGCCTTCGATCAGGTCGGCCTCGACTGGAACGACTTCGTGGTCGTCGATGAGGCGTTCTTCCGGCCGGCAGAGGTCGATCTCCTGATCGGTGACCCCGCCAAGGCGCAGGATGCTCTGGGCTGGAAGGCCGAGACCAGCTTCGACCAGCTCGTTCGCATGATGGTCGACGCCGACCTCGACTATTTGCAGGGCAAGCTCAAGGGCATCAGCTAGCAGCACCTGCTGCTCGGGAGAAGCGGTGCGCATCACCACGCTGTGCGGAGGTGTCGGCGCGGCACGGATGTTGCGGGCGCTCCTCACGGAGTTCCCCGACGCCGAGCATGTCGCAATCGTCAACACCGCCGATGACGACGTCATCGGCGGATTGTCGATCTCCCCTGACATCGACACCGTCATGTACACCCTCGCCGGGGCCAACGACGACGAGCGTGGGTGGGGGCTGGCCGGCGAGTCGTGGCAGGCGATGGAGTGGCTCCGGCGCTATACGAATTCATCCGGCCGCCACGATCTGAGTTGGTTCAACCTGGGCGACCGCGACCTCGGCACACACCTCTATCGCACGTCCAGGTTGGCCGAAGGCGCCCCGCTTTCCGAGGTGACCGCCGAGATGGTGGCTGCTTGGGGACTGCCGTTGCTGCTGCTCCCCGTCACCGACGACCCGATCGCCACTGTGTTGCGGACCGACCGGGGCGACTTGGCTTTCCAGGAGTACTTCGTGCGGGAGCAACACGCCGTCGAGGTCACCGGCGTCCGGGTCGAGGGTGCCGATAGCGCCGACCCCGCACCGGGCGTACTCAATGCGATCGAAACCGCCGACGTCGTCGTGGTCGCTCCGTCGAACCCCATCGTGTCGATCGGGCCACTGCTCGCAGTCCCGGGCATTCGTTCAGCGGTCGCGGCACGACGGAGCGCCGTGGTCGCGGTCTCTCCCATCATCGGAGGCAAGGCGTTGAAAGGGCCTGCCGACCGTTTGCTCTCGGAGCTGGGACACGAAACCTCAGCCGTCGGGGTGGCCTCCATCTACGCCGATCTCGCCGGGACGCTGGTCATCGACGAGATCGACACACCCCTCATCCATCAGGTCGAGGCTCTCGGCCTGCGGTGCGTCGCGACGCCCACGATCATGTCGCAGCCCGGCGTTTCGGCATCGTTGGCTCGAGCCGTGATCGAGGCAGCGCTATGAGCCGGCTCGAGATCTTCGGCGTCGAGGACATCGGGGAGATCGGGCGAGCAGCCGACCTGGCCCAGATCATCTGCGACGCCGTCGAGCTACATCGCAACGACGTGGTGGTCGTCACGCAGAAGATCGTCTCGAAGGCGGAAGGCGCGATGGTCGAGGTCGACCCGTCGGACCCGCTCAGCCACAAGCCGATCGTGGAGCGGGAGTCCCGTCGGATCCTGCGCAGGCGCGGTGACCTCATCATCAGTGAGACGAAGCACGGGTTCGTTTGTGCCAACGCCGGGATCGACCTCTCGAACGTCGATCGTGGCTGGGCAGCGCTCCTTCCCGACGATCCGGACCGGTCAGCGCGACGGATCCGAGACGGGATCAGGGGCAAGGGCGGGGTGGAGGTGGGCGTCATCGTGTCCGACACCTTCGGACGCCCGTGGCGCCGCGGCGTCACCGATGTCGCCATCGGGGCGGCCGGCATCATCCCCGTCCTCGACCTGCGAGGTACCGAGGACTCCTACGGGCGGGAGTTGATGGTCACCGAGGTCTGCATCGTCGACGAGCTCGCCGGCGCCGCCGACCTCGTCATGGGCAAGGCGACGGGTGTCCCCGTCGCTGTCATCCGCGGCGTCGACGATGCGTGGTTCGTACCTTCTGGTACGCAAAGTGGCGTCATCACCGACGTGGTGCGCTCCCCCTCCGACGATTTGTTCCGCTAGGAGGTTCGAGAGGTCGCCAAAGGTCAAGCCTTGGGGGCTCCCCGGCCCCCACGAGCCCCGCGCTCCGCTTTGTGGTCACGAAACGACCACAGAGGTCGCTTCGTGACCACAAAACATCGAGCGCTAGGGGTTGCTAGCTCCGCACCTGCAGGGGTACCCCGAGCGCGTCGGCGAGTTGCTGGAACTCCGCCGGGATTCCCGTCTGGATTCTGAAGCGATCCGTAGCGACAAGGGTGACTTCACGACCCACGCCGTCGACCACGAGGACACGGAGCCGCTGAAGTCCGGCAGGGTCCACTGGGCGACGCAGATTCCAGTTCGACGCCAGTCGCACCACCTCAAGACCATCGATCTCGGCAGGCGTGAAGTTGTACGACAGAAACGGGTTGCGTACGAACATGGTTCCGTCGACGACGGTGACACGCGTTCGAACGGCCACGAGGACCGGATACCAGCCGACCCACAGCCCTGGTAGCAAGGGAACCGCGCTACCGGTCGTCGCGAGCACGATCACGCCAGCGACGAGCAACAGCCCAAACACGGCGGCTATGGCTCGGGTTCCGCCACCGGGGCGGACCTCGAAGGGAGTCAACCCCCGGTGCTGCGGGTCCACTCGATGACCGCGCGTGTGCCGTCGTCGAGCGTCGTCCACGACTCCCAACCCAGGTGGATCTTGGCTTTGCCCGCGTCGAGCGCGATGCGGTTGAGCTCGCCCGCTCGTGCGGGAGCGTAGACCGCAGGGGCCGAAACGCCAGCGGCCGCTGCCATCGAGGCGTACAAGGCGTTGACCGAGACTTCGGTGCTGGTGCCGATGTTGAACAGAAGGCCACCGCCGCGGGTGGCGGCGCGGACGAATGCGTCGACGACGTCGTCGACGAAGACGAAATCGCGGGTCTGCTCACCGTCGCCGAAGATCGTGCACGGCTCACCCGCCAGCAGCTTGCCGGCGAAGATCGAGACAACCCCCGCCTCGCCGTGCGGATCCTGACGCGGACCGTAGACGTTGCCGAGTGCCAGCGACGTGAATTCGAGGTTGTGCAGCAGTCGGTAGGCGTTGAGGTAGTCCGTGAACACTCGCTTGGTGATGCCGTAGGGCGACTCGGGTCGCAGCGGGGCCGTCTCGGGAACCGGCAGCGCCGACACATCGGGCTCGCCGTAGATCGTCCCGCCGCTCGACGCGAACACCACTTTGTCCGCCCCGGCGCGCCGTGCACCTTCCAGAACATGAAGCGATCCGATGACGTTGATCGACGCGTCGAGTACGGGATCGCTCACCGACACCCGCACGTCGGCCTGAGCGGCGAGGTGGAACACCACATCGGGGTTGCGACGCTCGATGAGTTCGGCGACCCCGGGCTCGCGAATGTCGATCTGGTGGATCGTGAGGTCGTGGTCGCGATTGGAGCGCGCATCGGCCAGGTTTGCGAGTTTGCCCGAGCTCAGGTTGTCGACGACGTCGACCGAATGCCCTTCGGCAAGGAGGCGATCGACGAGCGTGGATCCGATGAACCCCGCTCCCCCCGTCACGAGTGCTCGCATGTTCGTGCCTTTCATGTGTCGAGCCATCGTCCTTTGCGGAGGAGGCCCTCTGCTGTCACTGCCAGGTCGACGGATCCGGAACCGTCGCTCCGGCGATCTCGGTGCCCGAGGCGACCTTCTCCCGATGCCCGATGACGCTGCCGTCGATCACGCGCGCACCGGCGCCGACTTCGGCCGCCTGTCCGACGATCGAACCGACCACCGACGCCTCGGACCCCACCGTTGAGCC
>JAIBBP010000111.1 GCA_019694615.1 Microthrixaceae bacterium | reverse complement strand
GATGAGCTCGCCGATGATCTCGGGCCCCGGCTTGCCGCGGGCCGTGTCGTTGCTGGGGGAGCCCTGCGAGTCTCCGAGTGCCCAGACGGTGATGTCGGAGTCGGTCGGTGGCGGGGGCACGGCAACAGTCGTCGTGCTGGTGGTCGTGGGGCTTGTTGTCGTGGTGCTTGTGGACACCGGACGGGGTTGCGTCGCGTTCGCGTTCGCGTACGACTCGAGGAAGCTGAAAGGGTTCTCGCACGCCGTCAACCCGAACGAGCCCACGAGTACTGCGACGAGTACTGCGGAGCTGCCGCACCGGAAACGAGCGGCGGGCTGACGCCGACGTCCGAGCCTCGAAGTCATCATGTGCATCCCCCTCGCCGGGCGTCGCCCCCTGCCCGGGATTCAAGGTACCGATTCTCCGGCGGTAATCCACACTTGAGAGAAACGGCACGGGGCATCCACGCCCGTACTCGCCCGCTCGTCGAGGACGCGCGTACTCTGAGCCGGTTCGTACCGGGTTCGGCCCGACATCAGGGGGATCGAGGAAGTGGCGCAAGTGATGAACCGCGGCTGGGTGTCGTTGGCGCCGCGGCTGCGCCATGTCGCACCCTTCGATGGCATCCGCGGGTTCGGGGTGTTAGGTGTGATGGCAGGGCACGCGCTCCCCGACGCCACGCTCTCGTTTTCGGCGATCGTCGATGTCTTCTTCGTCATTTCGGGGTTTCTCATAACGACGCTGTTGCTTCAGGAGCACCGCGAGACCGGTCGGGTTGACGTCAAGAAGTTCTACGCCCGTCGTCTGCTCCGACTCCTCCCCGCGTTGTGGGTGATGCTGGCGGGAACTGTCGTGATCGGCGTCCTCATCAAGCAAATGGGTCACAACACTCCGGTGCAGACCCTGAGCGAGCTCGCCAAGGAAGTCGTGGCCTCCGCTCTCTACATCCACAACATCGTGTATCCGGCCAACGACGGCCCATGGATCGATCACCTGTGGACTCTGTCGATCGAGGAGCAGTTCTACCTCGCCATCGGTCTCGTCGCGTTGGTCTTCATCGTCAAAGGACGGATCCGGGCGGTGACGGCGATCCTCGTCGCACTTACCGCAGCAGTGCAGCTGTCGCGGCTCTTCGTGTTCGCCGGACCTCTCAAGGAGGTTGCAGGCGCGGTCTGGCTGCAACGCCCCGACTCGCTCATGGTGGGAATGATCGGCGCCATCATTTCGGCCCACATCCCCGAGGATGCGCCGGAGCGCACCCGGAAGATCCTCGGCGCTGCCGGCTACGTGGCGATTCCCGTGCTGTTCTTCTCGGTGTGGGCGTCCACCGGCCTGATGAGGACCCTCGGGTGGAACCACGAGTACCTCCCCGAAGGGTTCCGCGACCTGCTCTCCAGCGGCACCAGGCCGAGCGGCTTCTACTGGTTCCAGTGGGGCAACACCGCCGCCAACTGGGCGATGATGACGATCACGCTGTGCGCCTTCCGGCTGCCGGACTGGCTTCCCAACCGCTTCCTCGCCATGCGGTTCTTCGTGTGGACCGGGGGTCTGCTGTCCTACAGCCTCTACCTGTGGCACGTGCCGATCCAGGAGCTGGTGCACGGGCCGCTCGGCCTCGACCGCAACGGTCTCGGTGGCGTCGTCCCACGCCCGCTGTGGGTGGTGCTGGCGATCAGCCTTCCGTTCCTCGTCGCGTACCCCAGCTACAAGTACGTCGAGATTCGCGCGATCAAGCTCAAGGATCGCTTCGCCGTGACATCGGCGTCGTCGGCCACCTCGGTTGCTGCGACATCCACTGCCTCCGACGCGGGTGACCCCCGATGACCGCGACGACACGATGGACGTCGCGTGCACCCAAGCTCGGGTTCGTCGGCTACTTCGACGGAGTCCGCGGCGTCGGCGTCGCGATGGTCCTGATCGGCCACGCGCTGTTCGAGTACCTCGAATCGTGGGTGACGATCGTCGACAGCTTCTTCGTGCTGAGCGGATTCCTGATCGTGACGCTGCTGCTACAGGAGTCGCGTTCCACCGGCACGATCAACCTGCGGAAGTTCTTCATCCGCCGTGGTGTGCGACTGCTGCCATCGGTGTGGCTCTTCGTGTCGGTGTGGCTCGTGATCGGTGTGATTGGGGAGCTGCTCGACATCGAGGGCATCAAGCTCAGCGAGATCGCCAAGGACGCACTCGCCGCCGTCACCTACGTGTACCACGTGTTCTTCCCGAACGGCCTGTACATGATCCACCCCGACACGCAGGACCAGCGCACCATGTGGCACCTGTGGACCCTGTCGGTGGAGGAGCACTTCTACTTCGTGATCCCCGGCCTCGTGCTCCTATGCCTGCGTCGTAACTGGATCAAGGTGCTGGGCGGAGCGATGGCACTGGGGTTCGTCGGCATCGGCATCGCTCGCCTGCTGGCGTATACCGGGCCGGCGATGGCGGAGAGCACGCCGTCGGGTATCCGGCTGGCGTTCCTTCAGCGACCCGATGCCCTCATGCTCGGGGTCTTCCTCGCCATCCTGAACGCGCATTTGACCGAGGAGCGTGTGCAGCAGCTTCGCAAGCCCATCATGTGGGCCGGCTACGCAGGGTTCGCCCTGTGGATCGTGATCCTGAACCTGTCGAGCGGGATCATGGAGAAGGTCGGGCTTCCCTACTTCAAGTACCTCCCCGACACCCCGGCGGCAGCCACCCACGAGGCGATGTCGGGGCACTGGTACTGGTTCCGCTTCGGGCACACGTTGGGAGCTATCGGGTTCGCGGCGATGACGTTTGCCCTCCTGCGCTTTCCCGGATGGTGGCTCGACCGCTTCTTCTGCTGGTCGCCGTTCCGCTGGTTGGGCCGGATGTCTTACTCGCTCTACGTCTGGCACGCGCTGCCGTACGTGATCCTGCTGGCGCTCACCGATGGTGACGACGCCACGCCCACGATGAAGCTGGTCCGCACCCCGATCGTGATCGCGTCGGCGTTCCTGTTCGCCGTCCCCGTGTACTACAAGGTGGAACTCAAGGTCATGGGCATGAAGCTGCGGTTCGCCTCGGAGAAGGAGACGCTCGACCTGCGGACCGGCAAGATGGTCGAGACCCCGGGCCAGGATCCCGAGTCGTGACCGCTGCCAACCAACCGTCCGCGAGGGAAGCGTTCGTCAGCGCGGCCCCCCGGCTCGGCTTCGTCGGCGGGTTCGACGGCATGCGCGGGATCGGCGTGGTGATCGTGCTGCTCGGCCACATCTTCCCCGAGCAGACCGACTCGTTCAATCCCATCGTGGACGTGTTCTTCGTGATCAGCGCCTTCCTGATCGTCTCGCTGCTCATGCAGGAGCGGCGTCAGAACGGTGCGATCGACCTCCGGCGCTTCTACACCCGGCGGGCTCTGCGGCTCCTGCCGAACTCCTATGCATGCATGCTGGCGTGGCTGCTCATCTACGGCCTGGTCAAGGTGTCGGGCATCACCCTCGACGGCGACGGGCTGGAGCAGGTGAACGCCATTCCGGGCAACGTCGCCGCGGCGGCGACCTACATGTACCACCTCGTCTACCCGATCGGTGGCCGGTCCGGGCCCCTTGTGCAGTTCTGGTCGCTGGCGCTGGAGGAGCAGTTCTACCTCGTGGTCGGGTTCGCTGCCGTGGTGGTGCTGGCGGTGAAGCGGCGGGTCTGGGTCGTGAGCGCTGTCATGGTGGCGCTCATCGTGTGGATCGGATGGTCCCGATGGAACGTCGACCTCGGTCCCTGGCCCGGCAAGGAGTACAAGCTCGACATCTGGACGCGAGGGTTGCGGCTGCTGTGGATGGCGCGTCCCGATGCGCTGCTCATCGGGGTGCTCTTGGCGTTCGGCAACGCCCGGCTGCCCGATCCGCTGTCACCGCGGGCGAAACGAATCATCACCTGGTCGGGGACCATCGGTGCAGTGATCGCGGGACTGGTGCTGATCTCGTCGCTGGAGGTCCTGCACAAGCGTGGGTTCGGGTTCTGGGTTCCGGGCATCCCTCGGGACGAGTCGCAGGTGGCGAACGTGAACGGCGAGATGTGGTGTGCCGTCGAACTCGGGGCACCACATCGGCCGTGTACCGACGAGCTCTGGATCTTCCGCTGGGGGTTCAGCGTGATGGGGCTTGCGATCGCGCCGCTCACGCTTTGTTTTGCCCGCTGCAAGGACGCCTGGATCAGCCGGGTGTTCTCGCTCCGGTGGTTCCGAAAGGTGGGGGAGATGTCGTACTCCCTCTACGTATGGCACCTGCTGGCGTTCGTGCTCGTCGCGATCGTCACCGACGGCATGGGCACGCTGCCCAGCGCCGTGCTGAAGCTCGCCGCGGCGTTCGGTGTGTCCTGGTTGGCGCACCGCTACATCGACCGGGCGGTCCTCGGGATGAAGCTGCGGTTCTCCAGCGAGAGCGTGGTGCTCGACCGCCGTACCGGCCAGGAGGTCGACGCCTCGGAGTTCACCGACAAGAAGTAGCCATGAACCTCCGGAACAGGTTCTGTCCCGCGGATCTTCAGGAAATCCTGAAGATCCGCGGGACAGAGCGAGGCTGGGCGGGGCGCTACTCGCCCGAGAGGAGGCCGAGCAGCTTGCCCAGCTCGTCCTGGGGTCCCTCGGGCACGATGTAGCCCTCTTCGTTGCGGATGACGTCGAAGTTGTCGCGGACGTCCTCGACGGTGTGGCCATTCTTGTAGTAGCCGGGGGTGAGGCCGATGAAGAAGCGGGAGACCGAGCCGCCGGCGACGGAGTAGATCTCGCCGGTGACGGGGCAGTCCTCGTGTGCGAGGTACGCGACGGTGGGGGTTACCTCGGCGGCATCGAGTTTGTCGCCGAAACCGCCGAGCAGCTCCTCAGTCATGCGGGTCTTGGCGACCGGCGCGATGGCGTTGACCTTGATGTTGTACTTGCGGCCCTCGTTGGCGAGGACCCGGGTGAAGCCGACGAGGCCCATCTTGGCGGCGCCGTAGTTCGACTGACCGAAGTTGCCGAGGATGCCCGAGTTGGAGCTGGTGTTGATAACACGGCCGTAGCTCTTCTCGCGCATGATGAGCCACGCCGGCTGGGTTACGTAGAAGGCGCCGAGCAGGTGGACGTCGATGACCGGCGTCAGAAGCTCCGGAGTGAGGTTGTGGAACGTCTTGTCGCGGAGGATTCCGGCGTTGTTGATGACGATGTCGACTGTGCCGAACGCGTCGACCGCGGTCTGCACGATGGCCTTGCCACCTTCGGGGGTCGAGACGCTGTCGGTGCTGGCGACGGCCTCTCCGCCGAGGGCCTCGATCTCCTCGACGACGTGCTGGGCAGCGCCCTTGTCGCTCCCGTCGCCCGACACGCTGCCGCCGAGGTCGTTGACGACGATTCGAGCGCCGCGCTTCGCCAGTTCCAACGCGTGGCTCCGGCCGAGTCCACCACCGGCGCCGGTGATGATCGCGACCTTGCCGTCGTAACCCAAGTCAGCCATTGAGAGTTCCTTCCGATCCGTACGTGAACGGCGGAAAGGTTAGACGGCGCGACACCTGGCTCGTTCTGTCCTGCGAGAGCACCACCCGGGTGGTGCTCTCGCAGGACAGAACGAGCCCAGGAGGGAGTTCAGGCGGGGGAGCGGGCTGCCCGGATCTCGAAGAGGACGAGACCGACGACAAACATCGACACGCCGATCCCGATGAGCGTCAGGTTGGTGGTGGTGTCCGAACCGGTGACAGCGAGGGTCGTTGCCGGCGTGGTGGCCTGCGGCTTGACCGTCGAAGCAGGAAGGATCACGGCCTTCGCCGTCGTCGTTGCCTTCGGTGCGGTCGTGGTCGTGACGGCCACTGCGGTAGTGGTGGTGGTCGTCGCCGGTGCCGTCGTAGTCGTCGCCGCAGCGGTCGTCGTGGTGACAGCAGCAGTCGTGGTGGTGGTCGTGGCCGGTGCGGTCGTCGTGGTGACGGCCACGGTCGTGGTCGGATCGCCACTCTCGTGGTAGGTCGTCGGCTCACCGGCCGACGAGACCGGCCCGAATCCAATCGCACCGATCACGGTGAACAGCACACCGAACGCCATGAAGGCCGTCGGCATGAGACGTCGTCGAGTGGGGAAGGCGCTCATGGTGGTCCTTTCACAAACCGCTGTCACTCTCCGTGACCACTACGAATGTGAGGAACCGACTCGTCGGGCTTAATAGGCTATTTAGCCTATTTTCGTCGCCTGACCTGCACCCCCGCACCCGGGTCGCTGAGTTTCAGGTGGTCGGTGCACGAAGATTGTGCAGAATCCGACACCAGGTGTCGTCATCTGCACAAACTTCTCGGAAATCGAGCTGGAGTCGCAGGCGGGCGTGTGCTCGATAACCGCACGTCCTACGCGTTGGCGACGGGGATCGGGCTCGGTGCGATGCCGAGTTCATCGAGCGATTCGGCCAGATGACGCTTGTAGTCGACCTTGCCGTTGGGTGCCCGACCGATCGTGTCGACGAGGCGCACTCGTTTCGGGGCCTTGTAGGGCGCAAGGTGGCGCTTGACCTCGTCGATCAGCTCGTGCTCCTTCACCGACGCGCCGGGGTGCAGCTCGACCACGGCGGTGATTGCTTGACCGAACTTATCGTCGGGCACGCCGACCACGACGGCATCGTTGACGGCGGCGTGGAGCTTGAGCGCCTCCTCGACCTCCTCGGGGAACACCTTCTCGCCCCCGGTGTTGATGCACACCGACCCTCGGCCGAGGAGGCTGATCGTGCCGTCCTCGTCGACGGTCGCCCAGTCGCCGGGCATCGAATAGCGGGCTCCGTCGATCGTGATGAACGTCGCCGCCGACTTCTCGGGATCCTTGTAGTAGCCCATCGGCGTGAAGCCCCGAACGGCGACGCGCCCCTTCTCCCCGCTGCCGGGCACGACGTCGTTGCCGTCATCGTTGATCACCCGGGCGGACGGACCGAGCGAGAACTTCGCGGTGTCGGCCTCGGCGCCAGCAGCGGAGATCGACTGCCCGAGCCCGATCGCCTCCGAGCTCGAGAACACGTCGATCAGCAGCATGCCGGGGTGGTGGGCCAACATCGCGTGCTTGACGGGTTCGGACCACATCACGCCGGAGCTGGTGACGAGAACGAGCGACGACAGGTCCCAGCGCCCGGGGTTGTCGTCGAGGGCCCGGACGATCGGCTTGGCGAAGCTGTCGCCGACGATCGTGATGGCGCCGACTTTCTCGCGCTCGATGGTGTCGAGAATCTCCTCGACGTTGAACCTGCGGTCGACGAGGGAGACCATCGATCCCGCCTGTACCAGGAAGATGTTCGCGGTGAACCATCCGGTGCCGTGCATCAGGGGACAAGCGGGAAGGCCGGGCGCTCCAGGTGCAGCGATCTGCTCGATGAGCGCGTCGTAGCCCACCTCGGACTGCTCGCCGCTGAGAAGGGGCATGCCGGTTGTGCAGGTGGCGTGGATGAGGTCGTCCTGCCGCCACATCACGCCCTTGGGCATGCCGGTGGTTCCGCCGGTGTAGATCATGAGAATGTCGTCACCTGACCGGCCCTGCTCACCGACGACCCGCTCAGTCTCGGTCGCTGCGGCGTCCTCGTAGGGCGTCGCCCAGTCGGGGCACGGGCCCGTGCCGTCGTCGACCCAGAGCCACAGCCTCACGTCGGGCACGCGGTCACGGATGCGCTCGATGGTGGGAGCGAACTCGCCGTGGAAGACCACGGCCACAGCGTCGGCGTTGTCCCACAGGTAGGTGAGCTCGTCGTCGATGTAGCGGTAGTTGGTGTTGACCGGAACGAGCGACGCCTTATAACAGGCGAACGCCGTCTCCATGTACTCGGGCCCGTTGTAGAGGTACAGCGCAACCTTGTCCTGGTGGCGGGCGCCGCTGTCGAGAAGCGTGCGGGCAACGCCGTCGGCTCGTCGGTCGAACTCAGCCCATGTGAAGCGGCGGTCGCCCTGCACCTGGGCTTGCGCGTCGGGGAACTTGTCGGCAATGCGCTCCCAGATCTCGGCGAAGTTCCAACCACCAGTCATCTCGCGGACCCCCTCAGGCTCTCGTGCGCCCGGCAGTGTAGGTGTGCGATTCGTCCCCCGGTACCCGTTCTGTCCCGCGAACCTTCAGGATTTCCTGGAGATTCGCGGGACAGAACGGGCTTGGCGGGGTGGTCCGGGTAGCCTCCGAGCCCGTGGAATCGGGATTCCTCGCGCAACGCCTCCACGGATTCGGCACGACGATCTTCGCGGAGATGTCGGCGCTCGCCGCTGAAACCGGGGCCATCAACCTTGGTCAGGGATTTCCCGACACCGACCCTCCCGGTGAGGTCGCCGAGGCGGCGGTCAAAGCGATCCGTGAGGGCTTCAACCAGTACCCGCCAGGGCCAGGCATCCCCGAGTTGCGAGCAGCGATCGCTGCACACCAGGAGCGCTTCCACGGTCTGCCCGTCGACGCCGACCGTGAAGTGCTCGTAACCACCGGGGCCACCGAGGCGATTGCCGCGGCCCTGATCTCGCTCGTCGATCCCGGTGATGAGGTCGTCACGTTCGAGCCCTACTACGACAGCTACGCGGCCTCCGTCGCGATGGCCGGTGGTGTGCTCCGCGTGGCGACGCTACGTGTGGAGGGGGAGCGCTGGGCCTTCGACCCCGATGAACTCCGCGGGGCGGTCTCGACCCGCACGAAGATCCTCCTGGTCAACTCGCCGCACAACCCGACGGGCAAGGTGCTGACCGCGGAGGAACGGCAGGTCGTCGCCGACGTTGCGATCGAACACGACCTGATCGTCGTGGCTGACGAAGTCTACGAGCATCTGGTGTACGACGGAGACCATGTGCCGATGGCATCGCTGCCGGGCATGGCGGAGCGGACGCTCACCATCTCGTCGGGCGGCAAGACGTTCCAGTGCACCGGGTGGAAGGTCGGCTGGATCATCGGGCCAGCGGACCTCGTGTCGGCCGTGCGCACCTCAAAGCAATTCCTCACCTATGTGAGCGGGGGCCCGCTGCAGTACGGGATTGCCGTTGGGCTGGGCCTCGGCGACGACTACTTCGACGCGCTTCGCGCAGAGCTTCGTGAGCGTCGCGACCAGTTGGCGGTCGGGCTCGCCGATGTTGGGTTCGACGTGCCCCGAGCAGAAGGTGGCTACTTCCTCACGACCGACGTCGCCCAGGTCGGTGCTTATGACGCACGACAGTTCTGTCTAGATCTGCCGCGCCGCGTCGGCCTCGTCGCGATTCCGAGCAGCGTGTTCTACGCCGACCCCGCCAAGGGGCGGACCTATGTGCGCTGGGCGTTCTGCAAACGCCCCGACGTGATCGCAACCGCGGTGGAGCGCCTCCAGCGCCTACGTTGACCGGCGATGGACCTGGAGATGCCCGCCGAGGACGACCCGCGCCGCGGTGACGTGCGCGCCTGGATCGCGGAGCACCCAGCACCGACGGGCCGCGAGCTCGCCGAGGCGGGACTCGTGGCGCCGCACTGGCCAAGGCCGTGGGGTCTCGACGCCGATCCGATCCACCAACTCATCATCGACGACGAGTTGCGGCGGGCGCGGATCCGTCGTCCCGACAACGTGATCGGCATCGGTTGGGCAGGCCCGACGCTCGTGCATGCCGGCACCCCGGAACAGAAGGATCGCTACCTGTTCCCGTTGCTCGCCGGCGAGGAGATCTGGTGCCAGCTCTTCAGCGAGCCTGGGGCGGGAAGCGACCTCGCCGCGCTCGGCACCCGCGCCGTGCGCGACGGTGACGAATGGGTGGTCAACGGCTCGAAGATCTGGAACTCGAACGCGCAGAACAGCCAGTTCGGCATCCTGATCGCCCGAACCGATCCAGACGCGCCAAAGCACCAGGGGATCTCCTACTTCGTGTGTCCGATGGACGCACCCGGCGTGGAGGTGCGCCCGGTTCGGGAGATGACCGGCGTCGCGTTGTTCAACGAGGTCTTCTTCACCGACGTGCGGCTGCCGGCCGACGCACTGGTGGGAGAGGAGAACCGAGGCTGGGGCCTCGCCAAGGTCACGCTCGGCAACGAACGGGTGTCGCTGTCGGGCGGCGGAGCGCTCTGGGGGATGGGGCCCGACGCCCGCGACCTCCTCGACATCGTGCGAGCCCGGGGAGGGTGCGCCGATCCGGTCCTTCGCCAGCGTCTGGCGCGGTTGTTCGTCGACGCCGAGATCCTCCGCCTGATCCGTCTCCGGACTGTCAGCGCAGCCATCAAGGGTGAGCCCCCCGGGCCGGAGGCGTCGATTCGCAAGCTGCTTGCCGATGAGCACGGTCAGGCGATCATGGAACTGGCGAAGGACCTCGCCGGCACTGCGGCGTTGCTCACGAGTGCGGGCCCGCTGGGTGCTCCGGTCGACATGTGGCACTTCGGCTACTTGTTCGCCCGGGCTCTGACCATTGGCGGCGGCACCACACAGGTGCAACGAAACATTCTCGCCGAGCGGGTGCTGGGACTGCCCCACGACATCGACCCCAATGAGGGCAAGTCCTGGTCCGGGAGCGGACGTTCATGAAGGCACTGATCACCGGAGGGGCCGGCCTGCTCGGCCGTCACCTCGTCGCTGCCACGCCGGAAGGGTGGACCGCCGAGGTTACGATTCACCGTTCGCCCGTCGCTGCCGGGGTGAAGGCGCACCGAGTCGACCTCGCGCAGCCACTCGCGTTCTTCGAAGTGGTTGAACGTCGCCGACCCGACCTGGTGATCCACACGGCGTACTCGAAGGACAACGGTCGAATCACAGTCGACTCCACCACCGAGGTTGCCAGCGCGTGCGCAGCGCTGGACCTACCGCTGATGCACGTGTCGACCGACGCGCTGTTCGACGGCGATAACGCCCCCTACGCAGAGGACGCCGTTCCCGCACCGATCCATGCGTACGGTCGGTCGAAGGCGCTGGCGGAGCGGGCCGTCCTCGATGCATGCCCCGACGCGATCGTCGTTCGCACGTCGCTGATCCTCGCCGCGGACGGCACCGATCAGACCTCCGCCTGGGCGATCGAGCGCCTGCGGGCCGGTGACCGCGTCACGTTCTTCGACGACGAGTTCCGGATGCCGATCTTCGCCGACGACCTCGCGGCGCAGATGTGGGAGATCGTTGGACTGCCGGAGCCGGAGCGTCGCGGGGTGTGGCACCTCGTCGGCCCCGAACGGCTCAGCCGGGCCGACGTCGGGCGGGTCCTGTGTGACCGGTTCGGGCTCGACTTGTCACTCGTCGACGTCGCGAGCGCAGCGACCGTGCCCGACCCGCGGCCACGCGACGTGTGCCTGTCCTCCATCCGTACCGCCTCGCTTACCAGGCGGGCGCGGCCGATCGGTAAGGTTTCGAGCCATGGCCAAACGAACGGGTAACGAACTCCTGCTGCATGATCGGGTGATCGCCAACGTCGATCTGCCCGGGGTCCCCGCCGGCACGCCCGGCAAGGTGATCCTGCTGAATGGGTGGGACCGAGCCGACGGCCGGGCGTGGGCCCGTTACCGGGTGCTATTCGACATCGGAGGCCCGAACGGCACCGATGTCGGCTCGCTGTCGCGGGGAGTGCTGCACCGGACCGACAAGTTGGGCAACATCATCGAAGGGGAGGCGACACCGGTATGAAGATCGCGATGCAGATGCCGTACTCGGGGGGGTTCGAGAAGTCGGTCGAGCAAACCGTCGCACTCGAGAAGGCCGGCCTCGACATCGTCTATGTCGCCGAGGCGTACAGCTTCGACGCTGTGTCCGCCATGGGGTACGTGGCGGCGAAGACGTCTACGGTCCAGATCGCGGCAGGCATCCTGCCGATCTACACGAGGACGCCCGCGCTGATCGCCATGACCGCGGCGGGGGTCGACCACGTGTCTGGCGGCCGCTGCATCCTCGGCCTCGGGGCCTCGGGGCCGCAGGTCATCGAGGGGTTCCACGGAGTCCCCTACGACGCTCCGCTCGGCCGCACTCGCGAGATCATCGAGATCTGCCGCAAGGTGTGGGCTCGCGAGGAGAAGCTGACCTACGACGGCAAGTACTACACCCTCCCGCTCCCACCGGAGCAGGGCACCGGGCTCGGCAAGCCGCTGAAGATCATCAACCATCCTGTGCGCTCGCGCATCCCGATCCAGGTCGCGGCGCTCGGGCCCAAGAACATCGAGCTCACCGCGGAGCTGGCCGAAGGCTGGATGCCGATGTTCTTCCATCCTGAGAAGGCCGACCTCGCGTTCGGTGACGCTCTGGCAGCCGGGTACGCCAAGCGCGACCCCGAACTCGGTCCTATGGACATCGTCGCCAGCGGACTCGTCGCGGTCGGCGATGACGTGAAGGGTGTCCTCGACATGGCGCGCCCGCTGGTCGCTCTCTACGTCGGGGGCATGGGAGCGAAGGACCGCAACTTCTACAACGCGTTGGTTCGGCGTTACGGCTATGAGGCCGAGGCCGAGAAGATCCAGGAGCTCTACCTGGCCGGCAAGAAGGACGAGGCGGCCGCTGCGGTGCCGCTCGACCTTTTGGAGGCGTTCAACCTCGTCGGCCCCGAGGGCTACGTCAAGGAACGGATCGCCGCGTTCAAGGAAGCCGGGGTGACGATCCTCAACGTGACCCCCTTCGACGCCGACCAGCCGGCCCTCGTCGAGAAGATCAAGACCTGGGCCCAATAGCTCTCCCCGAACCGGTTCTGTTGTACAAAGCGCGCGCCCAGGCGCGCGCTTTGTACAACAGAACGGGCTGGGGAGGGCTATTGGAGGCGGAGGTCATTCGCGAAATGCGGCAACCCGGTCGAGCACGGCCTCGGCTTCGGCGACGAAGCGCTGCACCAGTTCAGCGGCGGGCACCAACTCGTTGATGGCTCCGACACCCTGCCCTGCCGGGAAGAACTCCTTGTCGAGGTCGATCTCGGCGTCGTCGAGGCCCAGGCCGAGGTGGTTCGCCCCGTCGTTCATCGACTGGAGGAACTGCTGGGGAAACGGCTGTAGCTCCTCGGGGTGTTCCTCCCAGTACTGCGTGTACCCATTGCGCAGGACCCGGCACGTCTTGCCGGTGAACCCCTTGCTGATGACCGTCGAGTCCTCCTGGGCTGCCAACAGCAGGTCCTTGTAGCCCCGCACTCCATACGCCTCCGGGGTGGCGATGAAGCGGGTGCCCACCCAGATTCCGTCCGCGCCGAGCGACAGCGCTGCGGCCAACCCCCGTCCGTCGAAGAGGCCGCCTGCCGCGACCACCGGCACCCGATCACCGACGGCGTCGACCACCTGCGGAACGAGGGCCATCGTGGCGATCTGGCCGGTGTGGCCGCCGGCCTCGGTGCCCTGGGCGACGACGATGTCGCAGCCGGCCTCGACCGCTGCGATCGCGTGCCGCACCTTTCCGCAGATGTTCACGACGATGATGTTGTTGTCGTGGCACTGGTCGATGACCTTGCGGGGCACGCCCAACCCAGCGGCGAAGACTGTCGCGCCGCCCGCGGCGATGATGTCGACCTGTGCCTCCATGTCGCCGGGGGCGGCAGTGAGCAGATCAACTCCGAACGGCTTGTCGGTCAGCGCCTTCGTGGCCGCGATCTCGCTGGCCATGCGGTCGTTGGACATCGTCGAGGCCCCGATGCAGCCGAACCCGCCGCCATTGGACACCGCGGCGACGACCTCGCTGTAGGACACGCCGCCCATCCCGGCGAGCATCACCGGGTGTTCGATCTGGAGGATCTCGGTCAGTCGCGTGCGCATGGCCGAACAGTAGCGGTCGTCGAATCGGTGCCGCCGGGAGTCCTCGCTACCATGGTGCGTCGTGGCCGACGTCGTGGAGAGTGTCGAGGGGGGCGCGCCCGACGAGAGCGGGAGTGCCGAGCCGAGTCTCGGTCGCAAAGCGGCCGGCGGGTTCATCTGGGCGCTCGTCGGCTTCGGGCTCATGCAGGTCGGCTCGTTCGCGACCTACACGATCGCCACCAAGATCCTCGGGGCCGACGGCATCGGGGTTGTCGGTATCGCACTGACCCTGGTGTTCTGGATCGACATTCTCCTGGGCGTGGGGATGGGCGCTTCGCTCATCTTCGAACAGGAGAAGGGCCAGACCGAGCGGGTAGCTGTGGCCTTCACCGTGAACATGGCAGTGGCCGTGGTCCTGTCGACGCTGATCTTCTTCGGCGCCGAGGTCATCGATGAGTTCCTGGGGGCGGGCGACCCCAACCTGTTCAGGGTTGTCGCTGCGCTGGTCCTGGTGAAGGGCCTGGGCCAGGTGCCCGACGCCATGCTCAAACGCGACCTCGACTTCAGGCGGCGGGCGAAGGCTGACTTCACTCGCTCACTCGGCCGGTTCGCCATGTCGGTCGGTCTGCTGAAAGCGGGACTCGGCCCGATCGCCATGGTGATCGGAGTCCTGAGCGCCGAGGTTGCCGCCACGGCGGTCACTTGGGTGCTCGTCGGCTTCAAGCCCATCTTGCGGTTCGACCCGAAGGTGGCCGGACAGATGCTTAAGTTCGGATCGACGATGTTCCTGGCTCAGCTCGTCGGCATGCTGTGGCTCCAAGGCGACTACCTCGTCCTCTCCCGGCACTTCGATAGCAAGTCCCGAGAGTTCGGCGAGTACTACACCGCCTTTCGGCTACCGGAACTCGTGCTGGGCAGTGTCTACAACCTCTTCTCCAACGTGGCCTTTCCTGCGTTCGCAGCGGCACGGGAGGCGGGGGCCGAAGCTCTCAGGAACGCGTCGCTCAAGGCCCTGCGCCTGCTGTGCATGTTCGGATTCGCCGCCGGCGTCGGCATGTCGCTGATTGCCCGCGACTTCATCACCGTGCTGTACCCCGAGGTGCTCGGCGCGATTCCGATCATGGAGTTGCTCTGCGTGGCCGGCGGTTTCGTCGGCGTCGGGTATGCATCGGGCGACCTGTTCAACGCGATGGGCAAGCCCCGACTCGGCCTCTACTTCTCCCTGATCTTCGTCCCGATCCTGCTTGGTGGATTTCTGTTGTTCATCGACCGGGGCGTTGTCGCAATCGCTGCCGTGCACGTGGCCGTCATCATCCCCTACTCGGCGTTCCGCATCGAGGTCGCGAACCGGCTGTTGGGCACGACGTGGAAGCAGTCGATCCTGGCGTTGCGACCGGCGGCGGCCCTCGTCGCCGGGATCTGCGCATTCGCTCTGCCGCTGCGGCTGTTGCTGGATGCAGGGTGGGTGTCGCTGTTCGCCGTGTTCGCCGCCGGCGTGGTCGGAGCGGTGGTCGGCCTCGCTGTCGGCGACCGCGCCACCCTCATCGAGGTGGGTGCCGGCATTCAGAAGGTGAAGGCCAAGTTCGGTTGACCGGAGTTGGTCGGCGCGCAACGGTGGCGGAGCGCAACGACGGGCGGACGACGTACGCTCCTTGCCATGCCATCGATCGAGGGTCTGAAGAACAAACTCAACGAGTACAAGCCGACCGTGGTGTCGGCGTTCGTCGTCTATGTCACACCGCGGGAGTCGCCGATCGATCCGGACTCGATCGATCCCGAGTTCGAGATCGTCGAGGTCAACACTCCCGACGACCCGATCCTCCCCAAGATCTGCGCCAACAAGCGTCAACTCAAGATCGCACAGAAGGCCATGCGTGACGGGCGCTGGAACGTGATCGTCGCGTTGAACGCCGACAAGGAGCCCGTGGGGCGGATCTGGGAGACGAGGGCCACCGAGACAGCGTTGGCCAACGGCGTTCCCCGAATGAAGCTGGCCGCCGACGAGTTTCTGATGTTCGACCTCTGGGTCGACAAGCCGTACCGTCGCGGCGGCCTGGCGAACACGATGGCCGACTTCTTCTTCCGCCGTGACCCTCCCGATACGACGACGATGACCAATGGATACGGTTTCGTCTCCTACGAGAACATTCCGTCGATCCTGTGGCACCACTCGGTGGGCTTCCAGATCGCTCAGACGATGAACTACCTGCAGATCGGGCCGTTCATCAAGTGGAAGATGCCGTTCAGCGACATGCCACGCTTCGGTCCGATGTCTCGCAAGGGCCGTCACAACGATCCGTCGAAGCCGATCTTCGGACCGCCGCTGTTCCCCTGACGGCCTTGACCACTCCCCGAACCCGTTCTGTTGTACAAAGCGCGCGCCCAGCCGCGCGCTTTGTACAACAGAACCGGTGGGGGTGGGGCACCTCGGCGGGCGTTAGTCGCGGTAGGCGCCTGGACCACTGAGCGCGCCGCGGCGCCACAGGGCCGGGCGGTAGGCGATTCCTCGCGGTGAGTCCTCGAACAGCCACCGGATGAAGTTGCGCCTGGTCCAGTCGTTGGTGGCGGCGATGGCGAGCGCGATCGACGCGCCTTTGCGATGCTTCAACGCCCGGACGAGCAGCGAACTCATCCGATGGTCGGGGCCGAGCTCGGTCATCACCTCGGACTCGTAGCCGGCGGCAACCGCGGCGGCGTCGTGCCACGACGAGTTGATGTGGTGCGCCGCCATCATTCCGGTTTGCAAGGCCTGGCCGATGCCCTCGCCCGTCATGACGTCACACACCGCCGCAGCGTCGCCGACGAACAACACGCGGCCAGCGGCGAGCGGCACGTCGCCGGTTCGGCAAGGGATCGGCCACGCCCGGTGTGGCTCCACCGGCTTCACGTCGGGACCGAGAAGTTCCTTCACATGTGGACGAGCCAGGATGTCGGTCCAGAGCGCTTTCATGTCCTGGATCGAATGCGTGCCCCCCCGCTGAATGCCGAACCCGATGTTCGCCCGACCGTCAGGCAGCGGGAACGACCAGAAGTAGCCGGGAAGGAAGTCCTGTTCGAAGAAGACGACGAGCTCGGTCGCGGCGACGCCCGACACCCCTTCGACATACTGACGGAACGCGTGCCAGTCGCCGCGGTAGCCCTCGAGGCCGACCCCGAGGAGCTTTCGAGACGGCGACCACATCCCGTCTGCGGCGATGCCGTACCGGGCACGGACGACGCCGACCCCGCCGACCTCGGCTGTTACGCCGTCGTCGTCGGTCGTCAAGGCAAGAAGGGCGGAGCCCTCGCGGATGTCGACACCTTCCTTGCGAGCCGCGTCCACGAGAGCGGCATCGATGTCACGCCGTGTCGCGACGGCGGCGTAGAGGCCGTTGTCGCGGGGGAGCGAGAACCGTCGGGCGGCGCCGTACGGAGGCCGTACGACGACCTCGTTCACCGGCATCCAGGATGGGATTCGGCCGGGATCGACACCCAGCTCGTCAAGGCGC
Organism: Microthrixaceae bacterium; assembly: GCA_019694615.1. Classification (GTDB taxonomy): domain Bacteria; phylum Actinomycetota; class Acidimicrobiia; order Acidimicrobiales; family Microtrichaceae; genus SSF14. The sequence goes on along the minus strand of JAIBBP010000111.1, from coordinate 10,081 downwards.
CGTAGCGCTCCCGTCGTGAGGCCGTCGCCGCAGATCTTGTCCCGGGGAAAGGTCGCCTTGTCGATCGCGAGCGCACTTCGCCCGGCGCGGGCCAAGGCGATTCCGGCCGCCGTTCCCGCCGGTCCGGCCCCCACGATCAGGACGTCGACGTCGAGCACCCCGTCACGCTACTGCGAGGGTTGGCCAGACCCCCAACGTCGGTCAGGCCAGCGAGAGGATCTCGTCGAAACCCTCCTGGAGAGAGCTCACCAATACGTCGGGGTCCGGAACGGCGGCCGGGTCGGAGGCGATGCCGATGTTGAGGTCGTTGCCGTAGCTCAACAGCGTGATGTTGAGCGCGGCGCCGGCGAGCGGTCCGAACGGGAACTGGGCCTCGACTCGGGCACCGGCGAGGTACACGTCGAACGGTGCGCCAGGAACGTTCGACGTGGTGAAGTCGACGGCTTTCACCATCGACCCGAAGAGCGCGGTAACCGCTGTCGTGGGTAGGCGGTTGAGGAGACCGGCGACCGGTTCGACGAGGTCGTTGGCTGGCTCCATGCGGGCGCCCTCCACCAGATCGTGGACCTGCTTCATGGTGTCGATGGGATCGACCGCATCGATCGGGAGCTCGATGCGTGCCGGGACGAACGCGTTGCCGGCGACGTTCTCGGTCTGGGGGCTACGCAGGTTGATCGGGATCGCCATTCGCAGCTCGTCACAGTCGATGCCGTGCGCGAGGTGGTACCGGTAGAGGCCGCGGGCGACACCGCCAACGAACGCGTCGTTGAGCTTCCCTCCGGCCTTCTTTGATGCTGCCTTGGTGCGGTCGAGCGGAATGGTGAGCACGTCGAACCGTGAGGAGAGCGAGCGTCCAACCATCAACGGACTCATCGGGTGCGGTGCGGGTCGAAGCACACGGCCGACCGATGACGCCAGGCCCGTGCCTGCGGCGTAGGTGCCGAGCGGATCGGTGAGCGCTGACGCCGCGCTGCCGAGGACGCCGCCGGCCAAGCGGCGGGCCAGCGTGAGCTGCTGTCGGGTCTGGTGGTCGAACGCGTCGGCGAATCGTTCGGGTTGGGTGAGGACGTGGACCTCCGGCTCAGGTGGCATGTCGCGCTCTGGGGCGTCGGGTGTGAGGTCGAGCAGTTCGAGTTGCAGCTTGATACCACCGACGCCGTCGGTGATGGCGTGGTGCACCTTCAGGATCAGCGCGGACTTCTTTCCGGGAAGCCCCTCGACGACCACGGCTCGCCACAACGGACGAGCCCGGTCGAAACCAGACATAGCGACCGGTTCCGCGATCGACAGGATGTCGCGCATGGTCGCCTTGCCGGGGGCCTTCACCCACCAGAGGTGGAATCCGAGATCGAAGTTCGGGTCGACCTCCCAGCGTGGGGGCGCCGCTGACAACGGGTTGGACCGAACACGCTGACGAAGCCGGGGGATGACCCGACTGAGGCGTTCGAATCGGCGGGTAAGCACATCACGGTCGATCTGGCGGTCGAACGTAAACACCGCGGTGATGGTCGAGCGGAGTGCCGGGTCCTTCTCGATGTTCCACATGAGTGCGTCGGTATCGCTCATGCGATCCTCGTACAGCATGTCGTCGGTCATCGAATCTGCCCCCTAGTCTCGAAGCGTTGCCGTCCACGACCCTATTCGCGCCCAGGTATCGCAGCGCGACTAGTGCCCGTCAGTGGGACGGCGGGTTGCAGTTGTAGTTAGCCGTGAACTTGTCGGTGTCGGACCGGCCGTCGACGAACAGTCGCGTACGGGTCAGCGAGACGGTTCCGCAGCCCGATGACTTGCTGATCGCCGATTGCTCGCCGATGGCGAAACGAGTCGACCAGAGCTGCACGGTGATCGACGTGTTGGTGTACGTCGGATAGATGACAACTCCGTAGGGCGTGTTGTTCTTGATTTTCAGGTCGACCGACGGGTACGCCAACGTCGCCTCCCGTCCGAACGGGTAGCGACTGATGTAGATCGAGTGCGCCTTGTGCTCGGGGATGTCGAGGCCGGCGAAGAACGCCGCGTTGAACGTCGTCGTCGCCCACTGGCTGACGCCGCCGCCGATGTCCTCCTCGAACTTGCCCTGTTCGATCACCGGAGCACTGACGAACCCCTTCTCCGCCGTGCGGCGACCGACCGCCTCGTTTGCCGAGAACGTCTCGCCCGGCGCGATGATGATCCCGCGCGTGAGGTCGGACATCTTGTGGATGTTCGTCACCCGCGGAGCGCAGCACGGGTGCTTGGTGGTGAACTCGCCGACGACCTCCTTGATGCCGAGCGTCCTGGCCCACTTCACACCCTCCGCGGCGGTGACGGTGCGGGTGCCCAAGGTGACCTCGGACTTGGCGTCAAGAAGTGCTGCCACGATGTCAGCAGGTGCGTCCGCGTCGCAGCAGACCTGCGCGTCGGTGCCGGGGATCGGCGTAGCGACCCCGCCGACGATGTCCATTCTGACGCCGGTCGGGTTGGCGGGTTGCTCGAGACGATCAGCGAGAACCTTGGCGACGTATCGCTCGTCGAGACCGAGCGTCGGCACCGGGCCGGTGGTGTCGAGCCGGAACGCAGGGCGGAGGTCCTCGCCCTTGATCTCCGCCGATCCGGACTCGTACTTGAGCATGAGTGGGTGGGAGGTCACCTCTGTGGCTCTCGCGACGACCGCAGCGACGGCGTCATCGGAGATCGATGGAGCGGTCTCGGTCTGCTCGGTCTCGATGCGGATCGTGCCCCCGACCTCGGTGATTCCTGCCGGTGCCTGATCGATGATCGAATCGACGTCGAGGGCCCGCCCTGGGGTACCCGGCTTCATCTCGATCGATTCAGCGGTTACCGCCATGGTGGGCTCCACCGGCTCGGTGCGCCGGTCCCCCTCGGCCGCGGTGATGGCAGCGACGGCCTTCGCGCGGTCCACTCGCAGCGAGACCGGCGCGACCCTGGCTTCGATGAACGACTTCACCCATCGAACAGGTGCCAGCGGCCCGGGGTCGTCCCGGCCGATGTCGAGCGCTGCTGCTTTGGTCGTGTCGACATCGACCTTCAAGCCCATCTCGCCGGCGGTCGACTCGATCGTGAAGTCCGGTGTCACGATCTCGACTGGGGTGTCGGCGAACGACTGCGTGAGTCGGTCGAGACTCGCATCGAGCGCCGCGCCGCCCTTGCCGCCGATGTCGTCGCCGGCGAGCGTGACGTTGGCGGCGACGACGAAGCGGTCGTCGCCGGGTCCCATCGTCGCCCAGAGCGCGACGATCACGCCGAACAGGACCAGGGGCGCGGCGAGACATGCGAGCAGGACGACTTTCCAGCGGGACACTCCTCATAGGATGGCCGCTGCGGACGCCGTTTCCGTGGCATCTCGTCGGTGAATCGTCACATCGTCACGAAGCTGTCACACACGACTGCAGCGCTCCGCCACTGTCCGCCCGCCTGCCCAACGAGGAGACCTTCGATGCCGATCAACCCCGATGCCGTGGGATCGACCTCACCTGCGGCGACCTCGTCGTGGACTTCGAAGGACTCGCTGCTCTATGCGCTCGGTGTCGGCGCGGGTGTCGACGACCTCGCTTTCACGACCGAGAACTCGATCAATATCACCCAACGGGCGCTCCCGACAATGGTGGTCACGATCGCGGATGCCAGCGGCGTCTTCAGCGAGATCGGGTCGTTCAACCCGGCGATGCTCGTCCACGGCGAGCAGCGAATCACCTTGCACCGGGAGCTTCCTGTCGCCGGATCCGCCACAACGGTCGGTGAGATCACCGCGATCTACGACAAGGGAAAGGGCGCGGTGATCGAGGTCACCGGTCGGGCGAGCGACCCGGAGACCGGCGCTCCGCTGTTCGACACGGTGATGACGGCGTTCATCCGTGGCGAAGGCGGATGGGGAGGTGACCGCGGCCCGTCGGGACCGCAGAACGTCGCTCCGAACCGGGAGCCCGACCACATCGTCCTGTTGCAGACCAGCCCCGATCAGGCGCTGTTGTACCGGCTGTCTGGCGACCGCAATCCACTGCACTCCGATCCGTCCTTCGCAGCATTCGCGGGATTCGATCGGCCGATCCTTCACGGTCTGTGCACGTACGGCTTCGCCGGACGGGCGCTCCTCGGATCGCTCTGCGACGGCGACCCGGCGCGGTTCACCCACATGGAGGGCCGGTTCAGTTCACCGGTTTTCCCCGGCGAGCAACTGACTGTTCGGATCTGGAACACCGGCGACGGCGAGGCTGTGTACACGACATCAGGCGCAGACGGTCGGGTGGTCATAGATTCCGGACTCGCCCGCTACTCCTGAGGTCTGCCGGTGGGCCTGCGATGAGTGAGTACTTCCCACTCGATGACCGCCCGTTTCGGCTTCGGATGGGACTGCGGCCGCTGGACCTGGCGGACTGGTTGGAGATCGACGGCGACCGCGACGCTGATCTGGCGTTGAAGGCGATGCTGGTTGCGGAGCGATACCAGGACGTCGTGGCGATCGTCGACGACCCCGGGGCGCGCTCGGCAGTCGATGCTGCCTGTGAGGAGCTCCTGGCCGAAGTGGCGGCTCACGTCAGCCCAACAGTGGAGGGCGCGTTTCATCCGATCGTGGCGGCGGGGCTGTCGACCCAGGAGGATTGGGCGGTGATGCTGCCGGTTGGGGGTCGGCTGGTGCTCGCAGCGGCCTGCGTGTGCTTTCCGACTCGATGGGTTCTCGGCACGATGATCGGCAAGCCGATGACGGGGGTTCACCAGCACGTCGCGTTCTACGACGAGCACCTCGCGCGTCCCGTCGACGCGTTCTTCGATCGACTGAACGTCGACAAACCGGTGTGGCGGCTCAACTGGAATCTGATGGACGACCCCGACCTCTTCCAGCCGGTTGCCAAGCACAACAGCGCGGTGCCGAATCCAGCCATCAGCGCGACGAACGTCGGGGAGCGGGTGTGGCTTCGTGTCGAGCGCCAGACGCTGCGCCGCCTGCCCGACACGGGAGCGATCGTGTTCGGGATCCGGATCCATCAGCGGCCGCTCGCCGCGCTCCTCGACCACCCCGAACATCTGTCGACGATGCGGTCAGCGATCGTCAATCTCCCTGAGCCGACCTTCGCCTACAAGGGCATCGCCGCCTTCGCCGAAGCCCTCGACCAATGGCTCGCAGTCCACGCGTTGTAGCGCTCGCCGCGAGGCTGGCGCGCCAGCGGTCCGGAGCGGAGCGGAGGAGGCCTCGGCCGATCCGAGGGTCAGGCCGCCGAAGGCGCTGCCCGCAAGCAGCGAGCGGAGCGAGCGAGCCTGAGGACGCAGCGGCGAGGCTGGAGCGCCAGCGGTTCCGGAGCGGAGCGGAGGAGGCCGGTGGCAGTCAAAAGAGCCTGAGGACGTTGGACTCGATGCCGCGGAGTTCGTCGTAGTCGACCTCGACGCAGTCGATGTCGCGGCTGGCGGCAAGCACTTTGGCCTGGGGTTTGATGCTCTGGGCAACGAAAATGCCACGGACGCCGCGAAGCGTCGGGTCGCGATCGAGACGCTCGAGATATCGCGTGAGCTGTTCGACACCGTCGATCTCACCACGACGCTTCACCTCGATCGCGACCGCCGTGCCGTCGGCGTCACGACACAGCAGGTCGACGGGGCCGATGTCGGTCGGAAACTCGCGTCGAACGAGAACCAGCCCCTGCGCGATCGCCTCGCAGTTGGCCGCGAGCAGTTCTTGGAGGTGCGCTTCGACCCCATCCTTCTGCAGACCCGGATCCACGCCGAGGTCGTGGGCTGTGTCGTGCAGGACTTCCTCGATGGTGATCGTGAGGGTCTCACCTTTGGGGCTGGTGACCGTCCATACGCCGTCGGACTCGATGAGCCGGTTGGGAGCGTTCATCCAGTTGAGTGGCTTGTAGGCGCCGCCGTCGGCGTGGATCGCCACGCAGCCGTCGGCCTTGACCATCAGGAGACGGGTGGCGAGCGGGAGGTGGGCGGTGAGCCGCCCGGCATAGTCGACCGAGCAGCGCGCAATCACGAGACGCACGGACGAAGAACCTAGCCGTCCACCCCCGCCGGGCTGTTCCGGCCGAGAATCTCGCTTGCAGCGATCCCGAACCGGGGAAGGCGGTCGTCGACGGCGGGTACCGCGATGCGCTGATCTCGGTGGCTTTGCAGCGCGGCTTCGGACTCAGCGGAGAGCTCCGCGCTGAGGAGCCCGCAGACGCAGTCGATGAGGTCGTTGATGTAGAGCTCCTGCTGCGCCTCGAACTCGGTCGGCGTGGCGAACGCGTCGGGCAGCGTGTAGGTCTGAAGGAGAAGCCCGTGGAACACCGTGCCGTTCATCAGCTGACTCCGGCGCATCCGCAGAAGTGTCGGCGAGCGGGGGATGTTGCGGTAGAGCACGGGAGCAATTGACGCGAACGCGGGCCGAAGGTCGCTGAACAACCAGGTGTTGAGCGGGTGATGGGGAGTCGACGACAACTGCGCCATGATGCGGAGGTAGTGGACGCCACCGTTCTCGTGATCGCCGAGCCGGGCAGCGAGCGGACGCACCAGCACCGACACAGCGTCGTGAAGGCTCATGTCGGATGGCGGCGGAAGCTCTGCGAGCATGTCGCGCCGTTCGTCGTCGAGCCGACTGCGGTGTTTCTCGAGGAGCGCCTTGAGTAACCCGTCGCGGCTGCCGAAGTGGTAATGAAGCGCAGATTTGTTGCGCTGGCCGGCGACCCTGTTGATCTCGCTGAGAGAGACGCCTTCGATGCCGTGCTCCGCGAAGAGACGTTCGGCCGTCGAGATGATGACGGCCTGCGTTCGCAGACTGTCTGATCTTGGTGCTGGCATCGCGCCCTCCCAAGGTTCCCGCCAGGGTTGACAGTTCAGCCTAGGCGCGCGTTCTTCTGTTGTTTGAGGACCTTGGCGCGATCGGTCGCGTCGAGTTCGACTTTGCGGAGGCGCACGAAGTTCGGCGTGACCTCGACGCACTCGTCGGCCTCGATGAACTCGAGTGCCTGTTCCAAGGACAGCAGCCGCGGTGGCACGAGCGGAACCGTGTGATCCGACGACGACGTTCGCATGTTGGTGAGCTTCTTCTCGCGGCAGATGTTGACATCCATGTCCTCGCTGCGGGAGTTCTCTCCGACGATCATCCCCTCGTACACGTCGGTCCCTGGCGGCACGAACAGGGTGCATCGCTCCTGCAACGCGGTGATGGCGTAGGCGGTCGTCGCCCCGCGGCGGTCCGACACCACCGACCCACGCTCGCGGGCGCGCATCTCGCCCGCCCACGGTTCGTAGGTCTCGAAGACGTGGTGCATGATGCCGGTGCCACGGGTCTCGGTGAGGAACTCGGTGCGAAAGCCGATCAGCCCACGCGCCGGCACCAGGTAGTCCATACGCACCCAGCCCGTGCCGTGGTTGGTCATGTTCTCGAGGCGACCCTTGCGGGGCGCAACCAGCGACGTGACCGCACCGAGGTGCTCCTCGGGAACGTCGATCGTGAGGCGTTCGACAGGTTCGCACATCTGACCGTCGATCTCCCGGGTGACGACCTGGGGCTTGCCGACCGTGAGCTCGAACCCGTCGCGCCGCATCATCTCGATGAGGATCGCCAGCTGGAGTTCGCCGCGCGCCTGCACCTCCCACGCATCGGGCCGGTCCGTCGGAAGCACCCGGATGCTGACGTTGCCGACCAGTTCCTGGTCGAGTCGGGCCTTCACCTGCCGCGCTGTGAGCTTCGAGCCGTCCTGGCCGTTGAGGGGAGCGGTGTTGATGCCGATCGTCATCGACAACGAGGGCTCATCGACGGTGATGACGGGAAGCGCGACGGGGTTCTCCGGGTCGGCCAGTGTCTCACCGATGGTGACCTCGTCAAGGCCCGACACCTCGATGATCTCGCCGGCCTTCGCCTCCTCGACCTCGACGCGCTCGTGGCTCTCGGTCATGTAGATGACGCCGACCTTGGCGCGTTCGATCGTGCCGTCGGCTTTGCACCAGGCGACGGCCTGGTTGCGGCGAATGGTGCCGTTGACGAGGCGGCAGCGCGCCAGGCGGCCGACGTAGGGGTCGGCGGCGAGGTTCGTCACCAGCGCCTGCAACGGTTCGTCGGCGTTCGCCTCGGGAGGCGGGACGACATCGGCGAGCGTGCGGAACAGCGGCTGGAGGTCGGTGCCGTCGACAGCGAGGTCGAGTGTCGCGGTTCCGGCGCGCGCCGAGCAGTACACGATGGGGAACTCGATCTGGTGGTCGTGAGCATCGAGATCGAGGAACAGCTCGTACACCTCGTCGACGACGTCGGAGATGCGTGCATCGGCTCTGTCGATCTTGTTGATGACCAGGATCACCGGAAGGTCGAGAGCGAGCGCCTTGCGAAGCACGAACCGGGTCTGGGGGAGCGGCCCCTCCGAGGAATCGACCAGCAGCACGACGCCGTCCACCATCGCCAACGCCCGCTCGACCTCGCCGCCGAAGTCCGCGTGGCCGGGCGTGTCGACGATGTTGATCTTGATCTCGTCGCCTTCGGGCGAGGCCCATCGGATCGCGGTGTTCTTGGCCGAGATCGTGATGCCCTTCTCACGCTCGAGATCCATCGAGTCCATCACCCGATCGACAACCTCGGCGCCGTCGCGGAACGCTCCGGACTGGCGGAGCATGGCGTCGACGAGGGTGGTCTTGCCGTGGTCGACGTGGGCGATGATCGCGACGTTGCGGATGAGAGGGTTGGTGACGCGGGCTGCGAGTGCGGGCGCGCTCATGGGATGCTCCAGATTCGGGATCGCCCTGTCCGTTCGGCGGCGGGTCCGCTGACGTTCAGCGGGGCAGTGGGCGGGAGCACCATTCTGCCCGAGAAGTGCTCGCGAACGCGAACTCTCCCCGGGCAGCGTGTGGCAGTGTCAGCTCAGGCTCGGTGCAGGAGGACCGACGTAGGTGGCGCTTCCGAACGCCAGCATCGGCAGAAAAATGAACGGAAGGAAGATCAGTCCGAGCGTCCAGACGATGTCCTTTCCGAACAGCTTCGCCAGATCGAACATCGCGACGAACGCGCCGATGCAGCAGATGACCGAGCCGATGGTCCACAACACGGCCTGGTCCGAACGGGTGCGCTGGTAGATCCGGTAGTAGTTGAGGATCGGCACGATGCCCATCCAGCCGGGGTCGCCCATCTTCTCCCAGAGCTTCCACGCGGACACCAGATAGACGGCGAGGAACGCCAACCAGACGATGAAGAACGCTCCACCGAACAGCGCCCCGGCGGCACCGCCTCCGGAGTCGGTTTCCAACTGAACAACGGTGGCCAGCATCGGTCCTCCTTGGTACGGATCGTGACGTGTTGAAGCGTAACGGTGGCGTCTCCGAAACCGTCGGATCTCGCAATCAGTGAGTGCGCTACGAGTGGCCGGCGAGTCGTTTGCGGATGAGCTCGCGGCGTTGCTGCAACTCGGCGTACGTGACGCTCTCGACGTCTGGGTCGACGATCCCGAAGCTGGCTTTGATCGCTTCGCGGTCGACGGCCAGCTCTGCTGGGTCGACGCCGAGTTCGCCGGCAATGTGGGCGCCGTGGTTGACCGCCATGTGGGCCGAGAGCTCGGAGAACTCCGCCAACAGGTCGAGATCGGGAGCGAGGCTGGCGATTGCGCCGTCGAGGAACACCAGGTTCTTGACGTAGAGCATCAGGATCTTCGGGATCTTCGCGCCAAATCCGAGGAGCGCCTTGGTGATCTTCTGGATCTCACCCACGAGCTGCTCCTGCGACATCGAGGTCGGGTCGACGGGCGCCTGGTCGAGGCCGAGGTCGACCATGATCTCGCCGATGTCGACGTCGGCCGGAAGCGCTCCGAGGTCTCGGAACGCTGCGATCTGGCCGGGGATGTCACCGGCAGCTCCCAGCAGCATCAAGCGGAGAAAGGCGTTGCGCTGCAAGGGCGTCATCCGAGCGGTGATGCCGTGGTCGAGCAGCCCGATGTTGCCGTTCGGCATGACCAGCAGGTTGCCGCCGTGCAGATCGCCGTGGAACAGCCCGTGTATCATGCAGCCTTCGGCGAACCCACGCATGCCGACTCGGACCACGTCCTCGGTGTCGATGCCGGCTGCGCGCATCCCTTCGACGTCGTCGAAGGAGAACCCGTCGAGTCGCTCCATGACGAGGATC
>JAIBBP010000211.1 GCA_019694615.1 Microthrixaceae bacterium | reverse complement strand
GACGTCACCAGCGTGATCTCGGTGCACAGGTTCGACAGGTGGACGACGCCCCCGCCCGCGGTCTGGTTGCAGTGGCGGTTGCACGCGTCCTTGAAGGTCATCCAGCCGTTGCCGGTCTCGGCCAGGGTGCGCATCATCCGCGCGTACAGGTCGCGGGCGCGGACCTGCCGGGTCGCGAGCCCGGCCGCCTCGGCGGCCTCGTACGCGCGCTCGAAGTCGTCGCCCCAGCGATCGGGCAGATCGGGCACGGCCTTGGGATCGAACAGCGACCACATCGCGTCGGCCTCGACCCGGCGCATGAACAGATCGGGGACCCAGTTGGCGAGGTTGAGGTTGTGGGTCCGGCGGCTGAGGTCGCCGGTGTTGTCCCGCAGCTCGAGAAACTCCTCGATGTCGGCGTGCCACGACTCGAGGTAGACGCAGGCCGCACCCTTGCGGCGTCCTCCCTGGTTGACCGCGGCGACCGACGCGTCGAGCGTCTTGAGCCACGGCACGATGCCGTTGGACAGGCCGTTCGTGCCCCGGATCAACGAGCCGCGGCTGCGGATGCGGCTGTAGCTGAGGCCGATGCCACCGGCGTGCTTGGAGAGGCGGGCGACGTCGTGGTAGCGACCGTAGATACCGTCGAGGCTGTCGCTCGGCGAGTCGAGCAGGTAGCAGCTCGACATCTGCGGGTGGCTCGTGCCGGAGTTGAACAGCGTCGGGCTCGACGGCAGGTACTCCAGGCTGGAGATGAGCCGGTAGAACTCGATGGCGTCCTCCGCGTTGGTCGACAGGCCGCAGGCGACGCGCATGAGGAAGTACTGCGGCGTCTCGATGACCTTGCGGGTCTCGGGGTGACGCAGCAGGTAGCGGTCGTAGACGGTGCGCAGGCCAAAGAACTCGTAGAGCCAGTTGCGCTCGGGGAGGATGGCGTCGTTGAGCTTGCGGTGGTGCTTGGCCACCAGGGCTGCCGTCTCGTCGCCGATGATGCCCTGGCTGTGGCCGAGGGCGACCGACTGGGAGAACGAGTGAACGTCGCCGTTGCGCACCTCCTTGTCGATCACCGTGTCGAGGAGGCGGGCGGCGAGTCGGCTGTAGTTCGGCTCCTCGGAGATGAGCGCCGCCGCCGTGCGGATCGACAGTTCGTCGAGCTCCTGGGTGCTGGCGCCGTCGTGGAGACCGGAGATGGTGCGCGTGGCGACGCGCATGACGTCGACGCCGTCGAGAAGGGAACCGTCGAGGTTGGTGGCGCATCGACCGATGGCTTTGACGATCTTGTTGAGGTCGACCACCTCGAGGCTGCCATCGCGCTTGAGCACCCGCATCTGGGTCGATGCGGGGGGATCGGTGAGATCGATCGTCTCGCTCACCAACGTGGGTCGGGTGTCCTCTTGAAGTGCCACGGTTCGCCTCTCTCCTGCCTTGGTGGACCCACTCGTTTCCGGACACGCTGACGCAAGGGCTCGTTGCCCTCCCCCACTCAGCGACCCGATCACACCGGAGTCGGAACACCCCGCCTGCCTCGGCGGGGTGTGTAATTACAGCCGTGGAACTACTCGGCTGTCAACAAGGTAGACACCACGCTTTCGGCGCGCGCGGATGGCGCGCAGATTGGGGTCGAAACCCGCGAGAATGGGCTCATGGGCGAACGCGAAGCACTCCAGGCGATGGGCCGATCGTCCACGATGGGCCCCGACGCGGTCGCTGCGGCGACGGTGATCCTGGTCCGACCCGACGCCTCGGTCCTGATGCTCAAGCGGGATTCCAAGCTGGCGTTCGCCGGTGGGCTGTGGGTGTTCCCCGGCGGCCGGGTCGACCCCGGCGACTACGACGGGTCGGGCTCGCTCGAGGTCGCCGAGCGACGAGCTGCGGTGCGCGAGGCGATGGAGGAGGCGGGGCTCGTCATCGACCCCGACGCCCTGTTGCGCTTCAGCCACTGGACGCCGCCGCCCCAGGCCCAGAAGCGGTTCTCGACGGCGTTCTTCGTTGCCTCGGCGCCTGACGGGGCGGTGGTGATCGACGACGGCGAGATCCGCGACTCGCAATGGGTCACTCCGCTGGCCGCGCTCGAAGCTCAACGCTCCGGCGAGATCGAGCTCGCGCCGCCGACGTTCATCACGCTCACGTACCTGTCACGCCATGAGTCGGCCGCGTCGTTGCTGGACTCGATGGCGACCCACGTTCCGGAGTCGTTCGCCACGCAGGTCGCCGAGGTCGACGGCCAGGTGTGCGCGCTCTACCACGGCGACGTCGGCTACGGGCCCGATGGCGATCCTCTGGCCGACGGCCCCCGCCACCGGCTCTGGCTCGACCCCGCCGGGTGGCGGTACGTGAGGACGGAGTAGCGACGGCGCGCGAAGCGTGTGCTGAAAGCGCCCGCAGAGGGCACATCTGGCACACGGTTCGATCGCGGGCCAGGCGGAATGGCTTCGAGTGTGGTTGGAGGCCACCGGTAGTCTCTCCGCCGTGACCGACGCCCCCGACTCGAACAATGCTCGCCCCTACCCCGACGTCGACCCCAAGCCGGACTTCGCGGCGATCGAGCGGGCGATCCTGGCGAGCTGGGAGGCCGAGGGCACGTTCCAGGCGTCGATCGATCTCCGCCCCGCCGACGACGAGTACGTGTTCTACGACGGGCCGCCCTTCGCCAACGGCCTCCCCCACTACGGCCACCTGCTCACTGGCTACGTCAAGGACGTCATCCCCCGCTACCACACGATGCGCGGCAAGCGCGTCGAAAGACGGTTCGGGTGGGATACGCACGGCCTGCCGGCGGAGATGCAGACCGAGAAAGAGATCGGCGTGGCCGGGCGCGCCGCGATTCAGGCATACGGCATCGACAAGTTCAACGAGGCGTGCCGCCAGTCCGTGCTCAAGTACACCGAGGAGTGGGAGCGCTACGTCACCCGCCAGGCCCGCTGGGTCGACTTCGCCAACGATTACAAGACGCTCGACACCACCTACATGGAGTCGGTCATGTGGGCGTTCAAGGAGCTGTGGGACAAGGGCCTCCTCTACGAGGCCTACCGCGTGATGCCCTACAGCTGGGGTGCGGAGACGCCGCTGTCGAACTTCGAGATCCGCCTCGACGACGCCATGCGGCCCCGACAGGACCCCGCGCTCACGGTGCGCTTTCGGTTGGACCCGGCCGACGGCGACCTCGGCCCGACCGAGGCCTGGGCGTGGACCACCACGCCGTGGACGCTGCCCGCCAACCTCGCGCTCACCGTCGGCCCGGCGATCGAGTACGTGATCGTGGAGTCCCCGACCAACGAGGCGAAGGGCGGGGCGCGCTTCGTGCTCCTGGGAGCGTCGGCAGCCGGCCGCTACGTCGCCGAGCTCGGCGAGGACGCCGAGCTCAGATCCACGCTCACCGGCGCGGACATCGCCGGCCGCACTTACACGCCACTCCTCCCCTACTTCGCCGACCACCCCGACTCGTTCCGCCTCCTTGCCGACGACTTCGTGACCGACGAGGACGGCACCGGCATCGTGCACACCGCTCCAGGCCACGGCGAGGACGACCAGCGCGTCGGCGAGGCCAACGGAATCGTGCTCGTGTCGCCGGTCGACGACGCCGGCCGTTACACCGCCGAGGTCGCCGACATGGCCGGCACCAACGTGTTCGAGGCCAACCCGATCATCGCGAAGCGGCTCCGCGAGGAGCGCAAGCTCGTTCGCCACGACACGATCGACCACAACTACGCCCACTGCTGGCGCACCGACACGCCCATCATCTACAAGGCCGTGTCCAGCTGGTACGTGAAGGTCACCGACTTCAAGGACCGCCTGGTCGAGACCAACCAGGACATCAACTGGATCCCGTTCCACGTGCGCGACGGCCAGTTCGGCCGCTGGTTGGAGGGTTCCCGCGACTGGTCGATCTCCCGCAACCGCTTCTGGGGCGCGCCGATCCCCGTGTGGCGCTCCGACGACCCGGCCTACCCGCGCACCGACGTCTACGGCAGCCTCGACGAGTTGGAGCGTGACTTCGGGGTGCGCCTGAGCGACCTGCACCGACCGGCGATCGACGAGCTGACTCGCCCGAACCCCGACGACCCCACCGGCAAGTCCACGATGCGTCGGGTCACCGAGGTGCTCGACTGCTGGTTCGAGTCGGGGGCGATGCCGTTCGCCCAGGTCCACTACCCGTTCGAGCACAAGGACTGGTTCGACTCCCACAGCCCCGCCGATTTCATCGTCGAGTACATCGCCCAGACCCGCGGCTGGTTCTACACGATGCATGTTCTGTCGGTCGCGCTGTTCGACCGGCACGCGTTCAGCAACGTGATGTGCCACGGCGTGGTGCTCGACAGCGAGGGTCGCAAGCTCTCCAAGAAGCTCCGCAACTACCCCGATCCCGAGACGGTCATGGAGACGATCGGCTCGGATCCACTGCGCTGGTTCCTGATGAGTTCGCCCATCCTCCGCGGCGGTGACCTGAAGATCGCCCAGGACGATTCCGACATGCGCGACGTCGTGCGTCTGGTCGTCATCCCGATCTGGAACGCGTACTCGTTCTTCTGTCGGTACGCGAACGTCGACGGGTACCGGGCGTCGGAGCGAACAAACGCAACCGGCGAGCTCGATCGTTACCTGCTCGCCAAGGCACACGCGTTGGTCAACCGGGTCACCGAGCAGATGGACACCTACGACGTCGCCGGAGCGTGCCACGAGATCGTGGCGTTCATCGACGCTCTCAACAACTGGTACATCCGGCGCAGCCGCGACCGGTTCTGGGCGCCCGGCAGCACAACCGACGGCACGCTCACCGACAACAAACGCGACGCCTACGACACGCTGTACACGGTGCTCCTCACCCTGTTGCGCATCGCGGCGCCGCTTCTGCCGCTGCTCACCGAGGAGATGTACCGCGGACTGTGCACGACCGCCGATGACGGCGACGGCCGGCCCCGGAGCATCCACCTCGACGACTGGCCGGCGGCCGACGCGCTCCCCGCCGACGACGCCCTCGTGGCCGATATGGACAAGGTCCGAGCGGTGTGCTCAGCCGCGCTCGGCTTGCGCGAGGATGCCAAGCTGCGGACGCGCCTTCCGCTCGCACGGCTCACCGTCGCCGGCGACGACGCCCAGTCGTTGGCCGCGCTGCGGGGGTTGCTTGAGGACGAGGTCAACGTCAAGGCCGTCGAGTTCAGCACCGACGCGTCTGCGTTCGGCACCTGGCAACTCAAGCCGAACTTCAAGGCGCTTGGCCCGATCCTGGGCAAAGCGCTCCCCGATGTCACCAAGGCGGCGAAGTCCGGTGACTGGACCGACCTGGGCGACGGCACAGTCGAGGCCGGGGGCCACATCCTCTCGGCCGGTCAGTTCGAGATAGCGCTGCAACCCGCCGAGGGAATGGCTGTTGCGTCAGCCCGCCACCTCGACCCCGAAGGCGGCATCGTCAACCTCGGACTCCTCGTTCGGCTCGACACCGACGTCACGCCCGATCTGGAGGCCGAGGGCATGGCCCGCGACGTGATCCGCCAGGTGCAGCAGGCCCGGAAAGACGCGGACCTCGACGTCACTGACCGCATCTCGTTGACGATCACGGCGCCGCCCGAGATCGCCGCCGCAGTCTCGACACACCAACAGCTCGTCGTCGATGCCGTGCTCGCGACATCGCTACACGTTGACCACGGCGACGCCATCGGCGTTTCGGTCGAGCGAGTCACTGCCTAGGTCCGACGGCCCAACCTTCCCCTCCCGCGGCGTCGCATGGGAGGAAAAGCCTCGTTTCCTCCCCACACTGGTGGTGATCCGCGCGCTCGCGGACCGACAGGGAGATGTGAGATGGACAGTGTGTTGGGTTCTGGCAAGCGGCGGGTCGCGGCAGTGCTGGCGGCGATCGCAGTCATCGTCGGCGTCGCCGGCGTCGCGTTCGGGACGGCCGAGGCCGGCTCGACGGTGACGCCTCAGAGCGGTCCGTCGGGCAGGCAGGTCCACGGCACGTACAAGGGGCAGGCCAAGAAGCTTCAGACGATGCTCTTCGAGGTGGACGTGAACGGTCAGACGTCGTTCATGTTCTGCATCGACATCGCCACGTACATCCAGTTCGGCGTTCCCTACGACGAGTCGAGCTGGAGCGAGTCAGCCGTGCCGAACCTCAACAAGGTTGCCCGCGTCCTCTCCCAGACCAACGCCACGACCACCAAGGATCCCGTCGAGATCGCCGCAGCGCAGGCGGCGATCTGGCACTTCTCCGACGGCTTCGACCTCGACGTGGCAAACCCGAACAACGATCCGGCGGTGACGGCTCGCTACAACGCTCTCGTCAGCGACGCCGATGCCAACCCCGTCTCGAACGAACCGGCCGGAACGCTCGACATCACCCCGTCGACAGCGACGGTCACTCAGGGCAAGCCGGTGTTCTTCGACGTCACCACGACGTCGGCCACGCCGCTCTCGATCGAACTGTCCGATGCCGCCGTCTCCGCGCATCCAGCGACCGGCGACAGCTGCGACGTGGCGACCACGATCACGTCGGTGCAGGGCAACCAGCGCATCTGCCTGACGTCGACCAGCTCGCGTTCCAACGTGAAGATGACACTCCGGACTGGGTCTGCCCCGCTCAGCGCCGGGCGCGTGTTCATCAGACCGCAGCGACAGAAGCTCATCATCGGCAAGTCGGGCGCCGCCCAGGCCAGTGAGACGGTCAACGCGAGTTGGACGGCCAACGGCCGCCCGTCGGTCACGGTGACGTGCCCCAAGGGCGGCGTGCAGTACGGCGCTCCCACCAAGTTCTCGGCGAAGGCCAACGATCCCGACGGGGATGTGCTCACGTACCAGTGGATGGTCAACGGCTCGCCGGTTGCCGGACAGACCGGTGCGGACGCAACGCTCACGGTCAACGCCGGCGACAAGGTCTCCGTTGTCGTGACCGATGCCGCAGGCCAGCAGGCGACCGCCGACGCCAACTGCCCCGGGCGCAACAAGCCAACCGTGGGCCTCGTGTGCCCCGACAAGCTCCAGTTGGGGGCGGAGAACACGTTCACCGCGATCGGAAGCGATCCGGACGGGGACGCGATCACCTTCCAGTGGGAGGTGAACGGCACGCTGGTCTCCGGCACGACCGGCCCGACGCTGAAAATCGTCGTCAACGCGGGTGACGTGGTGCGGGTGACCGCGGCTGACAGCACCGGCATGCTGTCGGACACGGTCGACGCGTCGTGCATCCCGCCGAAGGAGAACCGCCCACCGGTTGTGTCGATCACCTGCCCGACCGAGCTGGTCTACGGAACCCCGGCGACCTTCACCGCGGTCGCGTCGGACCCCGACGGCGATCCGCTCACCTACATCT
>JAIBBP010000225.1 GCA_019694615.1 Microthrixaceae bacterium | reverse complement strand
CGGGGTCGGGACTGGGCCTCGCCATCGTCGCGCACGTTGCGGCTGCCCACGAAGGGCGGACCTTCGCGTCGAACCGACCCGACGGACCGGGTGCCGTCGTCGGCTTCGAGTTGGGCTCTCCGACGACGAACCACGTGAATCGGGCCACCTGATTCCGACCGCCTAGAGATCGAGGTCGCCGGGACAGGACGCGACGTCGATGACCCGCAGCCCGCCCTCTGCGTCGCCGGCCAGAAGAACCCACGAACCGTCAGTCGATCGCCGCACCTGACGACCGCCGCCGATCACCGCGCCCGTTGACCTGGACCGAACGTCGTCCTCAATGACGTCGGCGAGCAGTGCGAGCTCGGAATCGCTCATCCGTCGGGGTCGCGTCAGGACCTCGACCCCAGCTGAGCCCGCATGTCTCCACGCGTCGACGAGCCCGTCGACGCTCGACCGATCGCATCCGAGCACCTCCGCAACTGTCGACGCACCGAGCCGGCCGGCCGCGCACCGTCGAACCGCGTCGACTCCCCCGTCCAGGTCCAACCCCGACTCCGCGACCGGATCGGAAGCGTCGAGGCACGACGCGGCGCGCGCCGCGGCGTCGGCCACGAGACGTTCGAGGCCGACGGCATCGAAGCCAAGGTCGGCCGGAGGGGCCACCACACCCGACCGCGGGCCGTCGGGTAGACGGCGTCGCCCGAAGTCGACGGGGAGATCCGCTGGACGGCGCTTCCACGCTGCAGCAGCCGGGACGCCCGGATCCGGGCCGCGGCCTCCTATCGCTGACATCCGTTGTGCGCCTCCGCCTCCGCCGCGGCGTCGGCCTGCGGCACCGGTGGGGACGAGCCCGGCGAGAATCTCGGAACGGTCCCCGCCGCGAAGCGTCACGAGGAGAACCGGGTCACGGTCGAGCTCCCCGGCGAGGTGACAACACGCAGCGGCAGCGTGGACGCAGCTCTCGGCGAGGTTGCCGCAGGAGCAGTCGATCGACACGTCACGCACTCCCGGCAGGAGTGTGCAGCCGACATCGACAAGCTGATCGTGCAGTTCGGTTGGCAGGTCGCCGTCGAGCATGGATGCGACGGTCCGGCTGGACCGGGCAACGACCGAGCGGACGGTCGACCATTGTTCGTCGGAGAGCCGCCGGAACCCGATCCGCACCCGACGATCCGCAGCTGCTCGACCTCGGACCGTGGCTGCAACAGCCGCCGGTTCGATCGAGACGTCCACGACTCCGCCCCGGGCGGCGAGCCCTCGTCCCCGCGCCAGCTCCGGTCCGTCGAACGTGTTGCCCAGGACCAGCTGTTCGACCCAAGCGGCACCCCACGACGTTCGAGCCATCATCGTCGCATCACTCCCCCACTTGCCGCCCGCAGGGGAAGCTCTCCCCGGTGGAGCGACACCAGGTCGGACAACTCCTCGTCGGAAAGGTCGGCGATCCACGTCTCGCCACCGCCGACCACTCGATCGGCGAGAGACCGCTTCCGCTCGATCATCTCGGCGATTCGCTCATCGATCGTGCCCTCCGCGATCAGCCGGTGGACCACCACAGGGCGGGTCTGACCGAGTCGCCAGGCGCGGTCGGTGGCCTGGTCCTCGACGGCCGGGTTCCACCAACGGTCGAAATGCACGACCTGAGTCGCAGCGGTGAGGTTCAGACCGGTGCCGCCTGCTTTGAGCGAGATCACCAGAACGGGGATCTCGCCGGCTTGGAAACGCGCCACCAGGCGGTCACGGGCCACCGCTGACAACCCGCCGTGCAGCACCTCCGTCGCGATGCCGACGTCCTCGAATCTCCGCCGAAGGAGGTGACACATCTCGACGTATTGGGAGAACACCAACACCCGCTCATCGCCGTCGACCGCTGCGCCGACCAGCTCGACCGCCGCCTCGAGCTTGCCCGACCTGCCGGCGAGCGGACCGTTCTGCTCGTGAAGGTACTGACCCGGGTGGTTGGCGATCTGCTTGAGCCCGGTCAGGAGCTTGAACACCATTCCGACGCGTGTGGCGCCTTCGGACCCGTTGATCCGAAACAGCGATTCCCGAACCAGTGCCTCATACATCGTGAGCTGCTCGTCGCCGAGCGGAACGATCACGTCGTGCTGGATGCGAGGCGGGAGATCGACCTCGACCGCCGGGTCGGTCTTGCGGCGCCGGAGCATGAACGGCTTGGTGAGCGTCGCGAGATGCTCGGAGCGGTATCGATTGCCGTGTCGTTCGATGGGAGCCGCGTAGTTGGCTCGGAACGATTCGGCCGAACCCAGCAACCCCGGAGTCGTCCAGTCGAGCAATGCCCACAACTCGCTCAGTCTGTTCTCGACCGGAGTGCCGGTGAGGGCGAGGCGTGCCGGCGCGCCGATCCGCCGCAGCGCTCGCGAGGTCCGACTGCGAGGGTTCTTGATCGCCTGCGCCTCATCGGCGACCACCGTCGACCACCCGACCTCGGCGAGGTCGTCGGCCATGCGGCGCATCACACCGTAGGTGCACAGCACGACTTCGCCGTGTTCCAACGACTCCAGGTGGCGGTCCGGGCCGACGAGACGGCGAACGGGCACGTCGGGCGCGAACCGTGCGAACTCGCGGGCCCAGTTGCCGAGCACCGAGGTCGGGCAGACCACCAACAGCGGCGCGCCGTCGCCCTCGACCGAGCGGCAGAGGTGCATCGCGATGACCTGCACCGTCTTGCCGAGACCCATGTCATCGGCCAACACGCCACCCAGTCCGAGGCTGCACAGGTCGAGCATCCACGCCACCCCGCGACGCTGGTAGGGCCGCAGGTCGGTGGCCAGACCCTCCGGCTCCGGCTCCTCACGCAACCCTGCCAGCGAACCGAACTGCGAGCGCAGCGTCTCGGCGAACCCTGCGGCGGCAACCTCGATGACCTCGCCGTTTGCATCGACGAGCTCGCCGGCGAGCGCCGCCGCCAGGCCGGTCGGGCCGTCGAGCCCCGGGGGAAGCGCACGAATGCGACGTACGACCTCGTCGTCGGTACGAATCCACCTGCCCCGCATCCACACGAGGCTGCGCTTGGCATCGGCCAACGTGTCGAGCTCCAGGTCGGTGAGCGGCGATCCGTCGCACAGCACCTCCCACCGGAAGTCCAAGATGGAGCCAAGACCGACGATGGCCCTGCGCCCGACCGACGGCGGTGGGGCCGTCGCCACGAGCCGAGTACGCATGTCGGCAACAAGCTCGGTCGGCCAGAGCACCTCGACACCGGTGGCCTCGAGCTCCGCCGCGGCGTCGAGCAGCGCATCGAGCTCGTCGACCGTCACGCTCAGCCGCTGCGGGATTCCGCCGTCCAGGGACGCGTCAAGCGCCGGCCAGACGCGGGCCGCCCGACCGATCGCCACGAGCACCTCCGTCGACGCCGACGAACCCAATCGACCGGCGAGCGACGAGCCCGAGCCGAGGTCAGAGGAGAGGTCCGCGGTGAGGTCGGCAGCGTCGACCACGAGGGACGGGTCGGCCGTGCTGCGAACCTGGGGTACGACCTCGAAGGACGTTGTGGTGGGGTCGTCGCTTCGGCCGGCAACGAGCTCGACACGCAGGCCGAGGCGGATGGCGCTCGTGGCGTGGCCGAACGCTGCGAGAAGCCACGACCGCACGTGCTCGGCGGGGGACGGCTCCGGCGCGGCGAACAAGTGTGTGCCAACGGCCGCAGGGGCGGCGGCGGTGCGCACGAACACATCGGCGACGGCGTCGAGGAAGCATCGGAGCAACCAGACGGGATCGGCAACGTCGAGGGTCGACCCCGGCGCCGCGATCGCATGGGCCGCGGCGGGACAGGCTGCCGCCAGCTGCTCCAGCGTGGCGTAGTCACCCGGCTCCAAGGGGTCGACTTGCCACGCGTCCCAGCCGGCGAGCGTCACGGTCGGAACTATGTGGCCCCGAGCGATCAGATCGAGCGCGAAGCGCAGCGAGGCAGCCCACCAGCGAGCGGCCGGAGACGCGTCGCTGGGCAAGGGACCGAGGAGAGCGGCGACCGCGACGCCCATTGGGAGCAGCTGAGCCGGGACCGCCGTTCGCCGCGGAGGACGGCCCGGCAGAACGACGTCGAGCGTGCTCGCGTTACCCTCGCCGGAAGGCGCAAACAGACCCAGCGCGTCCTCGCTCCAGCATGCGAGCGTGGACGAGCGAGGCGGGTCCTCCGGTACGAACGAAACCGACGCCGACCAGTCGACCACGACCGGCAGCGGCGCAGGGTCCGCCGGGAGACCGGGCGACAGGACGGGTACCGACATCGCGCCACCTTAGCGCGATCGACGAACACCTGTTCGAGTCGCGAACTTTCCCGTTCCTCGACTCGGGATAGGTGCCTAGACTTGCCGGATTCGAGCAGTCACAAGGACGCGCTCAATTGCGAGAGAAGAGAATCCGTTGGCAACAGGGACCGTGAAGTTCTTCAACACTGAGAAGGGCTACGGCTTCATCTCACGTGACGGAGGCAGCGATGTGTTCGTCCACTACTCCAACATCGAAGGCTCCGGTTACCGGTCGCTCGAGGAAGGCCAGGCAGTCGAGTTCGACATCGCGCCGGGACGCAAGGGCGAAGAAGCCCAGAACGTCAAGGTCATCTGAGCTTCCCAACCAAGGTCCCAGAGATCTGAAACCAAAGAGGGCCGGGGCATCAGCCCCGGCCCTCTTCCGTTGAATCCGGCTCAAGGCTCGACCCCGTCCGATCCTCGTCGAAGATCAGCAGGCACTCGACGTCGCGATCGTCGTCGCCGTTCCAGCTCGACTGAGTCGGCTGGAGGTACACGACCTTCACGTCGTCGGGCATGTCGGCCGCCGAATACCCGACGTTCGGTTCGAACGCGAGGTAGCACTCGTGCTGTGCGGCTTCGTCCACCGCGGCCTCGCCGGGATAGGTCCGGGGTCCGTCGATGGTGGTGACGGCGTACACCTCATAGCGGTGCGGCTCCGAACACGGCACTCTCGGCGGGTCCGGTTCACGGGTGCCGACTACCTCTGCCCGGGCCGGCAGGCACTCACCGGCCCGGAGTGTCACGTACTCGTCATCGGCGCACGAAGCGACGAGGAATGCCGTCGCCGCGACCAACCCCACCACTGCGACCCGCGAACTCACGGCGACACCACCTTCACCTCGAACATCTCCGGCCACTGTTTGCCGGTGACCCACAGTCGATCGATGTCGTCGCCCTGACGGTGAGCGATCCCGTTCAGGGTCATCTCCGACGTCCGCTCGGAGGCGGTCCACAACCGGGAGCCGTCGATCACCCCGGTGACAACGCCGGTCGTCGGGTCGATTCGCATGATCTCGTCGGAGTGCCAGACGTTGGCGAAGAGCACTCCGTCGACCCACTCCAGTTCGTTGAGTTCGTCGACGGGCACTCCGTCCCGTGTGACCTCGATCCGGTCGATCTCCTCGAAGGTGACATCGTCGCGGCGCGTGATCATCGCCGACCCGTCGCTCTGAAGGAACGCGTCGCCGTCGAACGCCAGGCCCCATCCCTCGCCGCTGTAGGTGAATGTGCCCCGGGCCTCCAGCCCGTCGGTCGACCATCGACGGGCGACCCCGCTCTGCCATGTGAGCTGCACGAGCCCTTCGGGCCCGATCGCCAGGCCCTCTCCGAACTCGTCGGAACTGAGGGGTTGCTCTCGCAGCACGTCGCCGGTTGCGACGTCAACCTCGCGCACCGACGATCGACCGAGGAGTCCGACACTCTCGAAGAGCCGGCCGTCGTCATCGAACACGAGGCCCTGCGTGAAGGCGTCCGGGTCGTGGGGCACACGGTTCAGGACCTCGATCGAGAGCGCTTCGGGGGTTGCTGCCGCTTCGGGCGACCGTTCTCCGCACCCGGGCACGGCGACTGCAAGGACCGACAGCAGCACTGCGGCAATTCGTCGCGCGTTCACGTGTCTCCCGATTCCACCCGACAGAAGACGCTGACCACCTCGACGTGCGCAGTGTCGGGGAAGAGATCGACGAGTGTGAGCGCTTCGAGCGAGTAACCCGAGTCGACGAACAGCCGGGCGTCGCGACCCAGTGAGCCGGCGTCGCAGCTCACGAGCACAACGGTCGACGCTCCCGTTCCGACCACCCGATCGACCCCGTCACGTCCCAGGCCGACGCGCGACGGGTCCGCCACGACCACGTCGGCCTCCTCCGGAACCCATCGTTCGAAGGCCGAGTGGGTCACGACGGCCCGGGGACCGAGATGCGCGAGGTTCACCCTGGCGTCGGCGATCGCTGACCGATTCGACTCGACGGCGACCACACGGTCGAACGTCTCCCCGACCGTCGCCGCGAACAGCCCGACACCGCAACAGAGATCGACCATCGTGCCGTGTGGGCTCCGTCTCATCGCGTCGCCCACCACGTCGACGAGCGCCTGGGCGCCGTCGTTGCGCGTCTGGAAGAACGACCGGGGAGAGATGCGGAACGGGTGCCCTCCCACCTCATCGACGATGGCGACTTCGCCGTCCCTGGTCGTCACGGTCACGTCGCCCGGCACATCGACGTCGGCGGGGGAGCCGTCGACCACCACTGCTCGGTCGCCGGTCGTAGCTCCGACACGAATGGTCACCTCAGCGGAACCCGGGTATCGACCGCCGGTCAGGAGGTCATCGACCAAGGGATGGGCGACTCGACACGACGCGACCTCGACCAGGTCGTGCGAATGCCGCCTGCGCAGGCCTGCTCTGCCGCCGCGCACGCCGGCGCGAACGGTCGTCCGAAAGCCGGTTGTCGCGAGATCGGGGCCGGGGTCGATCGGCGGGGGCGCCTCGATTCGGCCTATCCGTCGCAACGCGTCCCCAACGATCGAGGCCTTCACGTTCCGCTGTTCGTCGCCGGACGCGTACGCCAGATCGCACCCACCGCACCCACGGGCCACTTCGGGGCAGACCGGCTCGATCCTGCCAGGGGACGAGTCGAGCACCTCGATCACGCGGGCCGAACGGTACGACCGCTTGGTGGCGACGATTTCGGCACTCACGCGCTCGCCGGGGAGCGCACCCTCCACGAAGACGACCCGACCGTCGCCGTCACGCGCCAGCGCGGCTCCGCCGACGGCAACGCCGGTGGTCACGAGGTCGACCCGATCCATGCGCGGACCTTACCGTTGAGCCGGGACCCCAACGCGAGCGTCGGTCGTGTCGCTTGTCCAACTTCGGGCCCAGCGGTGTCCATCATCACCGGTGAGCCCGAAGTTGAGGGCAGGCGGCGGATGTACTGAACCACGCGTGGCCCCCGGTAGCGTTGTGTCGTGCAGCCGAACCCTGCCGACCCATCCCTCGCTCGCGCTCAGGCACCTTCTGCGGACACCGAGACGTTGCTGATCACGGTGTCCGGCCCGGACCACCGCGGCATCACCTCGGGACTGATGAACCTCCTCACCGAGGCCGGCGCGACGATCGGCGACGTGGAGCAGGTGGTCGTGCGAGGCCATCTCGTGCTCGGAGTGGTCGCCACCATCCCGCTTGTCGAGGGTGATGCGAACGACGACCTCCGCAAGAACCTCCTGATGTTCGGCTACCAGGAGGATCTGCAGGTTTCCTTCGAAGTCGTCGACCCGACTCCAACTGACCGCCGGCCTGGTCTCGTCGTCACCGTCATCGCGCCGACGGTGTCGTCGACCGACTTCGGCGCGGTCGCCCGCGCCATCGCGTCGTCAGGCGGGAACATCGATCGGATCGTGCGAATCGCCCGATACCCGGTGATGGCGTATGAGCTCTCGGTGCAACGTGCCGACGTCGACATCCTTCGCCCCGAGCTGATCGAGCTCGCCCGCATCCACCGCCTCGACATCGCCCTCCAGGCGGACGGTCTCGGCCGCCGGGCACAGCGGCTGGTGGTTCTCGACGTCGACTCCACCCTCATCCAGGACGAAGTCGTCGAGCTGCTCGCCGACGAGGCGGGCTGTGGCGACGAAGTGCGCGACATCACCACCCGCGCCATGGCCGGAGAGCTGGACTTCGAGGAGTCGCTCCGGGCCCGGGTCGCGCTCCTCGAAGGGCTCGGCCCCGACGATCTGGCACGGGCGCGGGACCGAATGCGCCTGTCACCGGGCGCCCGCACGTTCGTCCGCACCCTGCGACGCCTCGGCTTCAAGATCGCCATCGTGTCGGGGGGGTTCACCTACTTCACCGACCACCTCCGCATCGAGCTGGATCTCGACCACGCCCATGCCAACGAACTCGAGTTCGGCCCCGACGGGCGCCTCACCGGACGGGTCACCGGCCCCGTGGTGGACAAGGCCCGCAAAGCCGAGCTCCTTCGCAAGGTCGCACACCTCGAAGGTGTCACCGCAGAACAGACGGTCGCTGTCGGGGACGGAGCAAACGACCTCGACATGTTGGCGGCCGCTGGGCTCGGCATCGCATACAACGCCAAGCCGCTGGTTCGTGACGCCGCCGACACGTCGCTGAGTGTGCCGTATCTCGACGCGATCCTGTTCGTGTTGGGGGTGCGCCGTGCCGATGTCGAGGCCGCGGATGAGGCAGCCGGCACGCTCACCGACAACCCGCCGGTGTGACGAGATCGAGGCCCGGTGCCTTCCTACGGCGCAGCCAGAACCAGCGAGCCCCAACCGTCGAGCTCGCGCCGCGACATCTCGCGAAGGTCCGGGTAGGCGCAGCGAGCGGCGTCGACCTGCTCGACGAGGAGCCCGCTAAGGATCAGTCGGCCGTCGGGACCGAGGCGGTCGGCCAGCGGAGCGGCGAGGTCGACGAGCACCCCGAGGCCGATGTTGGCAACGACGACGTCGAACCGGACGTCGAGAACCTGAACCGGCGTCGTCGACACGTCGATCGAGTCGGCGACATCGTTGACCAGTGCGTTGGCCAACGTCGCCTCGACGGCGGCGGCCTCGATGTCGATCGCGACGACCGCATCCGCCCCTCGCAGCGCTGCAAGCACCGAGAGCAGTCCGCTCCCGCAGCCGACATCGAGCACCGAACGACCGGCGAGGTCTCCGGCGGCCACGAGGTCCTCCGCCGCGAGCAGCGTCGATGGGTGAGCGCCGTGGCCCCAGGCTCGCCCTGGGTCGAGGACGACTTCGAGTTCACCGGGCCGGGCGATCGGTTCGATCCACGGCGGCTGCACGACGATGCCGCCACTGATCCGCGCCGCCTTGGCGTAGGGGCGCCAACTGTCTGCCCACCGATCCGGGTCCATCGGCTCCACCTCGACGGTCCAGCGATCCAGCGCTTCGACGACCGCAGAGGTCGCTTCCTCCGGAACTCCGGCGATGAGGCGCACTCTGCCGTCGCTCTCGTCGCGCTCCTCGATTCCCGCAACGCCAGATGCCCACATCAGTCCGCCGGCCTCCTCGGCCTCGGCGGCGTCCACAACGACTTCAATCGAATTCACGTTGGGCAGGGTACGGCCCGGACGACCGAAGCGGCCTCCGCTCCCTGCACCCTCTAGCTTGGGGGCATGTCACACGACCTGCCCGGTACCGACCGGTCGATCCAGATCGCACCGTCCGTGTTGCCCGCCGACTTCGCGCGACTCGGCGAGGAGTGCCAGGCGCTCGAAAAGGCGGGGGTCGATCGCATCCAATGGGACGTGATGGACGGAGTGTTCGTACCGAACCTGACCTTCGGCCCCGACGTGATCGCGTCGACCCGGGACCTCGTTTCGGTGCCGTTCGAGGCGCATCTGATGGTCGTCGAACCCGACAAGCTGATGGGCCGCTACGTCGAAGCCGGGTGCCAGATCGTCATCGTGCACGCCGAGGCGTGCCTCCACCTGCACCGGACGTTGGGCGCCATCCGCGAGATGGGAGCGTCGCCCGCCGTTGCCCTCAACCCCGCAACACCAGCGTCATCGGTCCGTCACGTTCTGGACCTCGTCGACCTCATTCTCGTCATGACGGTCAATCCCGGTTTCGGTGGCCAGGCCTATATCCCGACGATGGAACCGAAGATCGCGAAAATTCGACGCTGGGTCGTCGAGGGTGGATACGACGTCGACATCGAGGTCGACGGTGGCATCTCCCCCGCCACCGCCGCAGGTGCGGCCGCCGCCGGTGCCAATGTGCTCGTCGCCGGGAGCGCCCTGTTCCGAGACCCCGAAGGGCTCAGTCACGCGACTGCAACGATCCGTGACATCGGACGTGCGGCGGCCACCGCTTCGTGAGCCCGACGATGCGACGCCTGTCGGCTCTCAGGGCGTCCGCTACCGCCGTCGTTCTGGGAGTGTCGGTCGTCGCCGCGTGCACCAGTCCCGAGGACCAGTTCTGCGGGCGGCTTCGCGAGGACTACCAACTTGACGATCTCGTGACGGCGATAGAACGACGCGATCAGCGCCGGATCACCGAGCAGCTCGCAGCGTTGCGGGAGCTCCAGGACATCGCTCCAGCGGAGATCCACGACGACGTTCGAGCCATCGTGGACGCCGTGAGTGGTGCAGTACGGGCCGTCACAAAGGCGGTCGGGGCCGACGGCGAGGAGGTCCCCGTCGACCTTCTCGAGCTGCGCCAGCAACTCGAACAGATCCAGCAACCGGCTCAAGATGTTGCCGACTATGCCGACAGGAGTTGCGGGTTGAAGCTCAACCCGTAATGATTTCGTCATCAGAATGCAACATCAAGGCCGA
Source organism: Microthrixaceae bacterium (assembly GCA_019694615.1). Taxonomy (GTDB): domain Bacteria; phylum Actinomycetota; class Acidimicrobiia; order Acidimicrobiales; family Microtrichaceae; genus SSF14. Next base: position 16,853 of record JAIBBP010000225.1, on the reverse strand, counting down.
AGGCCGTGCTAGGTTCTCGACCTACATACGGGGTTCTGCTGGAGGAGCACCATGACTGCCGCGATCCGTCGCCGTTCGAGTTTCCGTGTCGTTACGCTTGCGCTGCTGTGCATCCTGGGGCTGATCAGCTCCACCGGGTGCCTGTCGCGGGAGCAGGCCGGGCGTTCACTGACGCTCGTCAACACCGAGCGGGCTCGCCGTGGTCTGCCCGAGCTGGGTTGGGACGAGAACGCTGCCATCAAGGCGCAGGCGTGGGCCGAGCGCCTCGCCGCCACCCGCACGTTGCAGCACAGCCGGTTGACCGACGGCATCTTCGGTACCTGGAACGCGCTCGGTGAGAACGTCGGATTCGCCCGGACCGTCGACGAGACCCACGTAGGCTTCATGAACTCGCCCCGCCACCGTGACGCGATCCTGAACGGCCAGTTCACTTCGATGGGAGTCGGGGTCGCCAGCAACGGCGGGCTGACCTTCGTCGTCCAGGTTTTCCGGGGCTGACACCAGCCCGACGTTCGTCCCCCCGACGTCCAGAACGCGGCTCGGCCCGCTCCTGTGGGAGCGGGCCGATTCGCGTGCAGTTCCGGATTGGCAGTGCTCGGGCTGGCTACTGGACCTCGCCGCGGCGAATGATGACGTTGTCGATGATGCCGTATTCCTTCGCCTGCTCGGCGGTGAACCAGCGGTCACGATCGGAGTCGGCGATGATCTGCTCCACCGTCTGGCCGGTGTGATGAGCGATGCGTTCCGACAGCATCTGCTTGATGTACACCATCTGCTCGGCCTGGATCTTGATGTCGGCAGCCTGGCCCTGGAAGCCGCCCGAGGGCTGGTGCATCATGATGCGGGCGCTCGGGAGAGCGAAGCGCTTGCCCTTCTCGCCGGCGCAGAGCAGGAACTGGCCCATCGATGCGGCCAACCCCATGCACACAGTGGCGACGTTCGGCTTGATGAAATTCATCGTGTCGTAGATGGCGAGCCCGGCGGTGACCGACCCGCCGGGCGAGTTGATGTACAGCCAGATGTCAGCCGAGTCGTCCTCACCGTCGAGGTAGAGCAGCTGAGCGGAGATGAGGTTGGCGATCTGGTCGTTCACCTCGGAACCGAGGATCACGATGCGGTTCTTCAGCAGCTTGTTCTGCACGTCGCCGGCGGGATCAAAGCCGCCGTTGGCCATCATCGGGGGGATCGAGAGATCTGGGGACATGGGGTGCAGGTTAGCGGCGGGGGCCGACATCGAGGTCGCCGGCGGCCGGGCCAGCGTGTTGGGCGCAGATGTGCTGGAGTACTGGACAGGACCACGCCACAGGAGGCCCCATGAAGGCGCTCATCGCCACCGACGGAACCGCACACGCCATCGAGGCGGCACACGGGGCGGTCGCCGTCCTGCATCCCGACCTCGAGTTCGAGATCGTTCGCGTCATTCCCGCCGAGGAGGACCCCAACGAAACCGCCGGGGGTTTCGAGGGTCCGCTGATGACCGAGGAGGAGGCGGAGGAACGCCACCACGCGGATGAGGTCCAGGCGCAGACCGACCTCGAAGCGACGTTGGCGAGCCTCGGAGAACCGGCTGTCACCACGATCGTCGAGGGCGGTAGCCCCGGTCCCGAGATCTGCCGCCTCGCGGCCGAACGAGGAGTCGACGTGCTGGTGGTGGGAGCAAGCGAGAAGGGCTGGTTCCGCCGGATCCTCTCGGGCTCGGTCATGGAGTACACGGCACACCACGCGCCGTGCCCGGTGCTGATCGTCCGCGGCGGTTCGAGCTGAGGTGGTTGGGTCGCACGCGCTACCGGATCAGGCGCCGGGCGAACGCGAACGTCGGTGGCAGCGATGCTGACATCGTGCTGACCCGGACGCCAGCAGACTCTCAGGCTTGTGTCAGCAACTCCGCATGGGACTCGACACTGCCCGAAAGGACCTGCAACTCGACGTTACCCTCGTCGTCGAACGAGACGACCCGAGCAACCCGGGGATCGGCATCGTCGTCTCCGACCACGACCTGGCACCCGACTTCGACCGCGAACGCGGAGCGGACATCGGTAGCCCGCACCCAGAGTCGATCGTCGTTGGTCATGGCCATGAAGTCGACGGCGACGTCGTGCTGGTTCGGCACGTCTGCATCCTTCTACCCAGCCTACCCTTCGGCCCGCCGGCCGGGGTTGGGGATGGGATCGTCGAAGGAGGCCAGCAGCGCGAACCCTGCGGAGCGGACACGACCGAACGTCGACAGGCGGACACGGCGGTAGATGACGAGCCGCAGTGGTGCTGAGGGCGAGCCGGCACCAGGCCGCCGCTCGATCTCCACGCCGCCAAACCGCTACCAACCCCAACTGGCAGACGGTACCGACACCATCCACACCAGGCGTCGCTCTGTCGTTGCCGACCAGCCCCTTCCCACGTCAGTCTGCGCATTTCGCGAAGGGCAGCCCGAACCGGTCGACGTCGATCGTCACCCGATCGCCGATCGACACCGATTCGGCATCGCCTCGGTAGTGCAGGAGGAACCGCAATCCTTCGGCGACCTCAACGACGAGCAGCGCGTAGGGCAGAACCTCGGCGAACGCGAAATGCAACGGGCGGCGCGTGATCGTCCAACTCCGCACCACGCCCGTCGGAGTAAGCGGGACGAACTCCCACTCGTCGGACCCGCAAACAGCACAGCGGTAGCGAGCCGGAGCACGCAAGGTCCCGCACTCGCACCGCTGCGAGGTGATGCAGTGGGCAGCGACGTTCGCTGTGTACCACGCGGCGTGCAATCCCGCTGCGCCCGGGTCGACCTCCGGCCACGCGCTCATCGTTCGACACCCAGCACGAGCAACGTTCCGTCGCCGAAGTCGCCCCAGCCGGTAACGGCACCGACCTCGGCACCGACTACCTGGCTCGCGCCGGCGGTGCCACGGAGCTGGCGCACTATCTCCACCACGTGGTTCATCCCCCAGGTATGGCCCTGCGACAGCAGGCCACCGTGGGTGTTCGTCGGCAGGCTCCCCCCGAGGTCCAACGCGCCCGATCGCGCCAGGTCCCCGGCACCGCCCCGATCACAGACTCCGAGTGCTTCGAGCTGGAGCAGCGCGAGGTAGGTGAAGCAGTCGTACACGCCGACCGTGTCGAGATCGTCGGGGCCGACCCCCGACCCGGCAAACGCCCGACGGGCAGCGGCGCACAAACCGATGTTCAGCAGATCGGCACGTCCGGCCACATCGTCGGGTGGATCGGGTCGGCCCTCGCCGGCGCCGAGGATCGTGACACCCCCGTTGCGGAGGTCATGCGCCCGCTCGACGGAGGTGACGAGCACCGCCGCCGCGCTGTCGGTCTCGAGGCAGCAGTCGAGAACACGGAACGGATCGGACACCATCGGCGACGCGAGGTACTCCTCCAAGGTCAGCGGCCGATCCCCCATCACCGCCAGGTCGTTGCGAGCAGCGTGACGGCGCATCGCCATGGCGAAGGCCGCGGCGTCGTGCTCGTCGATGCCGCGTTCGTGGCGATAGCGGTTGGCGATCGGCGCGTAGAACTGCGGCGGGCCGATCGCCCCTTGGGGCACCATCACGTCGGTGACGACCTCCTGCGCGGAAGTCAGCGTCAGCCCGTGCCGGGGAACCGGCACCCCCTCGCGGGGCCGTAGCCAGGAGTAGCCATTCCACCCGACCACCACCAGGACGCACGACGCGGCGCCCCCGGCGACGGCCAACGACGCGTTGCGGATCGCTGCGAGGCTCGAGGCCCCACCGAGCGACGAGGTGGCCGAGAAGGCGAGGTCGCGAACGCCGAGGTTCACAGCGAGCTCCTCGGCGCTGGTGTAGCCGGGAGGAGGGCAGATGCCGTCGATGTCGGTCCGTTGCAGGCCGGCGTCGTCGAGCGCTGCGAGCGCCGCGTCGAGCATCAGCTCGACTGGCAGGCGAGTCGCGCCACGATAAAACGGCGTCTCGCCGACCCCCGCGATCGCTGTGAGGGTCACGCCCGGATGACCACCGACGAGGTCACCATGTCGTGCCATGTCTGCTTGCTGTCGTTAAACAGCATCCAGAGATAGCCAAGGTAACAGACACAGCCGGACAGGAAGCTCGCGAACAGATGCCGGCCGAGTGAGCGTGCGACGCCGATCGGCTGACCGCTCGACGCATCCACCACTCTCAACCCGACCGCCTTGAGACCGATCGACTGGCCGCTCGTTCCGATCGGACGGATGACCACGAAGAACGCCAGGAGAAGTTGCAGCACGAACGCGATCAGCATGGCGCTGAGCACAACCACCGGGTTGGGGCCGACACATGCCCCGCCGGCGCCCGTCACGACGTAGTCCGACGTGCTGGAGCACGCGACTTCGACTTCGGGTGCCGCAATCACGCCGACGAAGTAAACGACGGCCGGCGGAACTCCAGTGGCCATCCCGTCGATGAACAACGCGCCGAGCCTGCCGCCGAAGCCGCCATAGTCGAACCGCTGCAACCCACCGGGACGGTATGGCTGGTAGCCGCTCGGCGTGGCGGCAGGCACGGGCGGGGGCGGTCCCCACGATCCGCCCCACGTCGGCTGCTGGTCAGTCGTCGGCGGGAACACCGGCGGCTGATAGATCGGAGGCTGGGACGTCGGCTGCCCATACGACGGCGGCGAGCCCGGTGATGGGTACGACGACGGACCGAAACCCGGGTTCGAGGGCGGATCCTCTGGCGGCAACGAACTCACGGCAGACCTCTCGGACCGGGAGACGGGGGTTCGGCGCACACCGCCGGATGGGATCCCGGTGGGGCGACACCGTAATACTGGCGGCCATGCCCGAGGGCCATACGATCCATCGACTCGCCCAGGACCTCGTGGCGACGCTCGGCTCGGCGCCCGGTGCCGCGACCGTTCAGGCCACGTCGCCTCAGGGCCGCTTCGCGGATGGTGCCTCGCTGCTCGACGGCGATCGGCTCATCTCCGCCGAGGCGTTCGGCAAGTACCTGTTCTGCCACTTCGGCGGGGCGCTCCTGCACGTTCACCTCGGACTCATCGGGAAGTTCCGCCCGAACCCGCCTGACGTGCCGGGGGGTGACACGGTGAGGCTTCGCCTCGAGAACGACAGGATCGCGTGGCATCTCACCGGTCCGGCGCGATGCGAGCTGGTGACCCCCGACGAGGCCAGCGCCATCGTCGCCGGTCTCGGCGCCGACCCGCTCCGTCCCCGAACGCGCCCCACCTCGCTTCATCGTCTCCTCGCCCGGACCGCGAAACCGATCGGAGCGACGCTTCTCGACCAGCAGGTCGTCGCCGGGATCGGCAACGTCTACCGCGCCGAAATCCTGTTCCTTCGGGGCATCCACCCGGAGCGACCGTCGTCGTCGCTCAGCGCGGACGAGATCGACGGCATCTGGTCGGAGGCCAAGCGCCTGCTGCGCCGTGGGGTCCGCCTCAACCGTATCGTGACGACCAGCCCCGCCGAGATCGGTCGGCCGCTGGCACGCATCGACGGCGACGACCGGCTGTATGTCTACCACCGGACCAACTGCCGTCGATGTGGGAGCGAGCTGGGCACGCTCGAAATCGGCGGACGCCCGATCCAGTTCTGCCCCAGCTGCCAACCGGCCTGAGATCGTCAACGCGCCCCATCGGCAACTTTGGGGGATTCGCGCGAGCGGTTCGCGCGAATCCCCCAAAGTTGCCCAGCCGGGACGGGCGAGGGTCAGACGTCGCGCAGGGTCGCCGCCGCGTCCTCGGGGACGACCGGGTTCGACAGGGTGCCGGCGCCGGCCTCGCCCGCGGCGATGAACCGGGCAACTCCGGGCGCCCGCTGCGGTGGGGCGAGGTGTAGGTGCAGGTGAGCGGCCCCGTCGTCGCCCGAGGGGGCCTGATGGAACCACATGAGGTACGGGAAGATCTCGCTACGGGATGGATCGCCGGCCCACAGACCGTCGTAGCGGCCGAGCACGTCGAACAGCGCCGCCGCCAACGAGTCTCGGCCCGCGTCGTCGAGGTCGGCCAACCCGCCGACGTGGGCGGTCGGCACCAGGTCGACTCCGTAGGGGTAGGCCGAAGCGAACGGCACGTAGGCGACCCAGTCACCGTCGTCGAACACGACCCTCGATCCGTCGGCCCGCTCGGACTCGAGCGCTGCGCATACGACGCATCCCCGCTCGACGGAGCGCTCGATCTCGCGCCGCGGCGAAGGCGGCACAAACGGGAACGCGTAGATCTGGCCATGGGGGTGGTGGATCGTCGCTCCCACCTCAGCACCGCGACTCTCGAACACCAGCACGTACTCGATCTCGGGGCGCGACAGCAGCTCCTCGGTGCGTGATGCCCAGAGGTCAATAACCTTGCGGATCTGGTTGGCGCCTAGCGACCCGAGCGACCCGTCGTGGATCGGCGAGTAGAGCACCACCTCCGCAGCACCGACGGCAGGAGCGGACCCGGCGATCTCTGCTGCGGGCAGATCGAGCGCTGGGCCCGGGGCGTACGCGGGCCAGCGATTGACGAATGCCTTCGTGTCGTACGCCTCGGGGGCTTCGAGGCCGCCAATACAGAACGGGCATCCCGACGTCGGGAGGTTCGGCCTGGCCTGTCGGTTGCCCACGATGCTGACCCACTCACCGGACAGGGGGTCCAGGCGCAGCTCAGCCATCGACGTCTCCGTGCGCCAGGAAGTCGTCGAGCATCTCGGCGGCCGCCGACATCGCACGACCACGGTGACTGATGGCGTGCTTCTCCTCGGCCGTCATCTCGGCGAACGAGCGGCCATCACCGTCGTCGGGAACGAACACCGGGTCGTAGCCGAATCCTCCGTCACCACGCGGCGCGAGGAGGATCGAGCCTTCGCACACCCCATCCGCGAACACCGGTTCGCGACCGGGTGCCGCGAGGCAGATCACCGTACGGAACCGGGCGCGGCGATCGGTGCGGCCGTCGAGCCGTGCCAGCAGCAGGTCGACATTGTCGGCATCGGTCGCGTGATCGCCGGCGAACCGGGCGGACCGAACTCCGGGTGCTCCGTCGAGCGCGTCGACCTCGAGCCCCGTGTCATCGGCGATGGCCGGGAGCCCGGCAGCGGACGCAACCGCTTCGGCTTTCAGCGCCGCGTTGGCGCGCAACGTGTCGCCGTCCTCGACGACGTCCGCGAGGCCCGCCGGGCGCGGCGCCAGCTCGACCCCACCGGCGACGCGCCCGAAGATCGCCTCGATCTCCGCGAGCTTCTTGGGGTTCGCGGTCGCTGCGACGATCGAACGCGTCATCGTTCAGCGGGGGTCGAACGAGCGCGGTGTCGGGGCCTCTGCGACCATCTCGCGTTGGAGGGCAACAATCTCGCCGATGCCACCGGCCGCCAGGTCGATGAGGCTGTCCAACTCAGCCCGGGTGAACGGGACACCCTCGGCCGTTCCCTGCACCTCCACGATGCCGCCCGAGCCGGTCATCACAACGTTCATGTCGGTCTCGGCACCGGCGTCCTCGACGTAGGGAAGGTCGAGCCGGGGCTCACCGCCCACAATCCCCACCGAGATGGCGGCGCAGTGGTCGAGCACCGGGTTGGCCGATACGAGTCCGGCCTGCACCATGCGGGTGCACGCGTCGTGGAGCGCGACCCACGCGCCCGAGATCGACGCTGTCCTTGTGCCGCCGTCGGCTTGGAGCACGTCGCAGTCGAGGTGGATCTGGCGCTCTCCCAGAGCCTTCATGTCGACGACGGCTCGGAGCGAGCGGCCGATCAACCGCTCGATCTCGTGGGTTCGACCCTTTGGGCCTCGACGTTCGCGGTTGATGCGCTCGGGCGAGGACCCGGGCAGCATCGAGTACTCGGCTGTCACCCAACCCTTGCCGGTGTTGCGCATCCAACGCGGAACGTCGAGCTCGACCGTGGCCGTGCACAGCACCTTGGTGTCGCCGAAGTTCACGAGCACCGAGCCATGTGACGTGGTGGTGAAGTCACGCTCGAACGTGATCGGGCGGAGTTCGTCGTTGGAGCGGCCGTCGGGTCTCATGGCCGGTGACGTTACCCGTCATCGCCGTTGCCGATGGGCAAGACTCCGGACCGCGGCCTTCTCTGTCACCCCGCAGGAGTTTGTGATCATGAAAGTTCAGCTGAACGTCCGCGACTACCTCGACCGCGCCGTTGCCGTGTATCCCGAACGCGTCGCGGTGATCGACGAGCCCGACCAGCCCGCAGCGCCACTCGGCGGCGGCTCGCTCACGTACCGGGAGTTCGGCGAGCACGCCGCAGCGCTCGCCGCCGGGCTCGACGCCCTCGGTGTCGGCGTCGGCGAACGGGTCGCAGTGCTGTCGCACAACTCGGCTCGGTTGCTCGTCGCGTTCTTCGGGGTCTGTGGCTGGGGTCGTGTCCTGGTACCGATCAACTTCCGCCTTCACCCCGAGGAGGTCCGCTACATCGTCGAGCAGAGCGGTGCGTCGGTGTTTCTCGTCGACCCGGAGCTGGCCGAAGCGATGGCCGGCATCGAGTGCACCCATTCCTTCGTGGTCGGCAGCGAGTCCGATGCCGTGCTGTTCCGGTTCGGTGCGACTCCGCAACCGTGGGAACCCGACGAGGACGCTACGGCCACGCTCAACTACACGTCGGGTACGACGGCGCGCCCGAAAGGCGTCGACTGCACCCATCGCCAGCTCTGGATGAACGCCGCCGTGTTCGGTTGGCAGGCGAGCGTCAACGACCGCGACGTGTACCTGCACACGCTCCCGATGTTCCACTGCAACGGCTGGGGGCAGGTGTTCAGCGTGACCGGCATGGGCGGCACGCACGTGGTGCTCCGCAAGGTCGACGGGCCGGAGATCCTCCGCCGCATCGATGCGCACGGCGTGACCTACCTGTGCGCTGCGCCCGCAGTCGGAGCGACCGTGCTCGACGCCGCTTCCGGCTTCGACCCCGTTCCGGGACGGGATCGGGTTCGCATGATCATGGCCGGCGCTCCCCCGCCCACCCGAACGATCGAGCGGGTCGAGACGGATCTTGGATGGGAGTTCATCCAGATCTACGGGCTCACCGAATCGTCGCCGCTGCTCACGATGAGCCGCGGGCGGGCGGAGTGGGACCACCTGACGCCGCGCGAACGCGCCGAGAAGCTCAGTCGGGCCGGTGCTCCCGCGCTCGGCGTCGACCTTCGCGTCGACGACCAGGGCGAGGTCATCGCACGTTCCAACCACATCCTCAACAGCTACTGGAACAATCCAGAGGCCACCGACGAGGCGATCATCGACGGCTACTTCCATACCGGCGATGGCGGCTCGATCGACGACGAGGGCTATCTCACGATCAGTGACCGCAAGAAGGACGTCATCATCAGCGGCGGCGAGAACGTCAGCTCGATCGAGGTCGAGGACGCACTGTTCAACCACAGCGACGTCGCCGAGGTCGCCGTCATCGGGGTGCCTTCGGACAAGTGGGGCGAGACGGTCAAAGCGCTGGTCGTCCTGGTGCCGGGCAGCGACCTGGCGGCGAAGTCTCCCGAGGACCTTCAGGCGGAGCTCATCTCGTGGTGCCGCCAGTCGCTCGCCGGCTACAAGTGCCCGACGTCGATCGAGGTGCGGGGCGAGTTGAGCCGCACTGCCACTGGCAAGCTCCAGAAGTTCCGACTGCGCGCGCCCTACTGGGAAGGCGTCAAGCGCCAGGTCAACTGAGGCCCCGCTAGCTGCCGCCGCCTCACCGGTTCTGCGGCGCTCACGACAGCTTCACCTGCTCGGCGCGCTCGAGTTCCGGGCCGAGCAGCTGGCTGCCGAGCAGCTGAAACCAGTCGACGTCGCCGGTGGTGAGGAACGTCGGCTCGGGGTCAGGAAGACCGGCCGGCCGCGCCAGCCCGTCAGCTTCGAGGATGCGGCGAACCTCGAACGCCGTCTCGTCCGCGCTCGACACGAGCACGACGTCGCGCCCCATCACATCGCCGATCGTGCGTGCCAGGTACGGGTAGTGCGTGCACCCGAGCAGCAGTGTGTCGATGCCCGCGTCGAGTGCCGGGGCTAACAGCCGCTCGGCGAGCACGTGCACCTGGTGGCTGTCGAACTCGCCGCGTTCGACGAACTCGACGAACCCCGGACAGCTGAGCGCGCACAGTTCGACGTCGGGCGCGGCATCCGCGACTGCACGTTGGTACGCGCCCGACTCGATCGTGCCGACGGTTCCGATGACCCCGACCCGGCCGTTGCGAGTCGCCGCAGCCATCGACCGGACCCCGGGTTCGATTACCCCGACGACGGGGATGTCGTATCGCTCCTGGAGGTCGGTGAGCGCCGCCGCAGCCGCCGTGTTGCACGCGACGACCAGCACCTTCGCGCCGTGCACTCGAAGCAGTTCGTCGGCGATCTGTAGTGCGAACTCGCGGACCTCATCGAGTCGCCGAGGACCGTACGGGTAGCGGCCCGTGTCGCCGAGGTACACGATCTCCTCGTGCGGAAGCAGGTCGATGACCGCTCGCGCCACGGTGAGGCCACCGAACCCGGAGTCGAACAGGGCAATCGGACCGTCGGTCATCGCGCTGAACGCTACCGGCCGGTTCCCCGCCTCTCCGGATCCTGCCGCTGAACGCCGCTGCGGCCTACTCCGCGACCAGCACCTTGGGAGTGGGCAGCCCGGCCGCTTCGCAGAGGCCGAGATAGCCGTCGAGGATGAACTGCGCGTCGTAGACGCTCTCGACGTTGCCGTCGGCATCAAGATTGAGGTTGGCACCCCACACGGCGAACCAGACGTCGGTGACCTCGGTGTTGGTGTCGGGAACGATCAGGGTGTGCGTCGACCCGGCCGGTTCGTAGAGGAACGAGCCGGCGCGGTTGACGTCGTCGTACTCCTCGTACTTCCACGAGCCCGACAACGTGAACGCGAAGACCGGACCAGTGTGTTTGTGTCGCTGGATTCTGACGCCCGGCTGGAATCGGTTCCGGACGACCCACAGCCCTTCGGAGATCCGGACCTGCACGACCTTGAGATCGAACCCCATGAAGGAGTCGACCCACGGGCAGTCTTCGTCGTCGACATGAAGGGCGGCGGGAATCGGCGGGAGAGCAGTCATGGCCCGACGATATGCCTGTCAATCGTGATGTGCGCCAGGTTCGAAGCTCATCTGGGCGAGGAGCACCGCGCACGCTTTCGCGTACGTGACGAGGCGGGACATGGCCATGAGGATCAGTCCGCACGTGACGCCAGCGCATGCAACGAGGGCTGCGATGAGTGTGTTGCTCCCGTCGTCCTGGCCGATCGGACGAGCGATGAGGAGCACGCCCACGGTTGCCCACGCGCCGACGATGACGATGCCGGCGACGATGTCGAGCATGCCCGACAACGAGTTGGCGCCGAACGCGCGGGCGCGGTCGACGTTCGCGAAGAACCCGCGCCGGCCAAGCACGTCCTCCCCGGCCGCCCGAGCCGCAACCAGCTCCTGTTCCGACACGCCGCAGAGCGTACAGGATCATCGAAGTGCATTCACATTGTGTGAAAACACTCAATACAACTCTGGAGCGTCAGAAGTAGATGATCTTCTCTGCGTTGGCGGCGGCTTCGTCGAGGTCGGCTGTCCATGCGCCGGTCGACAGGTACTTCCAGCCGTAGTCACACACGACGAAAACGATCGTCCCCGACTCGATCCGCGCTGCAACCTTGCACGCGCCGGCGAGCGCCGCGCCCGACGAGATGCCGGCGAACATACCGATGCCCGCCAACTTTCGGGTGTACTCGAGCGACTCCCGGGGGCGAACGATCGACTTGCCGTCGAGCAGGTCGTAGCCGCCCCACTTGTCGAACACCGGCGGGATGTAGCCATCCTCCAGGGAGCGAAGACCCTCGACGAGCTCGCCCGACGGCGGCTCGACCGCGAGGATCTTGACCTCGGGGTTCTGCTCCTTCAGGTAGGTCCCCACACCGAGGAGCGTGCCGGACGTTCCGAGGCCGGCGACGAAATGGGAGATGTCGGGGGCGTCGGCCCAGATCTCGGGGCCGGTCGTCTCGTAGTGCGCACGCGGGTTCGCCTCGTTGCCGTACTGGTAGAGGAACACCCACTCGGGATTCTGCGCCGCCATGTCGATGGCGCGGCGCACCGCACCGTTGGAGCCCTCACCGCCCGGTGTCAGCGTGATCTCGGCTCCGAACACCTCGAGCATCTGCCGCCGCTCGATCGACACCGATTCGGGCATGAGGATCTTGAGGTGGTAGCCGCGTTCCTGGCAGATCATCGCCAACGCGATACCGGTGTTGCCCGACGACGGCTCCAGGAGGGTCGCCCCCGGGGTGAGGGTGCCGTCGGCTTCGGCCTCGAGGATCATCTGGCGGGCGATCCGATCCTTGACCGACCCACCGGGGTTCTGGCCCTCCATCTTGGCGAGGATGCGCACGTTTGGATTGGGGCTGAGGCGCGTGACGTCGACCATCGGCGTGTTGCCGATCATGTCGAGCACTGAGGAGTACACGGTCATCGCAGGTTCCAAGCCCTCTCGGGTGGGGACGTATTCCCGACCTCGAAGGTCGGCATTCTACGCCGCACGTGTCGTTCAGCCCGAAACGACGACGGGTTCCTCGGTGATGCCGCCGTCGACGATCCGGTAGCTACGGAGCATGGGGGCCTCGTCTCGGAGCGAGACGATCACGTAGTGCCACGCCGGGTCGGGTGCCTGTTCGACATCGGTGACCGACGGGTAGGGCTCGGTGTGGGTGTGGCTGTGCATCACACCGACGATGTCGAGGTCCGCGTCGTCGGCGGCGCGCTCGATGCGCATGAGGTCGCGTGGGCCGATCGAGTAGATGCGCGACGAGGCCGCAACGTTCTCGCACGGTTCGAAGGTGTCGCAGCTCGCCGGTGCGGCGTCGTCTCCGAGGTGCCCGACCATGAGACCGCACGCCTCGTCGGGAAGACCGTCGAGCGCGTGGGCGACCATCGAGAAGTAGGCGTCGGCGGAGAGCTGCAGCACGACGAGCAGAATACCGAGTTGCAGGCCGTCGGCCCCGAGGTACCGCAGCGCAAGAAGCGAGCGCAGCGAGCGAACCTGAGCGAAGGTGGCCGAGGCCATCGTTAGCATGGGTCAGCTATGGCCGAGCAGCCCCATGTCCCCGAGATCAAAGTGATCGCCACGAACCGCGCGGCACGGCACAACTATGTGCTGTCCGACACGTTCGAGGCGGGCATCGTGCTGCGCGGCAGCGAGGTGAAGGCGCTGCGGGAGTCGAAGGTGCAGATCGTGGACGCGTTCGCCCAGCTTTCCGGCGGGGAGCTGTGGCTGCATAACCTGCACGTCGCGCCGTACTCGTTCAGCCAGTCGTACTCGGGCCACGACCCGCTGAGGGTTCGCAAGCTGCTGCTCAACCGGCGGGAGTTGGAGAAGATCCGGCGCAAGCAGCTCTCGGATCGGCTCAACATCGTTCCGCTGCGCATCTACTTCAAGGACGGCAAGGCCAAGGTCGAGATCGCCCTCGCCAAAGGCAAGACCAAGGGCGACCGCCGACAGGACATCGCCAAACGCGACGCCGATCGCGACGCACGAAACGCGATGGGTCGAGCGCTCAAGTACGGGGGCTGACCACCACTGGCGCAACGCGGTTGCACCCGGCATCCTGTGCCGATGCGACGGGGGCGAATCGCGAACATCGGGGTACTGCTGGCGACGGCGTTGATGGTGTCGAGCGCGTGCGCTCCCCCACCGGCGCCACCGACTGCGGGACTGCGCTCGGGCGAGGCGTCGGCGCGCCGACCGGTGGTGATCATCCACGGCTGGCAGTTCTTCTGCGGCCACGAGGACGCCGACACGTGGAAGACCTGGATCGACGACGCCCTCGCCCGCGGCTACCGGGCGGATGAGGTTTCGGTGTTCTCCTATGACACGTGTCAGCCGAGCGCGGTCACGATCGAAGCGTTCGGACGGTACGTCGAGGGGGTTCTCGACCGCACGGGCGCTCCGATGGTGAACATCGTCGCCCACTCGATGGGTTCGATCGAGGCGCGTGCGTGCATGCGGTTCGGCGCGTGCGCCGGCAAGGTCGACAAGTTCGCGTCGATCGCCGGCGCGAACCACGGCACGTTGTGGGCGAACGCCTGCGAGCTGGCGTTCTGGTCGCTGTCGACGTGCGACCTGAAGCCGGACGGACCGTTCCTCGCGAACCTGAACGCCGATGACGAGACGTGGGGCGATGTCGATTTCGTCACGATGATCTCCTGGTGCGATCTCACGATCGTTCCGTTCACCGGCGCTGCGCTCGACGGGGCACTCAACATCGTGACGGACCGTTGTCTCTCCCACACCGACTGGCGCAACGATCGCGTCGGGGCGGACTGGGTGTTCGACTGGTTCGACGGCGCAGGGAACCCGACCCCCACCTGAGTACTCGCCGATTCGAGATGATCTGCACGAACGTGCAGAGCTGGTGCATCTGCACGAACATACAGATGTACGATGTCTGCACGAACATGCAGAAGCAGCGAGGCCACCATGCGACTCACCACCCCGCGTGAAATCGGTGCCTACATCCGGGATCGACGACGAGCCGAACGTTTGTCCCAACAGGAACTTGCAGACCTGAGCGGGGTCTCCACCCGTTGGCTGGTCGATGTCGAGAACGGCAAGACGGGGGCGCAGATCGGCATGGTTCTGCGCGTACTGCGGACGCTCGGAGTTGTGCTCGACGCGACCCAGACCGTTCCGACCCAGACCACTGCACCGGACAGCGCCAACCCCGCTGTCGCTGGCGCGCTTCGTCGCTTCGACCGCTCGCGGTCCGCTGACGAGGACCAACCTCGGCGTGCAGCTCACTCTCCCGAGTCGAGTGCCTGATGCGTTCGGTCACAGTGACGCTGAACGGTCGCAGCGTGGGCACGCTGTTCGCCCTCGGCCGCGACCGGCACGGCTTCGAGTACGACGACGAGTACCGCGAGGACCCCGACGCCACGCCGTTGTCGGTTTCGATGCCGCTCAGCGCACGTGTCCACTCCGACAGTCACATCACGCCGTTCCTCTGGAACCTCCTGCCGGACAACCCCGCCGTGCTCACACGGTGGGCGCAGCAAGCGCAGGTGTCGCCGCGTGACGCGTTCGCGCTCCTGTCGAACACCGACGATCTCCCAGGGGGCGTTCGGTTCATCCGCGACGAGGACCAGCGAGATGAGAGTGGCCACGTCGAGTGGATCGACGAGGAGGACGTCGCGCACCGGCTAGCGATCGTCCGAGAGGACAACGCCGCATGGAGGGGTCGCCCCGAGACCGGTCGATGGTCAGTCCCCGGTACGCAAGCCAAGATCGCCCTCCTCTGCGACGACGGGGCGTGGGGGGTTCCGCACGGCATCACGCCGACCAATCGAATTCTCAAACCTGCGATTCCTGGCCTCGTCGACCACGACCTGAATGAGCACCTCTGCCTCAGGACGATGGCCGGCCTTGGGCTCCGGGTGGCGGCGACCTCAGTCAAGACCTTCGGCGAGGAACGGGCGATCGTCGTCGAGAGATACGACCGGCACCGCGGGGCCGACGGGGTCTGGCGCAGGGTCCATCAGGAGGACATGTGCCAGGCCTTGAGTATTCGTCCCGAGTTCAAGTACGAGTCCGACGGTGGCCCCGGAATCGCAGCGATCGTCGACCTGCTGGCGAACTCCGCGACGGCAACCGAATCCGGACGCACGGTCGCCGAGTTCATCACTGCGGTCGCGTTCAACTGGGTCGTCGCGGGTACCGACGCGCACGCGAAGAACTACTCGCTGTCGGGAGGTCTCTCTCGCACCGTTCTACGACGTCGCCAGCGCGCTTCCGTACGACTCCTACCTTCCCAAGGAGCGACTGGCGATGCGCGTCGACACGGAGTACCGGCTGACTCGGGTGCGCCGCGAGCACTGGGAACGACTCGCAGCGAAGTGCAAGCTCGATCGGGATGACGTCGTCGACCTCGTGCGAATCGTCGCAGAACAGACGCCCAGCGAGATGGCCGCCGCTGCGGCCGACCCGCAGGTGGTGGCGCTTGACTCCACCATCCCCGAACGCCTGGTGTCGCTCGTAGAGGATCGGGCGACAGAGTGCGCCCGTCGAATGCGGCTCGCCTCCTGATAATCCGACAACCGCCCGAGCGGAGGCGCGGTAGCCTGTGTGCACAAACAACGGGGCTGAAGGGTTTCGACGTTCGGACCGGAAGCCTGTTCATGCGACCCGAGTTGCTCAGACTCGTTAATCGGGGCAACCAAAAGAAGCGCCAACAGCGACTTCGCTCTCGCCGCCTGATCTAGTCAGGTGAAGAGAGACATCGTGACCAGCAATGGCACACGGGGCCAGACCGCTACAGCCCGGCAACAGAAGTAGCGGTGGACGGCAGGGAGAGACCGCTGACGGCGTGAAAGAACGCTGGCATCAGGGAAAGACTTGGCGGTGGACCTCGGTCCAATCGACCCGGCGATGTGGCAGCCGTAGAGCCACAACCACGGGAATGGTCGTAGCAGGTCAGGTGACCGCCGAGCGGACGGGAGTTCGATTCTCCCCAGCTCCACGATGAGATCCGCAGTCATCCTCCAATGGCTGCGGATCCCTTGTTTTTCGGGGGTTTCGAGAAGCGGCGTCCGCCGACATCCGCCATCATCCGCGCGCGTTTCTGGATCGTTACTCCCCCCGTTACTCCCCCCAGCGCCCCCTCGGTGCGGTACCTTCGAGTCGCATCGGTTGCTCCCGCCGATCTCCGGGATGCCTCATTCGTCCGCTGGGAGGACGCATGCCCCGGAAGCCTCGACAGAAGCGCACCTACCTCGACGACGGCTCGATGTCGGTCGCCGCCAAGAACCCGAACGGCTCGGGCTCGGTGTACTACGAGCCACCATCGTTGCGTCCTGATGGCCGCGAGCGGGCCGGGCGCTGGCGGGCCACCTACACCGACCGCGATGGGAAGACCCGTCGGGTCACGGCGCCGACGCGAAGCGAGGTGGAGGCTCGGC
>JAIBBP010000172.1 GCA_019694615.1 Microthrixaceae bacterium | reverse complement strand
CAGTCACGACCGACATCATCATCGGGTTTCCCGGAGAGACCGAGGCCGACTTCGAGTCGACCCTCGCTGTCGCTGCCGAGGTCGGCTACGACTCGGCGTACACCTTCGTGTACTCGCCCCGGCCCGGCACCGAGGCTGCCGAGCTCACTGACCGCTTCGTGGAGCACTCGGTGACCGTCGAGCGCATGAACCGACTCCGAGCGGTGATCGAACGATCCTCGGTTCGCCGCAACGAGGCGCGGATCGGTCGTGTCGAGGAGGTGATGGTGGAGGGTCCGTCGAAGAAGAACCCCGACGTGCTCACCGGCCGGACCCGCCAGAACAAGCTGTGCCACTTCGCCTCCGCCGAGCCGATTCGTCGCGGGAGCTACGCGGCGGTGGAGGTCACGGGGGCCGGCCTAAGTCACCTCACCGGAGAGCTTCGTGAGGTGACCCACGTCGCTCAGCACAAGCGACGCATCCCCGTCGCTGCCGGCTGACGAGTCCGAGTGGACGCCGGTTTCCTCCTCAGCCCCGCCGACGGCGTGCCGGCCGATTCCCCCGAGTCGCTGATGCGGCCGGACGATCTCGTTGCCGCCATCGCCCGGTTCCTCCGACGAGTCCATGTGCCCGGCGACGGCGGGGAGGACGTGATCGACACGACGTGGGCGTTGGCGCGAGCGGCCGGGCGCGTCGAGGCGGGCGAGGTCACTGTCGACGATCTCGACCCGCCGTACCGGCCGCACTCGCCCGAGCGTCTGCTCGCCATCGCGACACAACTCGTCGGCACGCTGTCCGATCGTCCCGCACCGGTGTCGACGACGGTTCACGGCGACCTGGCCCTTGCCGATCTCCGACTCGCCGAGGGCGAGATCGTCGGATGGAAGGTCCCCGATCGCCCTGCGGTCGGCGATCCTTACATTGATCTTGTGTTTCTCGCACGAGATCTCGTCGCTGCTATCGGCCCCGCCGCCGTGCCGGCGCTCTTCGACGCTGTGGGTGTCACCGATCCGGACCCGCTGCGGATCGAGACGTGGATCACCCTGCGCCAGCTCCTGTGACCCAGTCAGCTCCTGTGACCGCGCCGGAACCTGAGCGCGGCGATCGTCCGGGGGTGTTGCCGGTGGGCGGGCTGCGGTCGATCGTGATCGTCGGGCCGACCGCATCGGGCAAGACGGCGCTGGCGATCGAGGTGGCCGAGATTCTGGGCGACGCGGAGATCGTCTCGGTCGACTCGATGCAGGTCTACCGCCGGATGGACATCGGGACGGGCAAGGCGACGCCGGGGGAGCAGTCGAGGGTTCCGCACCATCTGCTCGATCTCGTCGAGCCGTCCGTCGAGTTCTCCGCGGGCTGGTTCCGAGACGAAGCCCGTGCGGTCCTCGACGACCTTGCGGCTCGGGGACGGCGGGCGATCCTGGTCGGCGGTACCGGTCTGTACCACCGGGTCGTCGTCGATGATCTCTCCTTGCCCGGCGACTACGACGAGATTCGGTCTGCGTTGGAGGCCGAACTGGCTGCGGGCTTGCCACCGGAAGTTCTGCATCGACGCCTCGCTGAGGCGGACCCGGTCGCGGCGGCGCGAATCGAGCCGGCCAACGGGCGTCGAATCGTCCGTGCGCTCGAGGTCACGACCGGCTCCGGTCGCCTGTTCTCGTCGTTCGGCCCGGGGCTCCACGAGTACCCGTCGAGCGGACACCTCATGGTCGGGCTGCGCGTCGACCGCGATGACATGGGCCCCCGGGTAGCGGCGCGGGTCGCGGCGATGATGGCGATGGGTTTCCTCGACGAGGTTCGATCTCTTCTCGACGAGCCGGCAGGGCTGTCGCGGACCGCTCGTCAGGCGCTGGGATACCGCCAACTGCTGGCACACCTCGACGGCTCGGTGACTCTGGACGAGGCTGTCTGCGACACGATTGGTCGAACCCGGCAGTTCGCCGTTCGCCAGGAGCGCTGGTTCCGCCGTGACCCTCGCATCGAATGGGTCGATGCGCCGGAACGTGGAGGGCGTGCGGCTTCGGAAACCCGCTCGTTGGCCCGGAGTATCGCCGGTAGGTTGGAAGCGACATGACGGCACAAACCCTCCGACTGACAAAGGCGCACGGGCTCGGCAACGACTTTCTCGTTGCCCTCGCGTCGCGGAACGACCAGTTGACCGCTGCGACGGTTGCGGCCGGTGGAGCGGTCGCGGCCAAGGCGCTGTGCGAGCGCCACCGCGGCGTCGGGGCCGACGGCCTGATCTTCGGCCTTCCCCCAAGCGAGACCGACGCCGACCTCCGGATGGTGCTCTTCAACGCCGACGGCTCAGAGGCCGAGATCTCCGGCAACGGCATCAGGTGTCTCGGCCAGGCGGCCTTGCGAGCCATGGGCCGACGAGACGGCGACATCGTGATCGACGGGGCGTCGGGCCGGCGTCGGCTGACGTCGATCGCTACCGATGATCCGGCCGTCGATCAGCTGACCGTCTCGATGGGGACGGTCGGCCAGGGTCCGGCGATCGGTCCGGTGGCGAGCGCGGTGCCCGCAATGCACATCGGGTCGGGCAACGTCGGCAATCCACACATCGTCGTGCACGTCGAGTCGCTCGACGACATCGATCCGGCGGTCGCCGGCCCGCCGATCGAAGCCGAGGTATCCGGGGGAACGAACGTCCACTTCATGGCGGTGACAGGTGCCGACACCATCCGGCTGCTGCACTGGGAGCGGGGATCGGGCGTGACCGAGGCATGCGGCTCGGGAGCAACGGTGTCCGCCCGG
This sequence comes from Microthrixaceae bacterium, assembly GCA_019694615.1. Classification (GTDB taxonomy): domain Bacteria; phylum Actinomycetota; class Acidimicrobiia; order Acidimicrobiales; family Microtrichaceae; genus SSF14. Next base: position 4,586 of record JAIBBP010000172.1, on the reverse strand, counting down.
CTCGCCCGCGACTGGGGGCTGGTCGGTTCTCGGGTCACGGTGCAGATGCCCGGCGGGGTCGCGGTCGTCGATGTCGACGAGCCGATGTCGCTGACGGGCGAGGCGGTCCACATCGCCGAGATCGCGGTGGACGATGCCTGGTTCTGAGGACGACTGGCTCGCGACGGACAACGCACAAGGGGCCGTTGGGTCGGAGGAGTCACACCGCGGCGCCTTCGGTGACTACGGCGCCACCAGCAACGCGTTCATCGACCGGTCGTTCCGTGAGCGCATCGTGCTCGTGGGCGTGTCGTTCCCGCCCCACGACGACGAGCTGATCGACGAGCACCTCGACGAATTGAGTCGGCTCATCGACACTGCCGGCGCGGATGAGGTCGGTCGAGTCGTGCAGCGCCGGCAGAGCCCCGACGCATCGACGTATGTGGGTTCGGGCAAGGCACAGGAGATCCGGGAACTGGCCGAGGCGTTCGACTGCGACACGGTGGTCTTCGACGACGAGCTGACGCCGGCGCAGCAGTACAACCTCGAGAAGATCCTCGGTCGAACCGCCATCGACCGCACCGCGGTCATCCTCGACATCTTCGCCCAGAACGCGTCGAGCCTCGAAGGCAAGGCGCAGGTCGAGCTCGCGCAGCTCAAGTACCGGCTCCCCCGACTTCGGGGCAAAGGGCGCAACCTGTCCCAGCAGGGTTCGAGCGGAGGCTCCGGCACTCGCATCGGCACCCGTGGCCCGGGCGAAACCCAGCTCGAAGTCGATCGCCGCCGGCTCGTGCGACGCATCCACAAGTTGGAAGAGCAGCTTCGCGGCATCGCCCACGTTCGCGACACCCAGCGTAAGGCGCGCCGTCGGGGCCTCCTTCGAAACGTCGTCATCGTCGGTTACACCAACGCGGGAAAGTCGACGCTGCTGAATCGGCTGACCGACTCCGGCGTACTCGTCGAGGACCGCCTCTTTGCGACGCTCGATCCGACGACACGTCGCTTGCAGCTGCCCGGCGGCGAAGCAGTGCTGCTCACCGACACGGTCGGGTTCGTCCGAAAGCTCCCGCACCAGCTCGTCGAGGCGTTCAAGTCGACGCTGGAAGTCGTGACCGACGCCGACCTGCTGGTACATGTCGTCGACGGGTCGGCCGTCGACCCGCAAGCGGAGATCGAGGCGGTGCGAGACGTTCTGGAGAGCATCGGCGCGACGTCGATCCCGGAGCTGTTGGTGTTCAACAAGGCGGATCGTTCCGACGAGCCGGCCCGGTTGGCCGAGCGATTCACCGAACAATCAGAGGGCGCGGTCGCTATCTCGGCGGTGACCGGCGACGGAGTCGAGCATCTGCTGGCGACGATCGGAGCGCGCCTCCGGGCGCTGGTGACGCCGGTCGACCTCGAGATCCCCTACGAGCGTGGAGACCTGATCGCTGCGGTCCACCGCTCCGGTGAGGTGCTGTCCGCGACGCCGGGGGAGCGCACTCTTCGCATGACCGCACGTCTTGAGGAGTCCGAGGTCGGGCGATTCGAGGAGTTCCAGGTCACTGCATGAGCCCGACCCCGTTCGTCCCACCGCCCTATCCCTACGACCGACTCGCGCCCATCGCCGAGATCGCCGCGCTCCATGACGGGGGTGCGATCGAGTTGTCGGTCGGCGACCCGTGCGACCCACCGCCGCCGGCTGCGGTGGCGGCACTCGGGGGTTCCGGTCGAGAGCGGAACTACCCGTTCTCGATCGGCGGCGCCGACTACCGGGATGCGGCTGCGGAGTGGATTCGTCGCCGTCTGGGAGTGGAGTTGGGGTCCGCCAAACTCGCGGCGTGCGTGGGCACCAAGGAGTTCGTCGCAGGCCTCCCTCACCTGCTTCGTCTGCGCCGGCCCGACCTCGACACGGTGTTGTACCCGGCAGTCTCGTACCCGTCCTACGCAATGGGTGCGACGCTTGCGGGCTGTCGGGCGGTGCCCGTCGCCGTCGATGACCACTGGCGAATCGACCTGTCCACGATCGACCCCGCCGACGCCCAGCGGGCGCTCTGCCTGTGGGTGAACACGCCGGGGAACCCGACCGGTGGCCTCGACGACCTCGACGCTGTAGCGGAGTGGGGGCGTGCGAACGACGTTCCGGTGTTCAGCGACGAGTGCTACGTGGAGTTCACCTGGGACGGGCCACGGCGCACGATCCTGACGGCCGGTGCTGCGGGTGTGGTCGCAGTTCACTCGCTTTCGAAACGGTCGAACCTCGCCGGCGTTCGGGCCGGCTTCTACGCGGGTGATGCCGACCTGGTGGGGTACATCTCGGAGGTTCGAAAGCATCTTGGCATCATGGTGCCGGGCCCAGTCCAAGCCGCCGCGGTCGCGGCGTGGTCCGACGACGCCCACGTCGACGAGCAGGCCACGCGCTACCGGAAGCGACTGCAACGCCTGATCGGTCAGCTGGCGCGCCTCGGCCTTCATACGTCGATGCCGGGCGGGGCGTTCTACCTGTGGGTTGCCGCGCCCGACGGCGACGCCTGGGCGCTGACCGAACGTCTCGCCCGAGAGGTCGGCGTGGTCGCCAGCCCCGGCGAGTTCTACGGTCCCGCCGCAGTCGGCCATGTGCGGATCGCAGCCGTTCAACCCGACGAGAAGCTCGACCTCATCGATCGGCGGCTCGAGGCCGCCGGGTTGTGACGGGAGCGGAGATGGGCCCAATCGGAGCGAATGATCCGTTCGAGTTGACCCGTCAGCTGGTCGACGTCGCCTCGGAGAGCTTCGCTGAGCAGGAGCTGGTGTCGCTGATCGAACAGGAGCTGCGCTCGCTGCCGCACCTGGAGGTCACCCGAGTCGGCGACAACGTGGTTGCGCGCACCGACCTCGGTCGCGACGTGCGACTGATCCTCGGCGGCCACACCGACACCGTCGCGGCCAACGGCAACTTCCCGTCGCGACTCGAAGGCGACGTGCTGCACGGCCTCGGCGCGGCCGACATGAAGGGCGGTCTCGCGTGCATGCTCACGTCGGCTCGGCGCCACGTCGACCCTGCCTACGACCTCACCTACGTCTTCTACGCGCGTGAGGAGGTGCCGGCGAAGCACAGCGGCCTCGGCGAGCTGTTCGACCTTCGTCCGGATCTGCTGGTGGGCGACGTGGCCCTGCTCGGCGAACCGACCGACGGCGAGTTGGAGGCCGGTTGTCAGGGGTCGGTGCGAGTGGAGGTTCGTCTCGTCGGTGCTCGGGCGCACACCGCTCGGGCCTGGATGGGCCGCAACGCGATCCACCGGGCCGCCCCGCTCCTTGACGCTCTCTCCCGACATGAGCCGCGTCGACCGGAGATCCTCGGCTGCCGGTTCCATGAAGCACTACTGGCGGTGGGCATCGAGGGCGGCGTGTCGGGCAACGTGGTACCCGACGCTGTCACCGTGACCGTCGCTCACCGCTTCGCCCCCGATCGCAGCGCAGCGGAGGCGGAGGCGCACGTCCGAGAGGTCGTCGATCCCCACCTCGGCGAGGGCGACACCGTCACCGTCGTCGACGTGGCCCCGGCTGCGGCACCGGCGGTGGACCACCCCGTGGTGCGGCGCCTGATCGAGCAGAGCTCGCTACGGGTCACCGCCAAACTCGGATGGACCGACGTCGCCCGGTTCGCCGAGCGGGGCGTGCCTGCCGCCAACTTCGGGCCGGGCGACCCGACGATCGCGCACACTGCGGGCGAGCATGTGACGGCCGACTCGGTACGGCGGACTTGGCGGGCGCTCGACGACTTGATCGCATCCGCCGTCTCGGGGTGACCTCGTTGTATGTTGTCGGCGCGGCGGACCCCGACGCGCCGCGCCACAAGGAGGTTCCATGGCTGACAATCCGAAGGTGAAGCCGTCAGCAGCCGGCATCTGGATCGGTCTCGTGATGATGTTGCTGAGCATTGTGAGCTGCGTTGGCGGCTGCGTGCTCGCGTTCTCCGAGGTCGCCACCGCCGTCGAGGACACCGACAAGCTCTCGCTGCCTGCTAGCCAGGAGTACGAGTTCGAGGACGATGCCGCCGGCATCATCGTGGGCATCGCCCCGAGCAGTGGTGACGCCAAGGCGGTGTCCGCCACGCTCACCGGTCCCGACGGTACCGAAGTCACCCTGGACGGCAACACATCGTTCACCGGTGAGAGCACAACGGGGGAGGGAAGCGCCGTCGAGATCCTTGGCTCCTTCGACAGCCAGCCAGGCGGAACCTACGTCCTGACGGCTGAAGGTCCCCCCGGGGCCGAGGTGGCGATCCTCAACATCTCGCTGTCATCGATTGTGACCAAGGCCGGCGTCGGCGTTGGCGTGGGTGCGTTGCTGTTCCTGATCGGGCTCATCTTGGCGATCGTGACCGGGGTGCGCCGTGGCAAGGCCAAGCGTGCCGCCAAGGCCGGCGGTTTCGGCACTCCGCCGGGGATGGGTGGTATGCCGCCCGCTCCCGGACAGATGCCGCCTCCTCCGGGTATGGGTGGCGTGCCGCCCGCCCCCGGTGGCTTTCCGCCCGCTCCGGCACCGGCCCCGCCGGCGCCGCCCGCCCCCGGTGGTTTTCCGCCCGCTCCGGCACCGGCTCCGCCGGCGCCGCCCGCCCCCGGTGGTTTTCCGCCCGCTCCGGCACC
>JAIBBP010000272.1 GCA_019694615.1 Microthrixaceae bacterium | reverse complement strand
GGTCGTCAAGCGTCGCCACCAACGCGTCCACCAGATCGGCCTGCTCGAAGACCGCGTCGACGATTCCCTGAGCGCGCAGCTCGACCGCTCCGACCTCCTGCACGTCGGCGAGTTCGCTGTCGTGCTCGGTGTCGCGGTGGACGATGAGCGACGCTGCCGCGGGCGCGATCGGCGCGACCCAAGAATCGGAGGCGGCTATGACCTTGTCGGCTGCCAGCCACGCCATCGCCGCACCGCCGGTCCCTTCGCCCGCGACCACCGCGACCGACGGCACCGTGAGGGCCGCCATTGCGTCGATCGAACGGGCGATCTCGCCGGCGAGGCCGCGAGCCTCCTCCTGGCCGGACACCGCGGCCCCGGCCGTGTCAATGATCGACACGACGGGCGTGCCCAGCTCCTGGGCCGCCAGCATCGCGCGGCGGCCGGCAGCGAGGTCCGCCGCCCCCGGGCGGCAGCCTGAACGATGAGCCAGCACCAGGACCGGCCGGCCACCCAGTCGGCACCACCCGATGAACACGTTCGGCGAGGGTCCACCGCACCGATCCCCGGCCAGCTCTACGACCGACTCGCTGCGCAACACGACCTCGTCGAGCAGCCGGAGGCGACCCGATTGCCGTGACGCTTCGACTGCGGCCCATCCCCGAGGCCCGTCGACAGCTTCGGCTGGAGTAGTCCCGTCGTGGCCGGGCGCGGGCTCTGCGAAGGTGGCAGCCAGACCCGCGACGCGGTCGCGAAGGTCTGCCACGGCAACCACCGCGTCGACGAGTCCGTTCGCGTGCAACCCTTCTGCGGATTGCGTTGACGCCGGTTCGATCGGCTCCCCGAGCGCGGCGGCGACACGCGGTCCGGTGAATCCGATCATCGCCCCCGGCTCGGCATAGGTGACGTGGCCCAGCGAGGCCCACGACGCGAACACCCCGCCCGTCGTCGGGTGAGCGAGGTAGACCGCGAGCCACAGACCGGCGTCGCGCAGTCGGCGCACCGCCTTCGTCGCCTCGACCATCTGCAGGAATCCGCGGCTCCCCTCCTGCATTCGGGCACCGCCGGAGTTCGCAATCGCGACGACGGGGAGTCGGTGCGTCACAGCCCAGTCGAGTGCGGCGACGAACCGACGTCCGGCTGCCACGCTCAACGTCCCAGCAGCCACATCGAAACGGCACCACACGAGCACCATCTCATGGCCGTGGACTCGAACCTGAGCCGCAGCCACCGACTCGTCCTCACCGGGGATCGGTTGTGCCGACCTCCGGTCGGCCAGAAGGTCGACCCAATCTCGCACTCCGCCGGCCTACAGGCCGAGTGGCGGCACAACCGCTTCGATCAGCTTGGGACCCTTCGTCGACAGCGCCTCTCGGAGCTGATCGACGAACTCCTCGCTCGTGGTCGCCCTGCTCGCCGCGACCCCCATGCCCTGTGCCAGCGCAACGAAGTCGAGCGTGGGGCCCGTGAGATCCAGCATCTTGAGCGCCTTCGGGCCGACCTCGGCGGCGCCGACGCGGTTGAGCTCCATGTTGAGCACCGCGTAGCTGTGGTTGGCGAAGATGACAGTGACCACATCGAGGTTCTCGCGGACCTGCGTCCACAGGGCCTGCAAGGTGTACATCGCCGACCCGTCGGCTTCGAGGCAGAGCACTTTTCGATCAGGACACGCGACCGCGGCACCTGTGGCCAACGGGATACCGATGCCGATCGCCCCGCCGGTGAGGCACAACCAGTCGTGACGGGGTGCTCCCGCTGTCGCTCCGGGGATGAACAACCCCGACGTGTTGGCCTCGTCGACGATCACGGCGTCGTCGGGAAGCAACGCACCCAGCGCCTGGGCCACGGTCTCCGACGTCAGCGGCCCGGTTGGGAGCTCGGGACGGGACGCAGCGGCGACCGGCACCTCGGTCGGGGCATCGAGGGTGTCGGCGACCGCTGTCAGCAACGCGACCGGATCAATCGCAGCGTCCACCTCGCGCACCTCACACCCCTCGGGGCTGAGCACCGAGGCCTTCTCCGGGTAGGCGAAGAACGAGATCGGCGCCGCCGTGTCGACGACGACGAGATCGGTCGCTCCGTCGAGCTGCATCTGGGCGAACTCGGCGAGGTAGGCGAGACGATCGATGACCGGGAGCCCGGCGCCCCGCTCCTGTCTGGCGGGGAAGGTCTCACACAGCACTCGAGCCCCGGTCGCAGCTGCGATCCGGGTTGCGGCGACCTGGCCGGCCTCGCGCAGCACCCGGCCGCCGACGAGCAGCACGGTGTTGGAGCCGCCGCGAAATACGCCGGCGAGTTCTTCCACCAACTCGACGCTCGGCGCGGTCGAGGCCTCAGGAGCGATCGGCGCCACCGGACCGTCGGCTTCGAGCCAGCACACATCGGCGGGGAGGATGAGCGTCGCAACCCGGTTCGGCGACGACATCGCTGCCGCGACCGTCGCAGCAGCATCGGTGGCGACCTCGTCGGGCTTGGTCGAACGTCGCACGAACCCCGAGCACGCGCCCGCCACCGCGTCGATATCGGATTCGAGGGGGGCGTCGTACTGCTTGTGGTACGTCGCGTGGTCACCGACGATGTTGACGATCGGGGTGTGAGCGCGGCGGGCGTTGTGCAGGTTGGCAAAGCCGTTTCCGAGACCGGGCCCAAGGTGCAGCAGGGTGCCGGCGGGCTTGTCGGCCATCCGGCCGTAGCCGTCGGCCGCTCCCGTGGCGCCGCCCTCGAAGAGGCAGAGGACGCCGCGCATCGGCTCGACCTCGTCGAGCGCAGCCACAAAGTGCATCTCCGACGTCCCTGGGTTGGTGAAACAGACGTCGACACCGCAGTCGACGAGAGTCTGGATGAGGGCTCGTGCGCCGTTCATGTGGTCGTGCTCCCGTAATGGTCGGATCTCAGGGTTCGGATCTCAGGGTTCGGATCTCAGGGTTCGACGCGCCTAGAAGACGGCGCCAGGGTTGAGGATGCCGTTGGGGTCGAACGCGACCTTGATGCGACGCATCAAGGCGATCTTTGCTGGATCCTCGAGCTCGAGGAAGTAGCCGCGCTTCTCGGTGCCGAGGCCGTGCTCGCCGGAAATCGCACCACCCAAGTCCATGCCGGCCCGATACAGGCCGAGCATGACCTCATGGCGCTTGTCGGGATCGCCCTGGAACACGCCGAGGTGCACGTTGCCGTCACCGGCATGACCACACCCGGCGATCCACGACCCGGTATCGGCGGCGAGCTTGGACACACGCTCCATGAACTCCGGAATGGTGGCGCGGGGCACGACGACGTCGACGACATCGTTGGCACCGTTGGCCTTGGCCAGCCAGAACGCCTTCTCCCGCGCCTCGATGAGCTGGCGGCCTGCGCCCGACGGCAACACGTACACATCAGTCGCCCCGAGATCGCCCAGCAGCACTCCGAGGCGCTCGACATCGGCGTCCAGGCGGTCCTCGTGTGCGTTCTCCAGCACCACGACGAGGTAGGCCAGGGCAGTGGCCTTCACGTCTTCGGGGATGCCGAGGTCGAGATCGCCGCTCGCCGTCATCGCCGACATCGTGAGCAGATCGATGTACTCGAGGATCTGAGGACCGACGCCGGAGTCGATGATCCGCGGCACCGCCGACGTGACGCCTTCGAGGGTCTCGAACGGCGCGAGCACCGTGGTGGCGTGCGGCAGGCGCGGGTGCAGCTTGAGGGTTGCCTCGGTGACGACGGCCAGCGTTCCTTCCGAACCGATGACGAGTTGTGTGAGGTCGTAGCCCGTGGACGTCTTGACGACCTTGCCACCCGAACGGATCACCTCACCGCCGGGAAGCACAGCCTCGATTCCGAGAACATGGTGCCGGGTGACGCCGTACTTGACCGCCCGCATGCCCCCTGCGTTGGTGTTGACGTTGCCGCCCAGACTTGCGGAGTACTCACCGGGGAACACGGGGTACACCAATCCGAGTGGGGCCAGCTGCGCGTCGAGCTGATCGAGCGTGACGCCGGGCTGTACGACGGCACAGTGGTTGTCGGGGTCGATCTCGAGGACCTGGTCCATTCGGTCGAAGCTGATGACGACGCCGCCCTGCCGCGGGACGCACGCTCCGCTCAGGCCGGTGCCGGCGCCTCGGGCTGTGACCGGGACGCGGTGCGAATCCGCGTACTCCAGGATCGCGGCGACCTCCGCGGTCGACTCAGGAAAGACCACCGCGTCGGGCTCGACCCACGATGCGTTGAGCGCCTCGTCGTGGGAGAAGTCCTCTCCGGCATCGGCTGACGACTTGGCGTTGCCGTCGCCCACGATGCGCGCCAGCGCACTCACCAGTTCGGCAGCGTTCAGATCTGACACCGGGTCTCCCCCTGTCGACGACGTCGGCCCAGTTTCTACCAGCCGACCGGGGCGCGATCACCCCGGGGTAGCTTCTGTCCATGTCGATCGAGCCGCTTACCGAACTGACCGCCGGCATGGCCCTCCTTGCCGGGGGAGACCGCATCATCCGCGTCACCCCCGAGCTGGCGGGCGCCTTCCAGCCCGGCGACCGCCTCGCCGTCGCCGGAGACTCGGTTCTGCACATCCCTGCCGCAGAAGCTGCCACGGCGTCTGCCGCCGTCGGAGCCGCCGCGGACGCCTTTGCCCGGATGGGAGCGGTCACCGACCGCCAGATCAGCGCGTTCTTCGAGGCGTTTGCCGCGCGCCTCGACGACCACACGACATTCGCCCCGATCGCTGCCGCCAACGCCGCCGACATCGAGGCGGCCAAGGCCCGCGGCCGCTCGACGACCCGTCTCGAACTGACCTCCAGCATGCGATCAGACATGGCGGCCGGCCTCCGCTCGTGGGCTGCGGCACCGTCGGGCCGCGGTGAGGTCATCGAGCGGGTCGAGCACGACGGGTGGTCCGCCGAGCTGCGCCGCGCCGGACTCGGCGTGGTCGGCTTCGTGTTCGAAGGGCGACCCAACGTGTTCGCGGATGCCTGCGGGGTCATCCGCTCGGGGAACACCGTCGTGTTCCGCATCGGTTCCGACGCCCTCAGGACAGCCCGTGCCATCGTCGAGCACGCCCTCGAACCGGCGCTCGCCGAGGCCGGCCTGCCCTCCGGATCAGCATCGCTCGTCGACTCCGCGGCCCACGCCGCCGGCTGGGCCATGTTCTCCGACGCGCGCCTCGGCCTCGCCGTGGCCCGCGGGTCTGGGCTCGCCGTCACCCAGCTCGGCACCGTTGCCCGCCAGGCTGGTGTGCCCGTCAGTCTGCACGGCACCGGTGGCGCGTGGATCGTCGCCGCCTCCGACGCGCCGGCCGACGACCTCGGTGCTGCTGTCCTGCACTCGCTGGACCGCAAAGTGTGCAACACCGTCAACGTGTGCTGCGTGCCCACCAGCCGGGCCGACGAACTCGTGCCAGTGGTCCTTGCCGCATTGACCGCCGCCGCCGAACGTCGCGGAACAAACCCGAAGCTCCACGTTGCCGCAGGGAGCGAGCCGTTCGTGCCTGCGGAGTGGTTCGAAGTGGTCGACATCAGCCGCGCCGGGGGCGCCGCCGCCGAGCCCGGCTGCGAAGTGTTGCCCATCGACCAACTCGGCACCGAGTGGGAGTGGGAGGAGTCCCCCGAGATCAGCCTCGTGGTCGTCTCCGACGTCGACGAAGCCATCGATCTGTTCAACGCCCACTCTCCACATTTCGTGGTGTCGTTGATCACCACCGATGTCGCAGAACAGGACCGCTTCTACGAAGCGGTCGACGCTCCGTTCGTCGGCAACGGCTTCACCCGCTGGGTCGACGGCCAGTACGCACTCGGCAAGCCCGAGCTGGGCTTGAGCAACTGGCAGTTCGGCCGGTTGTTCGGCCGGGGCGGAGTTCTGTCAGGGGACTCCGTGTTCACGGTGAGGACCCGAGTCACCCAGACCGACCCTGGGGTCCATCGGTAGGCCGAAAACACAGGCAGATGCTCAGAGCTGGAGCTCGAACCAGACCGACTTCCCGCCCACCATCGGAGTGACTCCCCAGCGCGCGGCGACGTGATCGACGATGCCGATACCACGGCCGCTGACGGCGTTGAACGGCTGGTGGTTGCGAATCGGGAGTCGCTCGCTGTCGTCCTGGATCTCGACTCGAATGCCGGTACCCGCGGCTGACACCCGGATTCGGAAGTCGCTCCGGGCATGGATCACTGCGTTCGTGGCGAGCTCGGAGACTGCGAGCCGCAGCGAATCGTCGAACATGGGCATCGCCACCGTCGAGACAACGTACTCCCGGGCCACCGCGACCGAGCCGGGGGTGCGATCGAAGGACCGCTCTCCCAGCACGGCGACCTCGGCCGGCTCACCGGCGTTTGCCGAGGCGTCATCGCCTCCGCCGGCGCCGTCGATCGAGTCGCCGGTGATGCGCAGCACGACCAACGCGATGTCGTCGTCGCGCTGTGGGACCGGGAGCACCTTCTGGACGGCGAGTCCGAGCCGCTCCGCGACCCGTTCGGCTCTGCCGTCGACGCCGGTCGCCTCGCCGACAAGCTCCGACATGGCCGCCTCGTCGATCCCGTACGGTGCCGGGACATCGGTGACCCCGTCGGTGTGGAGCACGACCGTGTCACCAACGACGAGGTCGACGACCGACGGTGACAGCTTGAGCCTCGGCAACACCCCGAGCAGAGTTCCGGGGGAGCCGAGTTGATGGGCCGGAGCGTTACGGCGAGCCATGAGCGGCAGCGGATGGCCGCCGGCGACCGACGTGAACCTCCATGCCGCCGCGTCGACGCGCTCCAGCGTGCAGTAGCAGACGGTGCAGAACCGGTCGCTGTCGCTGGCGAGCATCGCCGAGTTGAGCCATTCGAGCACCTCGACCGGCGATGCGCCGTGGGTGGCTGCTGCCCGAATCGTGTGACGGGCGAGGGCCGTCACAGCGGCCGCCTCCGGTCCGGTGCCGCACACATCGCCGATGACTACAGCCCAGCGCTCAGGAGCATCGTTCTGGCCGGGACGCGGAGGGATGCGGAAGAGATCGTAGAAGTCGCCTCCAACCTCGCTGGCTGCGCCAGCCGCCCAGTAGCGCACGGCAACGCTGACACCGTTGATCTGCGGAAGGCGATGCGGAAGCAGAGCCGACTGGAGGATCGTCGCGACCTCACGCTGCTGGTCTCGCAGCCAAGCGTTGTCAAGAGCCTCGGCGATGCGACTGGCAGCGGTCTCGGCCAGCGAAACGTCCTCGCTGCCGTAGATCCGGCCGGACTCGGCGCTCACGAACTGCATTGCGCCGATCACCCCGCGCTTGGTGATCAACGGCACGGCGATGAGGCTCGTGAGATTCAACCCTTCGACGATGCTTCGGAGCTGATCGGGCGTCATTCCCCTGAAACCGCCGGCAATCGCCTCCTCGATGAACTCGTCCCCGAACTCCGGAACGAACTGCGTCGTGCCGGTGCGGACGACGAGCGAGGCGCCGATCGGTCCATTCGGGTTGTAGGGACTCTTGACCATGAGGTCGTGGATCCACGCGACCTTGTCGGGGTCGAAATGGGCGAGGATCACCTCGGGATCGAGGCTGCCGACCTGATCGAAGAAGTGGATAGTGCACCAGTCACCCAGCTCGGGAACCGCTGCGGCGGTGACCGAGCGCATCAGGTCACGATGATCGGTTGCTCGGAGAGCGGCTTCGTTGAGCGAGGCCAGGAACTCCAGCCGCCGGCGTTGCAGGTTGCCCTCCTCGACGAGGCGTTCCGCCTCCACGGCGCGACGGGCGTTCTCCAGCTCCGTGAGCTTGCGATCGGTGACGTCGCCCGAGCATCCGATGGTGCCGGCGACGGTGCCGTCTGCACCGAACCGGATCATTGCGCGACCCTGCAGCCAGCGCACGGTGCCGTCTGGCCACACCACGCGGTACTCGAGCCCGTAGGACTCGCCGGCGGCGACCGCGTCGGCGATCGCCCGTTCCGTCTCGGCGCGGTCGTCGGGATGAACTCTGGCGATCCAGCCTTCGTAGGTTCCGTCGAACTCACCCGGCTCGAGCCCGTAGAGGCGATCCATGGCAGCGTCCCATTCGATGACCCCGGTGGCAATGTCACGCCGCCACGTTCCGAGTTCGCCCCCGGCGAGTGCCATCAGCAGGTGATTGGTCAGATCGGCGGCGCGCTCCTCTACAGCGCGCTGCTGGGTCACGTCGTCGGCAGTGCCGACCGAACCGACGATCACGCCGTCGTCGTTTCGGACGGGCCGGAGGTGAACGTGGACCCGCATCGTCCCGCCGTCGCCTCGGACCATCGTGAGGTCGCCGTCCCAGGGCGTACCGGCTTCCACGGATCGACCGAGGCTGCGGACGGACTCCGCCTCCTCCGGCAGGATCAGAACCTCGGCGAGATGGCGACCCAGCACCTCGTCGCGCGTCCACCCGTACATCTCTTCGGCGCTTCGGTTCCACGCCAGAACGGTGCCGTGAACGTCCCAGGCGACGGTGGCGGAGCTGAGTGCGTTTAGCACCGCATCGGTGCGCGCCAACACGGCGACAGCCTCCGGGGTACCCACGCGGACCACGGCGGCCAGCGTATCGGGGATCTGTCACGATGGCCCGATGCCCGATGCCGTCGAAACACTTGACCGTTTGATTCGGACCCGACGCACCACGAAGCTGCTCGACCCCGACACGCCGGTGGATCCAGAGGTTGTTGCGGGCCTGTGCGAGCTGGCGACTTGGGCGCCCAACCACCGCCGAACCGAGCCGTGGCGGTTCGCCGTGTTCACCGGAGACGGCCGTCGCGTTCTCGGCGACACGATCGCGGAGGAGATGGTCCGCCACGACGCTCACGAGGCGAAAGTGCTCAAGACACGCACCAAGTATCTGCGGTCTGCCTGCGTCGTGGTCATCGGCTCGATCGCGGGGCCCGACGAGGTGACCACCGCGGAGAACCGCGACGCCGTCGCCGCTGGGGTCAGCAACCTCCTGCTCGGAGCGACTGCACGCGGGCTTGCGACGCTGTGGTCGAGCGTAGCGACGCCCACGTCGCCGGCACTTCTCGATCTGTGCGGGTTTCCCGAGGGAACGTTCGCAGTCGGCGCCGTGTACCTGAGCCACCCGGCCGGCACCGAGCCCGCCGGTAGGCGATCAGCCCCCCTGATCAGATGGATCGATTGAGCGCCCGGCCTCCGGCCGAGCCGCGGTACAACGTGCGACCCCGGAAGCGGACCGGTTTTTCGTCGTACTCCTCAAACGCGTGCGCCAGCCACCCCGCTGTACGGGCTATCGCGAAGACGCCCTCGGTAGCGCCCGGGGCCATCCCCCCGACATAGCCCAGCGCCCCGAGCGCGGCATCGACGTTCGGTGTTTGGGTTGCGGCGCCCAGGTCGAGCAGTTCAGCGATCCGAGTCCGGTGCCGCTTCGTCGAGATGGCTTCGATGGCCTCGCGAAGCGCAGGGAAACGCGGGTCGCCGCTGCGATGCACAACGTGCCCGAAGCCGGCCGAGGCGAGGCCTGTGTCGGGGTCGCCGAGGAGCCACCGATGCACCCCGACGGCGGCCCTGCCGTGGAGCGCGCCCGACACCGTGGCCAATCCGGACACGACGGCGGCCGCCGGTTCGGCGCGGGTCGAAGCCGCCACCCGGACCGCCAACGTCGAGGTCGCCAGCTCGTGCTCGGCAAGCAGTACGAGAGCCGTGTCGAGCGCACGCACCCGCTCGGCGCTCGCTTCCAGCGCCGATAGCCGGGGCCACAGTCGTGCGGCGAGTGTCGGCCCGGTCGGGGCGGGCCCGACCGGGGGCAGCGCTACAACCAGGGCATCGAGTAGGAGGTGCCCTACAACCTCCGGGTTCACACCGATCGCCGGGAGAAGCGGGGCGGCCGCTGCTGCGCCGGCCACCAGGTACGACGACACCGGGGCGGCCGGCGGCAGCGACTTCACCGTCCGACCCACTGCGCTCCGGACGCGACGTCGGAGCCTGTCGTCGACCGTCGTTGTCGAGCCGCGCTCGGCGGTCCACAATAGTTCGGCCACCGCCTCATAGCCGTCGTCGATCAGGTTGATGAGGTCGAGCCCGCGATAGCGGATCCAGCCGTCACCGATCTCGCTGATGGTGGTGCCGATAACCACGTCGACCGCAGCTGACGTACGGCGACCCGATCGGGGACGAGACCGTCGAGCCAGCGCCTCGACCTCATCGGGGTCGTACCTCGACCTCCGTCCATCGGGACCGACGCGCCGCGTCAGCGCCCCTCGACTGACGTACGCGTAGACGGTCGACATCTCGACTCCCAAGCGAGCCGCCACTTCAGTGGCTGTCAGTCCTGAATCCGCGGGGTTGATCATCAACGTTGATGTTAATCAACGTTGATGATCGTGACATTGGCGGCGCACACTCGACTCATGAACGCGACACGCAACGCCCTGATCACGGCCCTCTGGAACCACGTCGGCGGTTCACCGGACCTGTTGTCGACAGTCGAGATCGACGGCCCCGACGTCGTCCTGCCCTCGGTCTTCGATGTGACCGGGTTCGCCGCAGCAGCGGTCGGGGTCGCCAACCTCGCGGTCGCCGAGTTGGCGGCCGCTCGCTCAGGCCGTCCGGTGCCAGGGGTCCGTGTCGACCGGCGACATGCGGCGGCGGCTTTCGTCTGCGAGCGTCTGCTCTCTGGAGTGGGCTGGGAACTCGCCCCGGTCTGGGATCCGATCGCCGGCGACTACGAGACAGCCGATGGATGGATCCGACTTCACACGAACTACTCGTATCACCGGGATGCCGTCACGTCGGTGCTGGGCGTGACCGCCGACCGCGACGTCGTCGCCGCGGCGGTGAAGCGTTGGGCCGGCGACGACCTGGAGCATGCCGTCGTCGACGCCGGCGGGTGCGCTGCGGTCATGAGGACCGCCGAGCAGTGGCGAAGCCACCCCGCCGGCATCGCAGCTTCCACCGAGTCCCCCGTCACCGTCACCGTCACCCACCTCCCCCATCCCGTTCTGTCCTGCGAGAGCACCACCCGGGTGGTGCTCTCGCAGGACAGAACGGGCGTGGTGGGGGCGCGGCCTCTCGATGGAGTGCGGGTGCTGGACCTCACACGGGTGATCGCCGGGCCGGTCGCCACACGGTTCCTCGCGGCGCACGGTGCCGACGTGTTGCGGATCGACCCGCCGGGCTTCGCCGAGGTGGAGCTGCTGCTGCCCGAGACCACGCGCGGCAAGCGCTGCGCCGCGCTCGATCTCCGGGATCGCGTCGACCGGGCGACGTTCGAGCACCTCGTCTCCCAGGCCGACGTCGTCGTTGCGGGCCTCCGGCCCGGGGCGATGACAGGCCTCGGCTACGGGCCCGAGGCCCTACGCGAACTCAACGGTTCGGTGATCACCGTGAACCACTCGGCGTATGGCTGGTCGGGGCCGTGGGCCGACCGGCGGGGGTTCGACAGCCTCGTTCAGATGAGCGCCGGCATCGCCGCCGCAGGAATCCCCCCAGGAGTCGCTGGCTCCCGCCCCGCACCCCTTCCGGCTCAGGCGCTCGACCACGGCACCGGATTCCTCCTCGCTGCTGCGACATGTCGAGCGCTGACCGAGCGTCTCGTCCACGGGAGGACCTGCGATGTCCGCGGCTCGCTGCTTGGCGCTGCGAACGTGCTCATGGCCCACCCCACTCCAGGGGCGATCAGCACTCCCCCGCCCACCTGGACCGACGCCGACACAGAATCTGTCACAACTCACTGGGGTTCGGTTCACCAGGCGAGGATCCCCGGCATCATCGATGGCTGTCCGGCGGCGTTCGACCCGAACCTCGACGCCGGACCGCTCGGTCGACACCGAGCCGAGTTCGCGACGCTCAGCGCTTCTCGAGCATCGTGACGCCGTCACCGATCGTGAGCATCGCCACAGTGAAACGATCGTCGCGAACCAGCGCGTCGTTCAGATCGCGAAGCGCGACCGTGTCGGGGTCGTCGCGTGAAGTGTCGAGCACTCCGCCGCCCCAGAGCGTGTTGTCGATCAGCACGATGGCACCGGGACGCAGGATCGGGTAGAGCGTCTCGATGTACGCGGCGTACCCTGCCTTGTCGGCGTCGATGAAAGCGAGGTCGAAACGCGTTGCGGGATCAAGCGACGCCAACGTCTCGAGGGCCGGTGCGATGCGTAGGTCGATACGCTGCTCGACACCGGCCAGCTTCCAGTGCTCCCGAGCAATCGACGTCCACTCCGCACTCACATCGCAGCAGATCAGGCGGCCGTCGGGGCCCAGACCACGTGCGATGGCGAGCGACGAGTACCCGGTGAACGTGCCGATCTCGATGGCGGTCTTCGCGCCGATCGAGCGAGTGAGAACCTCCATGAACACGCCCTGGTCGCCGCCGATCTGCATGACGCTCGCGGCCCCTGTGGCCTCCCGCGTGCGCTCGACGAGCCTTTGTTGGACCGCGTCGCGGCCGGCGCTGTGCGCTGCCGCGTAGGCCGCGATGTCTTCCGGAACGATCCCGCGTGCCATGTCATCCTTTCCTGGTTGCGGCGAGCTCCTGGTTGTGACGAGCCGGCGGATCGACCGGGCTGGTACCCGGCTTCGCGACGCTGAACGCTACATGGCAGAATCTGACGAGTCGTCAGCCCAGAGGGGAACCACGCCATGTCCACCGATGTCGTCATCGTCAGCGGCGTTCGCACGCCGATCGCCACCGCCTACAAGGGCTCGCTCGGGGGCGTCGACGCGTTCGCCCTCGCGGAGATCGTGATCCGCGAAGCCGTCGAGCGCTCCGGTATCGCTCCTGGCGACTTCGAGGACATGGGCTTCGGTGAGTCGTTCCAGGGCGGTGGCAACATCGGCCGCAACGCCGCCATCCGCGCCGGACTGACCAACATCGCCGGTGTAGCCACGCAGCGCTGGTGCGCCTCCGGTATGGCCGGGGTGCAGTGGGTCGCCGCCAACATCACCGCCGGAATGATCGACGCCGGCGTCGCCGGTGGTGTCGAGTCGATGAGCACCGCTCCATCCAGCGCCAAGGGCGAGGAGACGTTCTGGCTGTCTCCCGCCAACGAGCCCACCGAGCTCGCGCCACCGTTCAACACAGCGCTCGGCGTCGGCGACAACGCCGCCCGCATCGCCGGCATCTCCCGGCAGGACGCCGACCTGTGGGCGTTCAACTCGCACCACAACGCGATCCGCGCCATCGACGAGGGCCGCTTCAAGAACGAGATCGTGCCGGTGCCGCTGCCGGGCGGCGGCGAGTTCTCCGTCGACGAGCACCCTCGCCGCGGCTCGACGCTCGAGAAGCTGGCGTCCCTGCCCGTCCTCAACCCGCAGAACGATTGGGCCACCACCACGGCCGGGAACTCATCGGGCCTCAACGATGCCGCCGCCGCGCTCACCCTCGTGTCGCGCCAGTACGCCGACGCCCATGGCCTCACGCCGCTGGCCGTCATCCGCGGATGGGCGTCGGTGGCGCTGGACCCCGAGGAGACCGGCCTCACGCCCGAGCCGGCGATGCGCAAGGCGCTTGCCAAGGCCGGGATCGGTGTTTCGGACTTGCAGGCCGTCGAGATCAACGAGGCGTTCGCCTCCGTCGCCGTCGCCGCGACGCGCCGCCTGGGCCTCGACGAGGGCATCGTCAACCAGAACGGCTCGGGCTGCTCGCTCGGCCATCCCATCGGATGCACCGGCGCCCGCATGATCGTCACCATGCTCAACGAGTTGGAGCGCACCGACTCGCAGTGGGGCGCCGTCGCCATGTGCGCGGCCGGCGGGATGGGCTCGGCCACGGTCATCGAACGGGTCTGAACGAGGCCATCGAAACTGTGTGCTGATTGTGCCTTCTCCGGGCGCTTTCAGCACACGGTTCGAGGCGGCCGCATCGGCACGCGGCGAGCACTCAGCCCGAACTCCGGAGAGCTTGAAGTCCTACGCCCTGGTCATCGCGTAGCAGGCGATCGCGGCCGCGGCACCAACGTTGAGCGAGTCGACGGTGCCTGCGAGCGGGATCGACACCCGCCGATGACAGGCCGCCATCGTCTCCTCCGTCAACCCCGGACCCTCGCTGCCCAACACCAGCGCGACGCGCTCGTCAGGCCCGAACGAAACGTGGTCGATCGGCTCCGCTCCCTCGGCGGGAGTGAGCGCGACCAAGGTGAACCCGGCATCGACGACGGGAGCGAGCCCCTCGGGAAACCGCCCGGCGCGGGCGTAGGGGAACTCGAACACCTCCCCCATCGCCACCCGCGATGCCCGCCGGTACAGCGGATCGACGCTGGCATCGTCGATCACCAACGCTTCCATTCCCAACCCGACGGCGCTGCGAGTGATCACGCCGAGGTTGATCGGGTTCACCACACGCTCGAGTACGAGGATTCGGCGCGTGCCCGCAATCACTTCGGCCACCGACAGGAGCGGTCGTCGCTCGAACACTCCAATGCACCCGCGGTGAACACCGAGCCCCGTGATGCGGTACAGCACGTCGGGTCCGGCGCCGTACACGACCGCTCCTGTCGCAACGACCTCCGGAGGAAGCGGGGCGGTGCGTGTCGCGTCCACCAGCACCTCCCGCAGCGCGTACCCGGCCCGGACGGCGCGGGCCACGACCGAGTCGCCCTCGGCGACGAACATCGACGACTGCGGTTCGGGATCTGCCGACGTCGCACGGTCGCGTAGGCGGAGGTCGCGGTCGCGGAGTCCGATGAAGTCCCGGATCCGAGGGTCGTCGGGATCATCGACGACGACCGGTATTCGCAGCGGGTCGGACACGCCGAGATCGTAGGCTGCCGCCCGATGGCCATCACCCGCCCCGCCCCGGTGCTCGTCGAGCACGATCCCGCCGCAATCGCAGCGGTCATGAGGGAGCTCACCGACGCCGGCGGTGGTTGGATCAACCTCCTCCCGCAGATTCCCGAGGACGTCCCCGTGCCCGCGACCCCCGGCGTGCTCGCCGTGTTTTCCAAACGAGGGCCCGTCGTCCCCCTCGGCACTTGGACCGCTCCCGCCCCGGCGCGCAACGGTTCCGTCACTCCGGTCGAGATCGGCCTGCAACACGGCACAGCAAGACAGGCGAAGGTCGCCCTCTCCGGCACGCACGGCGAGATCCCCGGCGACTGGCATGTGCTGTCGGACAACCCCCGGCGTGGCATCGTCGTCCGCCCACCCGTAACAGCGTCGCTCGACGCGCAAGCTCGTTGGTTGCTCGACGCCCTGGCCACCATCTGCATTCCGCCGCAGACCGGAAGCTTTCTCCTGTTCCGCTACGACCCATGAGCTCGCCCCCGGGCGACGCCCACCCCGTCATCCCTCCGCTTGGCCAGGTGGCGCGGATCCCTTCAGTCGCGCTGTTCCTCGTCGCAACATTCGTGCTCGAAGTCGGCATCAGCGCTCAGTTCACCGCACTCGGCAAGCGCGTGTTCGACATCAGCCGTGACGAGCTGCACCTCGGACTGATCGGCCTCGCCGAGTTTCTGCCGGTCGCACTCCTGGTGCTCCTGACCGGCGCCGTCGCCGACCGCTTCGACCGCCGGAGAGTCGCGTCGGTGGCGCTGCTGGTCGAAGCAGCGTTCATCGTGGCGCTCCTGTTCGAAGTGCGAAACGATGACGCGACGTTCGGGCCGATCTTCCTGTTGGTCGTGGGCTACTCGATCGGTCGGGCGTTCCTGTCGCCGGCGATCCGCGCGATCCCGGCGACAATCGTTCCGCCGGAGATGCTGCCGCGGATCAGCCCGCTGTACAGCGGAGCGTTCCAGGCCGGCCTGATCACCGGACCGGTCGCAAGCGGATTCCTCTACGCCGTCGACGACTGGATCCCGTTCGCGCTGTCGGCCGTCTGTCTCACCGTCGGCGCAGCCCTGATCCCGTTGGTGCGCCTCCACCCCCATGCGATCCAGGTCGAGAAACATGACGCGACGACCGGTCGACTCACCGAGGCGCTTCAGGGACTCAAGGTCATCCGGCGCGAGCCGCTGCTGCTGGGAGCGATATCGCTCGACTTGTTCGCGGTGCTGTTCGGCGGGGCGATCGCACTGCTGCCCGCCGTCGCCGAGGAACGCCTCGGGGTCGGGTCGATCGGTTTCGGGTGGTTGCGGGCCGCGGCTGGCATCGGTGCCGCTGTCACCACCGCGTTCCTGGCGTTCCGTCCGGTGCAGCGCAACGTCGGGGCGACCCTGTTCACCGTCGTCGGCGTCTTCGGCGTCGCCACCATCGTGTTCGGGCTCACCCACAACTACGTCGTCGCGTTCGTCGCGTTGTTCGTGTTGTCGGCGGCCGACTCGGTCAGCGTCTTCATCCGGTCCACGCTGGTTCCCCTCGTCACCCCCAACGAGGTGCGGGGTCGGGTCGGTGCCGTGGAGAACGTGTTCATCGGCGCGTCGAACGAACTCGGAGCATTCGAGTCGGGCGTGGTCGGGAAGGCCCTGGGGGCGGGCCCGGCGATCGTGGTCGGCGGAGTAGCAACACTCGGCATCGTGCTGGTATGGCCGTTGCTGTTCCCGGCGATCCGACGACTTGATCGGTTCCCGTTCCACCACTCCCTGCGGGCTACCAGCCCGGCGGCAGGTTCGTGAAGTCGGCGGCCCGACGCTCGGCGAACGCGGCGAGGGCCTCCATGTTGGCCGGCCCGCCCATGAGCTTCTGGAACTGAGCGTCCTCGAGGTCGCGCGCTGCGCGCGTGGCGGCGACCCGCCCGGCAGTCATCGTCGACTTCACGGCGACCAGCGAGCTGATGGGAAGTGCCGCCAGCTTCGTGGCGTGGGCCATCGTCACGGCGAGCAGGTCCTCCGGCGGCGTGATCTTCCACGCGAGCCCAAGTTCCTTGGCCTCCTCGGCGTGGATCCACTCGGCGCTCAGCAGAACCCACGCAGCGTTCTGGTGGCCCAACAGCTGCGGAAACAAGAGGCTCGACGCCGCCTCCGGTGCCACGCCGAGCGACGTGAACGGACACTTGAGCTTGGCGTCGGTCGACATGAACACGAGGTCGGCGTAGCCGATAATCGTGGTGCCGATGCCGAGGCCCAGGCCGTTGATGGCCAGCAGCAACGGCTTGGGAAACGCCGCGAGCTGGTCGATCAGGCCGGGGAACCCGTGCTCGCCGGGCACGAAGTCGGGGTTGGTGATGCGCTCACTCATCTCCAGCAGGTCCTGACCTGCCGAGAACGCCCGGCCGGACCCGGTGATGACGACGACGGCCACCGCATCGTCGCCGGCAGCGTCGATCAACGCCCGGCTCACCGCGTCGTACAGGGCTTCGTTGAAGGCGTTGAGCGCGTCGGGTCGATCGAGGGTGAGCGCACGCACCCGATCCTGGTCGGAGATCGTCAGCATGAGTGCACGTTCTAGCGGCGTAGGCTCACGGTGTGCGCATCGAAGCCATCGACGTGATCGCCGTCCGCCTTCCGCTCCGATCGCCGTGGCACACCACAGCCGGAACGCTGAACGGCCGCGAGGTTCTGCTCGTGCGGCTACGCAGCGACATCGGCGAGGGGTGGGGCGAGTGCGCTGCGTTCGCCGAACCCGGATACTCCGCCGAGTTCGTGGCGTCGGCGCGCCTCGTGCTGCGCGACCACCTCGCGCCACGACTCCTCACCCCCACCGAGGTGACGTCGACGACGGCCTCGCTGCTAATGGCGCCGGTCGCTGGTCATCGAATGGCGAAGTCGGCGCTCGAGATGGCGATGATCGACGCCGAGCTCCGCGCCGAGGGACGAAGCTTCGCCGAGTCGTTGGGAGTCACACGCACCCACGTCGACGCCGGGGTCGCGATCGGGTTCGCCGGGTCACCGGCGGAACTGTGTGACCGCATCGCGTCCTACGTCGATGCCGGCTACCGACGGGTGAAGCTCAAGATCGCTCCCGGCCGCGACCTCGACTACATCTCCGCTGCGCGCGACCAGTTCCCCGCACTCGCTCTTCAGGTCGACGCCAACGGCGCGTACACCGTCGCCGACATCGATCACCTCGCCGCGCTCGACGAGTTCGCGCTGCTGTTGGTGGAGCAGCCGTTCGGAGACGACGACCTCGTCGGACACGCGTTGCTCGCGAACCGCCTGCGGACGCCGGTCTGCCTCGACGAACCGATCGTCTCGGTCGACACGACCGCGAGCGCCGTCGCTCTCGGTGCCTGCGATGTCGTCAACCTCAAGGCTGGGCGCGTCGGCGGCTACGTAGCTGCGCGGGCCATCCATGACTGGTGCGTCGAGCGGAACATCCCGCTGTGGTGTGGCGGCATGTTGGAGACCGGTCTCGGCCGTGCGGCCAACGTCGCCCTCGCAGCGCTCGACGGCTTCACGCTCCCCGGCGACTTGTCGGCGAGCGCGCGCTTCTACGAGACCGACATCGTGACCGACCCGATCGTCGTGGAGCACGGCGGCATCGCCGTCCCGAGCGGTCCGGGATTCGGCGTCGAACTCGACCTCGACCTCATAGAACGCTTCCGAGTCGCCTGACTCCCGGAACCCGTTCTGTTGTACAAAGCGCGCGCCGAGGCGCGCGCTTTGTACAACAGAACGGGTTCCGGGTTGGGGAGGTTCAACCGGTTTCGGTCAGAGACGCCGGACGATCTCGGCCACGGCCTCCTCGCCGACCAGCTCGACCAGGTCGTCGCGATTTCGCGCCACCGCTGAAACTTCGGCGACGTAGGCCGCGGGGTCATCGGTGCACAACCACGGGATCGACGCGGCCGAATCCCCATCCTCGTCACCCCCCATTGACCCGATCGCTCCGCTCAGGTTCGGCCCTCCTCCGTCGGGCCTACTTACGCTCCGCTCCTCATCGAAGTCCGCTCGGGCCCATCGACGCAGTACGTGGACGGGGGTGCCCTGTTGCTCGGCTTCGACGACGTCGATGCGAAACGGGAGCTGCCAGCACACGATCGGCTTCCAGTCGCGGGGAGGCTCGTCGTCGGCAAGGGCCGCCTGGTGCAGCGCGCACCCGGCGCCGCCCTCGAAATCCGCGCGGTTGAGGAAGATGCACCCGCCATCGACGACCCGTGTGGCTCGCCGGCTGTCGTCGGCGAAGATGCCGTCACGCTCAGCGACCTCGTGGAACTGGAACCGCTCCGGGTCCAGGAACGCGGCGTGCGCCGCGACATTCATCGCGTCGTCGGGATTGGCGAACTCCGCCCCGAGCGAACAACACCCCATGATGTGGGTCGGGTCGGCCTCCGGTCCGATACCGCGGCACCCGGCACCCCAGATGCAGGTCCACTCCGACCCGAGGAAGCCCACATCGACGCGCCAGTGCTCGCCGTCGGTCGTGTCGAACTCGACCCACTGCTCGTTCGGCGGGCCGGGCGTCGCGGTCACGGTGCCACGCTCGCCAGCTCGACGTCCGCCTTCGGCCTGCGCGTGACGACGGCCCCCGCGTTCGCGACCAGCACGAACAGGATCGCCAACAACTCGGGAGCACCGAGGCGTTCCCCGAGCACGAGCGCCCCGGCCAACGCGGCGAACGCCGGTTCCAAGCTCATCAGCATCCCGAAACTCGACGGCGTCAATGTTCGGAGCGCTTCGAGTTCGCACGCGTAGGGAATCGCCGACGCGAGGATGGCGACGACCAACCCGATCCCGATCACCTTGGGATCCAAGAGATTCGACCGTGCCGTCAGCACCGCTGGAACCACGGTGACCGCGGCGCTCACAACCAGCGCGAGCGCCAGGCCGTCGAGGCCGGCCAACCGCTCACCCACCTGGCTGCTCATGAGGATGTACCCGGCCCAGAACGCTCCGGCTGTCACAGCGAGAACGACTCCCACGACATCGAGGTCGACTCCGCTGATCGGGCTCAACAGGACCAAGCCGACCGCTGCGAGCAGCGCCCAGAACGCGTCGACTCGGCGGCGGGAGCCCAGGACGGCAACCGCCAGCGGGCCGGTGAACTCCAGGGTCACAGTCACGCCAATCGGAAGGTGCTCCAGCGCTGCGTAGTAGCAGACGTTCATCCCCGCGAGCATCACGCCGAAGGCCGCTATCGTCACCCAGTCGTCGCGGCTCCGTCCCCGAACTGCCGGTCGCGCCAGCGCGCACAGGATCACCGCAGCGAACGCCACCCGGTAGAAGACCGTACCCACGGCTCCGGCGATCTCGATGATGTCCTTGGCGATCGCGGCACCGAACTGCACCGACACGATCGAAACGAACACGAGCGCGTACCCGCGCAACGATGGCGACGTGGCTGCCGGGGGTGAATCAGTCAACGGCGACCGACGTCAGCTCCGCTGCCGACGCGTTGGCCACGATCACGAAGCGATGCACCCGGCCGGCGCGGAACGCCGGGTCGTGCCAGCGGGCCGCGTAGACGGTCCCGATGCCGTCGCCCTTGACGAGGCGTACTTCCATGTGGGTGCCCTGGTCGTCGACTCGTCGCCCACGGTGCACCGTTTGCCGCCACGTGGCGCCGCCGTCGTCGCTCTGTTCAATGCGGGCAATCGGTTCGTGCCAGTTGAGGTTCCCTGGCCCTGAGTCGCGCCAGCGGAACTCCCAGTAGCCGTCCTCGTCGCCCGTGGCGTCGACGTAGAAGGGTGCACCGAGGGGCGTCCGACCCACCCCCTGGGCCGACGGACGACACAGGAACCGTTTGGCCTTGAGGTTCCAGCTGCGCGTGCGACCGACGTCGGTCACCGCCGGTAACTCCGCCGGGGCTGCCGCCACCTCGCCGACCAGCCGAGCGACATGCGCTGCGAGAAACGCCTGCATGTTGGGGCCGTAGAGGGTGTGACCACCTTCGTAGTACTGGCGGGTGTACTCCTCGGCGGTGGCGACATAACCGCAGTACTCATTCGCGACCGAGGACACGAGCACCCGGTCGATCGAGGAGTCCCGGGGAAGCGCGGCCTGGGCGGCGGCGACGATGCGACGTCCCGACTCGAGGGTCACCTCGAAGGGCACGCCGACGATCGCCCGGGACCCCACTCGAAGAACCTGCACCGGCAGCAACCGGGGGAATCCCTTGAGCGGCAGGATCAGCGGTTGGAGCCATTTCGAGCCCAGCACCCACTTCTGCGCCTGCGGCCCATCGGTGTCGAACGGTTTGGGGAAGCCGGCACGGAACGGCGGGATGAGATGCACGACCGGGGTCAGATTCTCCATGGCCCCGGCGACCAGCGCAGCGCCGACGGCGGGGCGGTTCGGGAGCGTGATCCCGTCGATCGACGCGCCGCCTTCGAGGTCGACCTCGCGGAAGCCGCACGCAAGGTCGACCGAGTCGGTCAGCTCGTCGCCGAGCGAGAAGTAGAGCTCGGCTGCCTCCGAGCCGATCTGGCGACCGATTCGCTTGGCTTCGAGATGGCCGGCGCGCCCGGGGTGAAGTGCCGGGGCGATGTCGGCATGAGTGCCTTCCATCGCGCCGACGACGCCGCGTTCGCCGCGAGCGGTCTCGATTCGATGGCCCAGCTCGTCGACGAGGTAGGCCCACAGGTCGGCGTTGTACTCGTGCGCGTGCTGACTGATGCCGGTGCCGTGGATCCCGAAGACCACCGCCGTGCCGATCGGCGTGTCGTTCTCAGCGTCGTCGACACGGATCAGGTGCAGGTCGGGCGGGATGTTGGCGAACTTCCGCTGCGGGTCCTGGCGCTTGTCGGTGACGGAGTCGTTGGTGACGTGAGGGTCCAACGAGCGATTGCGGGTCGATCCCCAGATCTCGGTCGTGCCGAACGCGAGCTTCGCGCGGCGGCGGGTGTCGTGAGCCTCGACCACCGCCGCGGCAATGCGGTCGACGAGAAACTGGGTCCAAGCGGGGTCGAAGCCGCCACGGTTGGAGGCGAAGCGGTTGTAGAAGTCGGTCCCGCTGAACTGACCCGGACCGGCGTGGGTGTGGGTGGCGCCCATCATGAGGCCGGCGAGGGGGATGTCGGTGCGCTCGCGGATCGCGTCGGCGACGAGGTGCTGCACGACCGACGAGCCGCCGAGGAGGTCGCACTGAACGAGCGCGATCGACGCGGAGCCGCTGCGGAGGTGCAGGACGTTGGCGCGGAGACGGGTGCGGAATCCGCATCCGTCGTGGGCGTTGGAGGAGTACCCGGCTTTCGGCATCCCCGGCGGCGGGGTGATGTCGACGCGCACCGCACCGGCGAGGAGGCCCTCGACCCGGGGTAGGGCGGTCGGGGCCGGCACGTCGACGGAGAACTTCGCCCTCCCCCGGTCCTGCTCGACGAACCGGCGAAGCGGGCCGCTCATGACCAACCCCCCTCGTCGATGCGCCTCCCTCGGGGTTTTGTTCTGCGAACGCACACAGATATGTGTGCGTTCGCAGAACAAAACCGTCGCGGGGGGCCTAGTGGGGTTGTCACTTGTTGAGCCTCCGGAAGAACTTCTTCTGCGAGCTGTAGAGCCCGGGGAACTCGGCGTACAAGCGCTGGTAGGCGGCGCGATTCACCGGGTTCGGACGGTACGTCTCCTTGATGGATACGAGCCCGCGCAGCTCCTTTTGCTCCACCTCGCCGATCGCCATGCCGGCACTCAGCGCAGCACCACGGAGGCCGCAGTAGAGCGGGTCGGCGACCTGTTCGATGGTGCGGTCCATGACGTCCGCGTGGATCTGGCACCACAGGTCGGATTGGGCGCCACCGCCGATCATCCGGAGGTTGTCGAGGCGTCCGCCGACGAACTTCTCGACCGCCTCGTGCAGCCACTGGTTGTTGTACGCGACGCCCTCGAGCACCGACCGGACGAGGTCGGCCTGGGTCGTGGCGAGCGACATGTTGTGGAACCCGGCCCGCATCGTGCGGTCCGCCACCGGTGAGCGTTCGCCCTTGAGCCACGGCGTGAAGATCACCCCGCCCGACCCTGGCTCGGCGGTCGCCGCCAGTTCGGTGAGTTCGCCGTAGTCGAGGGTGCCACCCATCGCGCCTTTGAGCCATTGGAGACACATGCCCGCCGTCTCGTGGTTGTTGGCGACGAGGTACGTGGCGTCGTCGATGCCGGGAATCGTGGCGACCTGGCGCACGATGTCGGTCTTCTTGCGGGTGACCGGCACGCTGATCCAACCCGTCGTGCTCACGGCCATGTGCGCCTCGCCGAGCTTCACCGCGCCAGCGCCGATGGCCGCGGTGTGGATGTCGGGAGCGCCGGTCACCACCTTGACGTCTGGACCGAACCCCAGCTCGTCGGCCACCGACGGCTGCACCACGCCCATGACGGTGCCGAACTTCTGAAGAGGCGGCAGCTTGTCGGCTCCTCCGCCGGCGAGCTCGACGAGCACTGGGTCGTAGGAGGTGTTCGCCGGATCACGGGTGTCGACCAGCCACGAGCCGGTCATCGACACGGGCGACGCCGCGGCTTTGCCGGTGAAGCGCATCGACAGGTAGTCGACGGGTTCGAGGAGCCACCGACTGCGGGCCCACAGTTCGCGATCGTGGTGCTGCAGGAAGAGCCGGTGGCCGATGGGGTCGGCACCGTCCAGCGAGGGAGCGCCTCCCGAGCGGCGGATGAACTCGGCGATGCCGCGTGCCTTGTAACCGCTGACCGGGCCTCCCACGCGCTTGCGCACCAACTCACCACCGCGGCTGTCCATCCACATGACGGCCGGACCAGTCGGAAGGCCGTGTTCGTCGACGGGAACCGTCGATGCCCACTGGCCGGTCATCGACACGGCGACGACCTTGGACGGGTCGACGGAGCCGGATGTCACCGCTCCTCTCGCCGCTCCGAGGATCAGGTGCCACCACTCGTCCGCGTCCTGGGTCGCCCCACCGTCGGACGTGAATGAGGTCTCTACTTGGTGGTGCTCCTGATGCACGACGCGCCCCAACAGCGACGCGAACCCGACCTTGGGCCCACCCGTGCCGAGGTCGACGACGAGCACGTACCGATCGTCCCGCTGATCTCCACTCATTGCGGCGGAGACTACCGAGCCGTGCCGGTTCAGGACAGCGGTGGCAGGGCTTGCTGCTCGTCGAGCATGCCGGCCATCACCATCTTGATGAAGTCGTCGGCCTCGTCGGTCATGCCGCCGGCGACGCCGCCGTAGATGGCTCCCGAGTCAGCCGGTTCGTGACCTTTCGACTTGGCGTACTCGACAGCCTCGGCGAGGTCGGCGACGAACGCCTCGACGACGCCCTCCTGGGTCTGTGGGCGGGTAACTGCCATGTGCAGGGCGTTGGGGTATTGCTGGCCGTTGAACCGCCAGCCCTTGGGCCGCATGTGGTCGTTGATGTGGTACACGTCGAACTCGTCGCTCGTGAAGCTGAACAGGAACGTGGGGCTGCCCATCATCTTGAGCTCGGGGTGGCTGTTGACAGCCTCCTGCATGGCGAGCGAGGTGTCGAAGATCTTCTTCGCATACGCCCGGTAACCCTCACGGCCGAGCTGCACCATCGCCGCCCACGTCGCAGCAAGGAGGCCGCCCGAACGGGAGCCGTCCATACCGGGCGAGCAGTACTTGCCGCCGGTCCAGTCGGTGAGGAAGAAGTACTGCGAGTTGCGCCAGGACTTGTCGCGGAACAGCACGGTGGACGTGCCTTTGAAGGCGTAGCCGTACTTGTGAGTGTCGGCGGAGATGCTGGTCACGCCGGGGAGGCGGAAATCGAACAGCGGGATGTTCGGGTAGCCCATCTCCTGGCCGAAGGGGAGGATGAAGCCGCCGAGACAGCCGTCGACGTGGAGCGGTACACCGGTCTCGACGGCGAGGTCCGACAGTTGCTCGATGGGGTCGATGGTGCCGTAGCCGTAGTTGCAGGCGGAACCCATGAAGCCGATGGTCTGGTCGTCGATGTTGGCGCGCACCCAGTCGACGTCGACGAGGGTCGTCACGGGGTCGACAGGGGCGCGGCGGATCTCGATGCCGAACAGGTGGCAGGCCTTGTCGAACGCGGGGTGACCGGTCTCGGGCTTGATGAAGTTGGGGCGGGTGACACCGCGGTCCTGCGCCGCCTTCTCGCGATAGGCAAGCACGGCGTGGCAGATGCTGCCGGTGCCGCCGCTCGTGAGCAGGCCAGCCGGTTCGCCGTCGGTGACGGCTTCGGCGTGGAACAGGTCGAGCGCCATGGCCAGGACTTCGCCCTCGTAGCGCGTCGCGCTGGGACAGATGTCGCGCTGGAGGATGTTGACGTGGGCGTAGAGGCCGAACACGTCGTTCATGAAGTCGTAGTGCTCGTGGTCGCCGCAGTACATCGTTCCAGAGACTCGACCGCTCTCCCAGGACAGGTCCTCCTCGACGGCGAGGGCCTTCATCTCGGCGAGGATTTCCTCACGGGGCCGGCCGCGCTCGGGCAGGGTGCGGTTGACGGGGAAACGATCCTTGTACGGGTATGCGCTCATCGTGAGTCAGGATATTTCACTTCACTCAGTGAAGTCAACCGATTTGATTCCCGGACGTGAGGCGTGCCATTTTGAATGGTACTCCAGTGGTATTCTTGCCGTGTGAAGGTGACCATGGACCGGGCTGGGCGTGTCGTGCTCCCCAAGTCCATTCGCGACCTGCTCGGCCTCGAACCGGACGAAGAACTCGACATCGCCGTCGACGGAACCGGCATTCGCCTCCAACCCCGCTCGCGCCCCCGACGCCAGCTGGTCGAGGTTGACGGCTGGCCCGTCATCGGTTCGGTGATCGATCACGTGACGACCGACGCCGACGTACAGGCGTTGCGCGATGCCGACCGGCGGTGAACGCTTCTGCGTGGACACGAGTGTTGCCGTCGCAGCGCTCGATACCGGCCACGCTGAGCACACGACCTGCCGGAAAGCAGCGCAGAGGCGGCGGCCGGTGTTGTCGGGGCACGCCGCGTTCGAGACCTACTCCGTCCTCACGCGTCTACCCGGACGAGCCAGGGTCCCATCGGCGGTGGCGTGGTCCGCGATCGCGGCGGCGTTCCCCGAGCGCTGTTGGCTGTCCGCGAGCCAGCACGAACGTCTTCTTCAGCGTCTCGCGTCGGAGGGCATCGAGGGAGGCATGGTGTACGACGCTCTTGTCGGCGAGGCTGCCCGCGAGGCCGGGCTCCTACTGCTGACGCGGGACCTACGAGCGCTGCGCGTGTACGACCTTCTCGGCGTCCGCTACGACGTGATCGAATAGGGAAATGAACCAGCGTGACGTACAGAAGCTCGCCACTCGGCGTGCCCTGTCGGCTGCGGCAGTCGAGCTGTTCTCGTCGCAGGGCTACGACGAGACCCGCATCGAGGACATCGCCGCTGCCGCAGGGGTGTCCTCCCGCACGTTCTTCCTCCACTTTCCGTCCAAGGACGCCGCCGCGTTCCCTGATCACGATGAACGGGTCACGGCCCTCGCCGCGGCTTTGACAGCCGACGACGCGAACGATCCGCTCCCGTTCCTCCGGGAGCAGATCGTCAGCGGCGTCCGCCACGCGTCCGAATCGCGGATCAGGGCCAAGCGCTATCGGCTGTTCACCAGCATCCCGGCCCTGCGTGACCGCGATGTGCTCGCCGATCTCGACTACGAGGTCGTGATCGCAGCGCACCTCGCCTCGCGGGGACACGCCGAGTTCGACGCCCGCCGCATCGCTGCGGGCTGCATGGGCATCGCCCGCGCTGCGCTGGCCACCTGGGCCGACGACCCATCGTTCGACCCGGTCGGCGCCGCTGCCCAGGCACTGGCGAGGTTGTCGTGATCGACCGTGGCGTCGCATCGGTCGCGCTCGTGTCCGCCTTCGCCCGCGACGGCGCGGTGGTCGTGCGGGGCGCGCTCAGTGTCGAGCAGCTCAAACTCGCCGAAGCAGGCATCAACGCCGCCCTGGCCGACCCGTCCCCGCTCGCGATCACGGCGAGCCGCGATGACGACCCGGGTTCCTTCGTGGAGGACTTTCGGAACTGGCAACGAGTCGAGCCGATTCGAGTGCTCGCTCTGGATGCCGGGCTGGGTGCGCTGGCAGCGACGCTGATGGGTTCGTCAACAGCACGGCTCTATCACGACCACGTGCTGGTGAAGGAGCCGGGCACTCGCCAGCGCACGCCGTGGCACCAGGACCAGCCGTACTACGACGTCGACGGAGCTCAGACGGTGAGCTTCTGGATTCCGATCGACCCGGTGCCAGCGGACGGTTCCCTCGAGATCGTCGCCGGCAGTCACGACGGGACGTGGTACACGCCGCGGGCGTTCGCTGATGAGGCCGCGAAGTGGTTCCCCGAAGGCCAGCTCGCGGAGCTGCCCGATATCGACGGCGACCCCGAGGCCCATCGCGTCCTGCGTTGGGCTCTCGAGCCGGGAGACCTCGTCGCGTTCTCGATGCTCGCGATCCACGGTGCACCCGGCTTCGTTGGTCCCGGCCGACGGCGGGTGCTGTCGTTGCGCTACGTCGGTGACGATGTGGTCCACGCACCGCGACCGTGGCGCACGTCGCCGCCATTCCCCGAGCTCGCGTCCGACTCGGGGGCGGGCGCGGGTGAGCGGGCGCTCCCAGCGGGGGCGCCGCTCGATCATCCGCTCTTCCCGTTGGTCCACCCGCCGGCTCGGTCATAGCGCTGACCCGAGTGCGGTTGCTGGTGAAGTCAGTGTGGTCCCCTGCCCGGGGCCCGCTCCGGGTCAGCCGGTGTCGAAGAGGCTGTCCTGGCCGGAGTTGCGTGCCCGGCGCTCGGCTTCTCGGGCTCTGATCTGTTCGAGCCGTTCGACCAGATCGCCCATGCTCGGCGGGGTTCCGGCGGGTGGCTCGGAACCGGCGCTTGGCGGGTCTGCGGCGGTGCCCGACGACGCTCCGTTCTCAGTAGCGGCGTTGGGGTGGCGGGTATCTGACGGCGGGACCATGGGGCGTCGTCCGGTCCCGTCGACAAGCTGCCAGCCTTCGTAGGTCTTCAGATCGTGGTGGTGATCACACAACAGGTCGAGGTTCGCCAGTTCGGTGGTCTGCACCCGGGCCCAGTCGTGGCGGTGATCGAACTCCAAACGGGCGGCACGGTCA
>JAIBBP010000121.1 GCA_019694615.1 Microthrixaceae bacterium | reverse complement strand
CGGACACTCAGCCGGTTCGAGTACACATCGTCGTCAGGGTCGTAGCCGCCGTCCTGATCCAACGACGCCGCAACGGTCTTCACATGGTCCCGCCACGCCCGAAACGCCATCCCGCCGGCCTGATCGACCAGTTCGACTTCGATCTCCCGAAACGCGGACGCGATCCGAGGGTTGATCGCGTCGGCCATGACCTTGGCGTGCTCGAACCCGATCACCCCCGCCCCCAACGCCTCAGCGGTCGCGGGCAACTCGACACGCAAGGCTCGTGCGACTCTGACCAGACCGCCCGCGGCATGGTCGGAGATCCCCGCTTCCCGGGACAGCCACCGGCCGGTCGCCAACCCGTCCGAGATGTCGGTGGTGCCGCGGACATCCAGTTCGCCGACCACCAGCGCCTGCGCCGCGTCCAAACGACGCCGCGCGGTCTCGATCTTCCGGGCGGTGTCCAGCAGTGTTTGATCCGCGGCTTCGATCACTGGGACCACACCGTCCAACACCTCAGCAAGCTCGTCCCAGAACATATGTTCGACTGTAACGAGCACCACTGACTCTCAACACTGAGGCGTGAACCTCGTGGTCCCCGCTGTCGATCAGACTGTCACCCAATCAGCGCCCTCGATGAACGGAACTGGGGCCGAACCGGGGTCAACGGCCCGTCGTCGCGGGCGAATCCGGCGCAGTAGTCGTCGTATCGAGCGGACCTCCCGGTTTGATCCCCTCGAGATCGCCGTCGTCGTTGGTGTCGGGAGGTGCCGTCGTGCTCGTTGTCGTGCCCGGCGAGTTCTTCGCCTCCGGAAGGCGGGGCATCGGGGCGTTCGGCAGGAGATCGTCCTCCTCGAGACACTCGACGGCCAACGACGCCATGCCCGACGCCATCCGGTCCGAGTTGGCGAACGGGTCCGGCTCCGAGCCGTCCACCAGACCCGAGACCAGGTCGCGGGTGAGACCGAGCCGGTCGAATCCCTCGGCGAAGCAACTCGACTGGGCCAGGGGCAGCTTCTGATACGACGAGTACGTCTCGAGGATCGCGGAGGAGAAGTCGATGCACCCGAGCAGGATGTTGACCACCGACGCCTTCTCCTCGGCGGGGAAGTCGAGCGCCAGCGTCGCCGCCTGGGGGTCGAACCCGAGTTCCAGGATGTGGTCGACCGTGAGTCGCCGCACCAGTCGCTGCGCAGCACACGACGCCTGGTCCCGCGGGGCGGCCCACTCGCCGAGATCGTCGCCGACCGCGGACAGGTAGTCCGTCAGCGACTCCTCCAGGCCCGCCTGATCGCTGGTGTACCGCCTGACGGTGGTCGGGGTGTCGTCGTTCAGCTCCGACGTGTCCCACTCGGAGGTGGTGCATCCACCGCTCACGATGCCAACGGCAGCCGCGAGCGCGGCCGCAGCAACGGCGGAAGGCCGCCGGCGGAACGGCATCAGGCCAGCGTCGCCTGCACCCGATCGAGGGCCTCGTCCTCGGTGACGTCGAGCGCAAAGCTCAACTCCGAGACCAGCACGCCGCGTGCCTTGACGAACATCGACTTCTCGCCCGCCGAGAGGCCCTTGGACTGGTCGCGCAGCGCAAGGTTCCGGACCACCTCAGCGACCTGGTACACGTCGCCGGACTTGAGCTTCTCCTGGTGGTTCTTGAAGCGCCGACTCCAGTTCGCGGGCTCGCGAATGTCCTTCTTGCCGAGAAGCTCGAAAAGGTCCTGCACCTCCTCGTTGCCGATCGGCGGGCGCATACCGACCTCCTCGGCCTTGTCGGCGGGAACCGACAGCGTGAGATCGCCGTGCGCCATCTTCAAGACCAAGTAGTCGGTCTTCTCTTCGTTGAACTCCCGAGTCTCCCGACTCACGATGATGGCCGCACCGTGGTGGGGGTACACCACCCGATCTCCGACATCGAACAAGGTTTGCTCCTCAGCCTCGTGCTGCACAGGGTGATGACCCTGACGTGGGGCCGAGGATGCCATGCAACCGCCGATCCGGCAATTTGTCGGCGACCTCGACCGATCGTTCGCGGCAGAAACCGCTCATCCATTGTCCCACGTTCGAGCGCGACGCGCTGAAGGTTCGGGACCGCACATCGGTCACAGTACGCTGCCGCCGTGCATCACTCCTGGTTGTCGCCGCATGTCGAGGTTCGCCCCGCCGGCGCAAAGGGCCTCGGCCTCTTCGCCACGGCGCCGTTCGCCGCTGGCGACATCGTCAGTGCGTTTGGCGGTCACGTCATGGCAGTCGACGAGTTCGAGAAACTCCCCGAGCACCGGCAGACCCATTCCCTTCAGATCGCCGAGGATCTGTTCATGGTCGCACCCGACGTCGGGGAACCGGCCGACTTCTTCAACCACAGTTGCGACCCCAACCTGGGGGTGCTCGGCAACGTCGTGCTGGTTGCGCTCCGTCCAGTGGCCACCGACGAGGAGTTGACGTTCGACTACGCGATGACCGACGCCGACAGCTACGACGAGTTCGACTGCGCGTGCCTGGCCGACGATTGCCGGGGCAAGGTCACGGGGTACGACTGGATGATCCCCGAGGTTCAACAGCGCTATCGCGGCCACTTCTCCACATACCTCGAGCGCCGGATCGCCGGCCTGGCCAGCGACGAGCCGAGCGAATCCCTCCTGTAACCCCGTCCCCAGCCGGTTCTGTTGTACAAAGCGCGCGGCTGGGCGCGCGCTTTGTACAACAGAACGGGTTTCGGGGGTTGGTTGGGTGCTTCAGATCACGAAGGCGAGGTGAGTCGCGACCCTCTCGGCGAGGTCGGGGTCGCCGGCGATCTTGACCCGGCCGTCTGCGAGCGGTCCGGCCGGATCGATCCGGCCACCCACGAGCGCAGCGAACGTTTCGAGATCGGTCGTGACCGTTGCCGTCGGCGACAGCACAGGCTGGCTGACCAGCTTCGCCCGCCCGTCCACCACGATGTCGAACCGCTGGCGACCCTCCGGCGTGGTGATCGCCAGCACCACTGTCGAGCCCTCTGGCGCACCGGCGCGCTTGCCCACGACGAAACCCAACGCGGTCGCCATCTCGGCGAACGCCACCCGCACAGCTGCCCCCGTCAGGCCCCCCGGCCGCCCGAGGGCAGCTCTAACGTCCTGCTCGTGCATCCAACAATCAAACGCTCGAATCTGCATGAATCGGCCGTAGGTCGCCATTCCCGCAGGGGTCCACGCTTCCTCGTCGAACTGGTCGCGGCTCATTGAGCAGAGCGCGGCGAGGCGCTCGCCGGTGATGATGGTGAACTCAGCGAGTACGTCCTGGCCCGCTCGATCCCGCCGCTCGATCACCCACGCCTCGTTGAACCGACCGATGTCGTTGCGGAGGTGATCGAGGTCGGGCACGTCCACGGTGGGGTGGGGTCGACCGGCGAGCATCGATTCGGTGCCGATCATGTGTGAGAAGACGTCACGAACCGTCCATCCCGGACAACGTGTCGGCAGGTCCCACTCGTCACGACCCAGCGACACGCCGAGCTCCGCGAGGCGTGACCACGTCCAGGAGAGCGCGGCGACGATCTCTTCCCGAGAGACAGTCCACTCTGATTCCATTCAGTGCACCTCGACTCGTTTCGTTGGATTGTGTCCATCGTGTACTACCGTCGATACGTTGTGCCGGCGGACGTGCTGACGCGCCGCTCTCGATGGGAGTACGAATGGTCTACCGCGTCGAAGGCAACACGCGGACGTGACGATCAGGACCGCGACCCTCGCCGACATCGGGCCGATCGCCGACCTGGCGCAGGACCAACGCGTCCGTCTCCAGGGTTGGGACCCCTCCTACTGGCCCATCGCGCCGAACGCACGGGACGTCCACCCGCTATTCCTCCATCACTCGCTCACCGGAGGGCACTCTGTTGCGGTGGTGTCGACTGCCTGCGGGCGCGTCACCGGTTACGCGGTGGCGTCCTCCCCGTTCACATTCGACCGTCGAGCACCCACCCTCTGGGTGATCGACGACCTCGACGTCGAGCGCGGTGACCTCTGGAACACCACGGGCCGAGTCCTCCTCGCGGCGATCGCCGCTCGGGCCAGAGCACACGGTGCGCGGCGACTGGTGGCATCGTGTGCCGTCGCCGACTCCGCACGGCGCACTGCCTTCGAGGCCTCGGGCTTGTCGCTCAACTGCTGGTTTCGCCACCGTTCACTCGATCGGTGGACGGCTCCACGACAGCACGACGACACCGTCGCCTTCGAGCCGGGGTTGCCGCTCCCCCACGTTCATGCGCTCGCAGACGCAATGTCGGGTGCGGACGTGGTCAACGTCGAGGGAGGGAGCGCGCTGCTGTCCACTCCGATCCCCCCGTCACCGTGCTTCCGTAACGACGGAACAACCGCGCTCGTCGATCCGGTGGTGGGCGTTCACGGCGCCGGCCTCACCGCGGCGGTCGACGCAGTCGAGGCGGCTGCCCGCGACCGCGGCGATCACGCGCTGATCGTGGCCGTCGGCCCCGCCGAGACCGCGCTCGATCGCGAACTCGACACCCGCGACTACAGCCGCCCGGTCGAGTGGTGGACGATTCACATCACCTGACCGCGCCCTACATGCGTCAGCTGCACCCGCTGGTCGAACCGCACTCCTGGCAGACGTAGCACGAGCCGGCCCGCTGCATGCCGACGCCGCACTGCATGCACAGCGGAGCGTCGGCCCCGGGCGTGTGCAACGAGTGTTCGGTCGCGGTGACGGAGATGACCTGTTGGCCGAGCCGAGTAGGCGGATCGGCGACGACGTCAGTGCCTTGTGAGGTCGGGGCAACGGCCTCCTCGACGCCCGGCAACGTCGGCTGCGTGCGCTCAGCGACGCTGAACAGGCCCATCGCAGCGCGCTCGTCGTAGGGGATGTAGTCCAGCGCCAACCGACGGAAGAGGTAGTCCATCAGCGACTGCGCCAGGCGAAGGTCGGGGTCGTCGGTCATGCCAGCCGGCTCGAAGCGCATGCCGACGAACGCAGCGACGTAGGCCTGCAGCGGAACGCCGTACTGCAGGCCGTGACTGACCGCTATGGCGAACGCATCCATGATCCCCGCGAGGGTCGAGCCCTGCTTGGACACCCGCACGAACAGCTCGCCCGGACGCCCGTCGTCGTACTCTCCGACGGTCACGAAACCCTTGCAGTCGGCCACGCGGAACTCGAAGGTGCGAGATCGCCGGGACCGGGGCAGGCGCTCGCGAACGGGCCGATGGTCGATCGCCACCGCCCCCAAGGCGCCTTGGACGGCAGTGGGAAGCTCCGGAGACGCCTGCGCCTTGTCCTTACCGGTTGAGAGCGGCTGACCGACTTTGCAGTTGTCGCGGTAGACAGCGACTGCTTTGAGGCCGAGCTTCCAGCCGTCTCGGTAGATCTGCTCGATCTCCTCGACGGTGGTGTTCTCGGGCGTGTTGACCGTCTTGCTGATCGCCCCCGACAGGAAGGGTTGGGTGGCCGCCATCATCTTGAGGTGGCCCGAGTAGTGGACGACGTTGTCGCCCATCGAGCACGCGAACACCGACAGATGTTCCGGCGCCAGGTGCGGTGCGCCGACCACTGAATGGTGCTCGTCGATGTATGCCACGATCGCATCCTGCTGGTCGGCGTCATAGCCGAGTTGCCGCAGCGCCCGCGGGACGGTCTGGTTGACAATCGACATGGTGCCGCCACCGACGAGCTTCTTGGTCTTGACAAGGCCGAGGTCTGGTTCGATGCCGGTGGTGTCGGCATCCATCATGAACGAGATGGTGCCCGTCGGGGCCAGAACGCTCGCCTGCGAGTTGCGAACGCCGACCTGCTCGCCGAGCGAGCAGGCAAGATCCCAAGACTGTTGGGCAGCACTGAGCAGCGACGACGGCACGAGCTCCTCGTCGATCTCCGCGGCCGCTGCACGGTGCATGCCGAGCACCTTGAGCATGGGTTCACGGTTCTCGTGGAATCCGGCGAACGGGCCCATACGCGCTGCCATGCGCGCCGAGGTGGCGTACGCGTGCCCGGTCATCAACGCGGTGACCGCCGCGGCCCATGCCCGGCCCTCGTCGGAGTCGTACGGATGCCCGAGCGCCATCAGGAGCGCTCCCAAGTTGGTGTAGCCCATGCCGAGCTGGCGGAAACGCCGAGTGGTCCGCGCGATCTTCTCCGTCGGGTAGTCGGCGTTGCCGACGATGATCTCCTGCGCGACGAAGACGACCTCAACGGCAGCCTGAAAGGCATCGTCGTCGAACGTGTCGTCGTCGCGGAGGAAGCTCATCAGGTTGAGGCTGGCAAGGTTGCATGCGGAATCGTCGAGATGCATGTACTCGCTGCACGGGTTGCTGCCGTTGATTCGACCGGTCACCGCGGCCGTGTGCCAGCGGTTGATCGTCGAGTCGTACTGCATGCCGGGATCGGCACAGTCCCAGGCTGCCTCGGCGATCGAACGCATCAGCTCCCTCGCCGGGATCGTGCCCTGGACCGAGCCGTCGGTTCGCGCGATCAACGGCCAGTCGGCCCCGGCCTCGACGGCGGCCATGAACTCGTCGCTGACGCGAACGGAGTTGTTGGCGTTCTGGTACTGGACGCTGAACGCGTCGGTACCGTCGAGATCCATCTCGAAGCCGGCGTCGCGGAGGACACGAGCCTTCCGCTCCTCACGCGCCTTGCAGGTGACGAAATCCAAGATGTCGGGGTGGTCGACGTCGAGGATCACCATCTTCGCCGCACGGCGGGTCTTTCCACCGGACTTGATGGTGCCAGCGGACGCGTCGGCACCGCGCATGAAGCTGACGGGACCCGACGGGGTGCCGCCACCTCCGAGGCGCTCGGTCGATGCGCGGATCCGAGAGAGGTTCACACCGGCTCCGGAACCCCCCTTGAAGATGACGCCTTCCTCCCGGTACCACTCCAGGATCGAGTCCATCGTGTCGTCGACCGACAGGATGAAGCACGCCGAACCCTGGTTGGGAACGCCGGGAACGCCGATGTTGAACCAAACGGGACTGTTGAACGCCGCCTGCTGGGTGACCAGCAGGTACTTCAACTCGGCGTTGAACGTGTCACGCTCCTCGTCGTCAACGAAATATCCGTCGCGGTCGCCCCATGTGGTGATGGTGTCGACGACTCGATCCACCACCTGTCGCAGCGAGAACTCCCGCTCCTCGGTGCCGAGCGCACCCCGGAAGTACTTCTGGGCCACGATGTTGGACGCATTCACCGACCAGGCCATAGGGAACTCGACACCGAGCTGCTCGAAGGCCACCGAGCCGTCGCGGTAGTCGGTGATGCGGGCGTCGCGCAGGTCCCACTCGATGTCGTCGTATGGATCCCGGCCGGGTGTCGTGTTCACACGGCGAAGTCCGAGGCCAACCTGGTTATCGGTCAACGACATGGGGGTGCTCCTGGATTCACTCATGGCGCGCAACAGCACACCCTGGACGTCGGCTCGAAGTGACTCCGACGACCACGGAGATGGGGACGGTGAGGTGGGGCCGTGAC
>JAIBBP010000152.1 GCA_019694615.1 Microthrixaceae bacterium | reverse complement strand
CCTGGCGCGGCGGGTCGCCGACGTCTGTCTGCAATTCCACGGCGGGGTTGGCTACATCGAGGAGACGTGGACGGCGCGGTTCTTCCGCGACACCCGCCTGTGGTCGATCGGCGGCGGCGCCGACGAGATCATGCTCCGCACGCTCGCACGCATGGGTGGGTTCTGGGCTGAGTAGGCCGCCCCTGCCGCGTGTGATAGACAACGCGTAACCGAACGGGGAGCTGGGGGAGCCCGGCTGAGAGGGTGACCGTGCCGTCACCGACCCGCACACCTGATCTGGGTAATGCCAGCGGAGGAATCGAATCATGCGGATCGGAGTCGTCCTCGCGGGCGGCGCGGCCAGCCAGTCGCCGGGCAGTCACTCGTCGGACCAGTGGGTCCCCGGCGGGGTCCACTCCGCGGCGGTCGTCGTCGCGGCCGACAGCGGCCTCGATTTGGCGCGGCGCCTGGGGATCCGCCCCACGCTGGTCGTCGGCGACTTCGACTCGGTCACTCGGGATGCGTTGATGTGGGCGGCGGAGGAGGGCATCGAAATGGTGCCGTTCCCGACGGACAAGGACGAGACCGATCTCGACCTTGCGATCGGCGCGGCGCTGGCCGAGGGGATCGACCGCTTGATCGTGCTCGGGGGTGCCGGCGGTCGCTTGGATCATCTGCTCGGCAACATCGGTGCCATTGTGCGCGCCGGCCAACAGGTGCCGACCGAAGCGTGGCTCGGGACTGAGCGCATTGCAGTCGTCACCGACGAATGGTCCGCAGCGTTCGCGACCGGCACCACCGTGTCGGTGCTGCCGGCGGTCGGTGACGCCGTTGTGTCCGAGCGGGGAGTTCGCTGGCCGCTCGATCAACACCTTCTGCCGCACGGCTCGACGCGAGGCATCAGCAACGAAGCCATCGGCAAGTCCGGCGACCCGGTCGTCGTCACTGTCCACGAGGGATGCGTCCTCGTAGTCGTCCCCATACAGGAAGGTCCGTCATGAACGTGCCCAATCTCCGCCGTTTCGGAGTGCTCTGCGTTGCGCTGTTGGTCGTTGGCGCTGCGTGCGGCGACGAGTCCCGCTCGTCCGACACGTCGGCCTCCGGCGGTTCCGGTGCCGAGAAATCCACGATCACGATCGTCACCTACTCGTCCTACGTCCTCGACGAGAAGGTGCAGGCGAAGGTCGAAGCCGACCTCGGTGTGCGCATCGAGGTGAAGGCCACCGGCGATGCCGCCGAGGCGTTGTCGGGAGCGATCCTGACCGCCGGCCGGCCCGAGGGTGACATCTTCTTCGGCGTCGACAACACGCTCCTTTCACGGGCGGTGGCCGGCGAGGCGTTCGAGCGGCCGGCGTCGGCGCCGGCGAACTTGTCGACGATTCCCGACCGACTTCGCCTCGATGAGTCCGGTGTCCTATTCCCCGTCGATGTCGGCCCGGTGTGTGTCGACTACGACGCCCAGTGGTTCGAGGAGCACGAGCTCGATCCACCGACGTCGTTCGAGGACCTCGCAGCGCCCGAGTACCGCGACCTCCTCGTCGCCGAGAGTCCGGTCACCTCCTCTCCGGGACTGGTGTTCCTCATGGCGATCCACGAGCAGTTCGGCGACGGTGCGGCCGACTACCTTCAGCGCCTTGTCGACAACGGCATGTCGATCGCCGGTAGTTGGGACGACGCCTGGGGAGCGCAGTACACGGTGAGCGGCGGCGATCGCCCGCTGGTGGTGTCCTATGCGTCGAGTCCGCCTGCGGAGGTTTTCTACTCCGAGGGCGCCGTCGAAACCCCGAGAACGAAGGTGATCGATGCCACCTGTGCCGAGCAGATCGAGTTCGCCGGTGTGCTGCGTGGGACGGAGCATCCCGACGAGGCGGCGAAGGTGCTCGACGCAATGCTGGGCGACGAGTGGCAGTCGAGCCTTCCCCTCGCCAACTTCGTGTATCCGGCGAACCCCGACGCTGCCGAGCCCGAGCTGTTCGCGAAGTTCGCCCCTCGGCCGGCGACGATGATCGAACTCGATCCGTCGGTGATCGAGGAGCGTCGAGACGGGTGGATCGACGAATGGCGTTCGATCGCCGAGTGAACAGCCGGTCGGGGCAGGTGCGACGACCGGTGATGCCGGTCGTCGCCCTCGCGGTATGGGGCGTTGTTTACGGATGGCCCCTGGTGGCGATCGCTCAACGCAGTGTCGCCGGCGTCGCCGGTCGTGCCGGGCTCTCCTGGTCGTCGGTCCATGAGGTTCTGACCGACGGGCGCATCGGTCGTCTGGCGCTCGTGAGCCTCGCTCAAACCGGGGTGTCGGTGGTCGTCGTGTCGCTGATCGGGGTGCCGCTCGGGTGGGTGCTCGGCCGACTCGACTTCGGGGGTCGGCGGCTGTTGGCCGCTGCGGTGATGGTGCCGTTCGTGCTGCCGACGTTGACAGTCGCCGGATCGATGCTCGCGATTGTGGGCGGCCTCCCGACGTCGAACGTTGCACGGTTCGCGCTGATCGTCGGCGCCCACGTCTGCTTCAACGCGGGTTTGATGGCCCGGTCCGTCGCGGTCGCCGTGGCAGCGGTCCCTCCGTCGGTGGAAGAGGCGGCACGATCGCTCGGTCGGCCTCCATGGTGGGCGGCGGCCGCCACGCTCGGGGCGGTTCGGGCGTCGATCCTTGGTGCGGCGATCGTGGTCGCGATGTTCTGCATGACGTCGTTCGGCGTGATCGTCGCGCTCGGCGGCGCATCGCTCGGAACGATCGAGGTGGAGGTGTGGTACCTCACGACGCGCTCGCTCGACCTCGCCAGCGCCGCGGTTCTGGCGGCGACGCAGTTCGTGGTGATGGCGCTGCTCGTCGTCTGCTACCAGCGGTTTCGTCCGACAGCGATCGGCCGAGTTTCGTTCTCGGTTCGACAGGTTTCCACGCGGTGGGAGCGACGGGTTTCGTGGGCCGCCATGATCACTGTCGGTCTGGTGTCCGGCGTCCCGCTGGGGGCGCTGGTCCTCCGATCGTTTCGGGGAACGAACGGGTGGACCGTCGGGCACTACGCGGTGCTTGGCGGCCCGGGCGCGGACGCGATCGCCTACTCGCTGGCCGGTGCCGCAGTCGCCACCGCCGCGGCGCTGCTGATAGCAGCGCCGCTGGTCGCCGCGGCAGCACGATCGGATCGAGTCGGCCGCTGGTTCGAGGGCGCTCTCGTGCTTCCGATCGCCGTGTCCGCGGCAACGCTCGGGCTCGGCTTCCTCGTAGCATTCAGCGGCCCGACGCTGGACCTGCGCGGTACGTGGATCGTGGTCCCGCTCGTACAAGCCGCCGGCGCGGCACCGGTTGTCGCTCGCATCGTGCTCTCGGCGGTCCGCTCACTGGACCACGACCAACTCGCCGCAGCCGCGGTCCTGGGCGCGGGCCAGCGGCGAAGACTGACGACGATCGTGTGGCCGGCGCTTCGCCGTCCCGCCGGCGTGGCGGCGGGTTTCGCGTTCGCCATGGCCGTCGGGGAGTACGGAGCGACCGTGTTCCTCAGTCGGGCGAACCGACCGACGGTGCCGGTGCTGATCGGTCGGCTGTTGGGACGACCCGGCGAAGCCAACCTGGGACAGGCGCTCGCGCTGAGCTGTGTACTGGGCGCGATCGCCGCGCTGTCGGTCGCATTGGTCGACCGCTCCACGGGGGACGGCCCTGCCTGGTGAGCGGCGGGTGCTGCGATGTCAGCTTCGTCGTGACCGCCACTCGATCGCCCACGCGGCGCCAACGAACACGGCCGTTGCCACGCCCATTCCCACGCCGAGGGCGAGATTGTCGAGTACTGCCCCGACTCCGGCACCGATGCCGATCCCGGCTGCGATTCCGCTGGCCGTCGTGAGCG
This sequence comes from Microthrixaceae bacterium, assembly GCA_019694615.1. GTDB lineage: Bacteria > Actinomycetota > Acidimicrobiia > Acidimicrobiales > Microtrichaceae > SSF14. The sequence goes on along the minus strand of JAIBBP010000152.1, from coordinate 3,653 downwards.
CGGCGTGGTCATCGTGTCGACCGGGAGAGATCCGATCCTTGGTCAGCATGGCACCCCCCGAACTGGCTGTGGAATGTGTCCCCAACCGGCACCTTACCGACACCGAGCCGGATCGCGTCGGCAAAAGTTCCGGGCTCACTCGTGCAGTTGGGGACGGGTTGCGTCTGACCGACTGACGCGCCACGAGGTCGGCTGGGCGATGAGGACCAGTACCGCGAGCGTTGCGGGCACGAGGATCACGAGCACAATCCACGGCTGCGCCGGCGCGGCGAAGAGTCCCATGTCGCCGACCATGAGCCGCCACGCTCCGCGGCCGACGACTAGGCCGAGCGGAACCCCCACGAGAAGACCGGCGACTCCGATGGTCAACGCTTGCCAGATGACAGTTCGTCGCAGTTGGGCACGGACCATGCCCAATGCCCGGAGGGTCGCGATGTCGGCTCGGCGCTTTCGTGCCGACACGGCGATCGAGTGGACGACTCCCAGCAAGCCCAGCAAACCCAACGCAACGGCCACCGAGGCGATGACACCTCGGGCGCGGGTGAGGTTCACCACGGACCCGGGCGGGTCGGCTCGCGCGTACACCGGAAACTCGAGGCCCAGCCGCTCGGTCAGTTCTGACTCGAAGGTCTCGACGTCGACCCCGCCCCGGTAGCGCAGGAGGAGTTGCTGCGACCCGCCGCTCCGCCGCACAAGGTCCAACCCGTCGCTGGTGAGCGCCGCACCCCTGCCCGGATCGGTCGAGTCGACCATTGGCGCGATGACTGCGCCGACGATGCGTAGCTGCACCGGCGTCTCGTCCGCCGCGAGGAACCGGACCTCGTCTCCGACCTCGAGATCGAGGGCGTCGAGGACCCGTTGTCCGAGCGCGACCTCCTCGGAGTTCAACGGGGCTCGGCCGGTGAGGTACCGGAACTCCACGGAACCCCTGACGTGGTCAATTGCGTACCCCTGCGTCTGCTCGCCGGAAACGTCGACCGACGCGTAGGTCAGCTTCGCGACGGCATCGATCCGGTCGTCTGCGACCAGCGACTCGACGGCGGAATCGACGTACACGTCCGCCAGGCTCGACCATGTCCAGCCCCACCGATCGGGATGGTCGGCCAACGTCGAAACGCTCGTGGCGACGACAGCCACGGCGAGCACTCCTGCAATCGCGACGACGCCGGCGACGACGGCGGCGCGGACCGGAGAACGATTCGGGGTCGGGCCGGCGTCGAGCGCGAACCGTGTTCCGATCACCAGGGACGGCGACGCTCCCCAGCGGGCAATCGCCGACGACAGCCGACTTCCGGGAACTCGACTGTGGCCGACGAGCGCTGTGCCGCGCACTGCTCGAATCGCCAGCAGAGCCGACACGGCGACGAAGGCCGCGGCAAGCGCTCCAGAGCCGCCGAACAGGACGAGCGAGTCAAGGTAGACGCCGGGGGTCGGCTCGGCACGACGGGCGATGCCAATAGGGAGCAGTGGAGACGCTGCGACCGAGAGGAGCGCGCCGGCCGTGATGCCGACGACGATCGCTACAGCAGTGGGAAGCACGAGTGCGGACGCCCGTTCGCTGCGGGTCAGGCCGAGCGCTCGCAGCGTTCGCAGGTCCTCCGACGCTCCGGCCTGTGAGCGACTGATCCCCTGGCCGACGACGACGAGTGATGCAAGCAGCGCAACTCCGCCGAGCACCAGTACCGCGATTGCCAGCGTGTCGATGGCCGCCTGGATGGTGGTCACGTTGTCGGCCTCGGCGGTGATGACATGCACGTCGACGTCGGGACCCGCGAGCTTGCGGACGGCGTCGGTAAGGTCGGCGACCGCCGTTGTGCCACCGTCCAAGCGAACCATGCTCGACCCCGTCCAGCTGCCGATCTCGCCCGCGTACCTTCGCTCGAACTCCGGGGACACCAGACTGGCCACGACTACTGACTGCACCGAACCTTGCAGATCCTCGGGCCACAGACCGATGCCGACGACCTCCAACTCGATCGGCCTCCCGTTGAATCCGTTGAACCCAGGAAAGTCACCCCCCCCGAAGCGATCGCTTCGATGTCAGCCGGCGAGAAGGTGGTCATTGCAACTCGGTCGCCCACGATCCAGCCGAACTGCTCAGCAGCCGTCGCCCCAACGAGCACCTCATCGACGGCGTCCGCCCTCGGCACGCGGCCGGCAAGGAGCCGTGGACGACCGACGTCGACGCCGAGCCGTCCTTCAGTGTCGCCCATGAGTGCGAAGTCGGCCGTCTCGCCCTCGACGTCGAGGGGAGCGGTTGGAGAGATGACGAAGCCCGCGGCGGCGGTAACCATCGGTAAGGATCCGATGCGATCGGCGACCTTCTGGGCAGCGGCTTCGTCGTCCACCTGCACCCATGCGTCCCAGGCGCGCGCTTCCTCGCGGAACCGCTCGAAGGAGGTTGCGGTGCGGCGCGCCCCGGCGAGTGACGTCAGAACCAACGCGGTGCTCAAGGCCACGAGCATCGCGAGCCCGATCGCGCCGCTGTTTTGTCGGCGCAGCGACGCTCCGGCAACGAGACGGATCGCGGATTTCATTGCAAGGTCCGCGATTTCGCCTGCAGGCGCTTGAGCGCCGACCGGGGTCGTTCGTTCACCGTGTCATCACATCCGACGCCGGGTCCGCCCCACAAGGGGCCGGACCCCCGTGTGTCAGGGGGTGGTAGCACCACCGGCGACGACGTCGTCGTACTCGGGGTACTTGGCGAGAAAGGCAGCGACGAACGGGCACGTCGGGATGACGTGTTCGCCGGACTGCCTCGCAGCGTCGAGCGCGTGGCGGATCAGCGCCGACCCAACGCCGCGACCCTCCGCCTCGGGGCGGACGACGGTGTGTTGGAGGTCGATAACCCTGTCGCCTCGTTGGTAGGCGATGATTCCGGCCTCGACGCCGTTCAGGGTTGCGACGTACTCGGATCGGGCGGGCTCGTCGGTCACGTGGACGTCAGTCATCGTCGTCGTCCTCCTCGATGGGCGCTGGGTGGAGCCACCGGTGAATCCTGTCACGGAGCTGGTCGACGTTGACCCCTTTCGCCGCGCTCACCCACGTCACGTCGCGCTCGGCGACGCCGCAGCCCGCTGCTAGCTCCCGCTTGCGCTTCTGGCGTTGCGACGACTTGACCTTGTCGTGCTTGGTGGCGATCACGGCGAAGCGCAGGTCGTGGTCCCGGAGCCATTCGAACATCGCGATGTCGAGCTTGGTCGGCCCGACTTCGCCGTCGACGAGGACGAGGATCAGCTCGAGGCCGTCGCGTTCGAGCAGGTACCGCTCGGTCATCCGGCCCCACGTCGCCCTCGCCTGTTTGGGGGCGTTGGCGTACCCGTAGCCGGGCAGGTCGACGACGGTGGTGCCGTCGGGCAGGGCGAACTGGTTGATGAGTTGGGTCCGCCCCGGGGTCTTGGAGACCTTCGCCAGCTGCTTCTGGTTGGCCAATGCGTTGACGAGTGACGACTTGCCGACGTTGGACCGGCCGATGAGGGCGATCTCGCAAACCGCCGGCGGCAAGGTTTCGACCTTGGCCGCGGACGTCACGAATCGAAGCGGGAGCGGCGGCACCGCGGTGCATGGTAGATGACCACCCCTCCCCAGCTCGTTCTGTCCTGCGAGCGCACCGGACGGGTGGTGCTCTCGCAGGACAGAACGAGCCTCGGGGG
>JAIBBP010000119.1 GCA_019694615.1 Microthrixaceae bacterium | reverse complement strand
AGTCGCAGTGGAAGGTCGAGCGCGAGCTGCGCCTCCGGATCAAGGAGGCGTTCGACGCCGACGGAATCCCCTTCGAGGTCCACCAAACGCCGCCTGCTGCGCCGTAGCCTCGCGCAGAGTCCGGGCGCGCCCGGCGACGTCGAGGAGGTGGCCACCGTGCAGAAGAAGATCGGGATGGTCAGCACCGCGGCGCTGTTCATGGTCCTCTACCTGATCTGGAAGGACCCGACGGGCATGGCCGACACCATCTCGGGGTTCGGCGAGGCCATCGGTGGTTTCGTCGCAGACCTGTGGGACAAGCTCGGCGAGTTCTTCTCCAGCCTGTTCGGGTGAACGGGTCGTGTTGAGCTGGCTGCGACGCCTGTACGGCCGGCTGTTCGTACCGCCGGACCAGCTGGCGCTCACCTACGTCACCGACGACGAGACGATCTACTTCGACGAGGCCCCGGACCTGAGGGCGTGGGTGTGGACGCAGTGGCTCGACATCACCGTCGCCATCGTGGTCGTGGTCATCATGTTCGCTGCTCGCGACGCTCGGGTGACCCTGTTCGGGTTCATCGGTGAGCTCGTCTTGTTCCTCCAGTTGGCTTGGCGTCTCGCCGACCAGGCGTACACCCGCTACGTGCTGACCGACCAGCGGGCGCTGCGGGTCTCGGGTGTGCTGCACCGCGACTACGAGTGGATCTCCTGGAAGAAGGTCACCGACATCTCCGTGCATCGCAGCCTCTGGGACCGGTGGTTCGGAACCGCCACCATCCACATTCAGAGCGCAAACGAGATGTCGCAGTTCAAGGAGATGGCCGACGTCCCCGATCCGATCTTCTTCGCCGAGACCATCGCCGACCTCGTGAAGACCGCTCGCTGACCTCTATCGCGCCCCGAACCGGTTCTGTTGTACAAAGCGCGCGCGTGGGCGCGCGCTTTGTACAACAGAACCGGCTCGGGCGCGATACTCGCAGCATGTCCCACCCCCGACGTTTTCGATTCGGTGCCGAGCTCAGCGGTCCGCTGGCCGGCATGTCCTGGGCGGAGACGGTGAGGCGCGTTGCCGACCTCGGCTACTCCACCGTGTTCCTGCCGGATCACTTCCAGGATCAGTACGGCCCGATCGCGGCGATGGCGTCCGCCGCTGCCTACGACGATCGCGTGAACGTCGGCTCGTTAGTGTTCGACAACGACTATCGCCATCCCGTGACGCTCGCTATGGAGATGGCGACGATTGACCAGATCTCCGGTGGCCGTCTTGAGCTCGGGGTCGGAGCCGGTTGGAAGCGACTTGACTACGACCAGGCCGGGATCGAGATGGGCACGCCCAAGGTGCGCGTTGAGCGAATGATGGAGTCGGTGCTGATTCTGAAGTCGCTGTTCGCCGGAGGCGCAGTCGACTTCGAGGGCGAGCACTATCGACTCTCCGGTGTCGTCGGGACGCCGCCTCACACACCGGGCGGGCCGCCGCTCCTGATCGCCGGCGGCTCGAAGCGCATGCTCCGGTTCGCCGGCCAACATGCGGCGATCGTTGGGGTGAACCCGTCGATTCACTCGGGGACGATCGACGCCGAGTCGGCCCAGGACGCGCTGGCCGACCGGATGGACCAGAAGGTGGAGTGGGTGAAGGAGGGGGCCGGCGACCGATTCGCGGACCTGGAGATCAACGCCTGGACCGCGGTCGCAGCGATTACCGACGACGCGCTTGGTTTCGCCGAGATAATCGCTCCGGGTTTCGGCATGTCGCCGGAGGACGCGCACCAGGCGCTCGAGTCACCCCAGGTGCTGGTCGGGTCGGTCGAGGAGCTGACCGAGCGGCTGCACCATCGACGTGAGCGATGGGGATTCAGCTACCACGTCGTCGCCAACGATGCGGTGCTGGAGATGGCACCGCTCGTCGAGGCCGTCACCGGCACCTAGCGCGGGCGGTGCTGCTGGATCCCCGCGCCCCTTCGCTCGTTCTGTCCTGCGAGAGCACCACCCGTATGGTGCTCTCGCAGGACAGAACGAGAGTGGGTGGCCGGGGCCATCGTCAGAGCTGTTCGGAGAGGTAGTTCTGGAGGCCGACCTGCTCGATCGCGGAGAGCTGGGTTTCCAGCCAGTCGGCGTGGTCCTCCTCAGAGGTGAGGATTCCTTCGAGCAGCGCGCGGCTCCCGTTGTCGCCGGCGGCGACACACGCGGCGATGCCGCGGTTGAGGCGCTCGACGGCTTCGACCTCGACGGCGAGATCGTTGCGGAACTGCTCCTCGACGTTCTCGCCGACGCGGAGCGCTGACAGGCGCTGAAGGTTCGGCACGCCGTCGAGATAGAGGATTCGATCGATGAGGATCTCGGCATGCTTCATCTCGTCGATCGACTCGTCACGAATGTGCTCAGCGAGGCGCGGATAGCCCCAGTTGGAGCACATCTTGGCGTGGATGAAGTACTGGTTGACCGCCGTGAGCTCGGAGGTGAGCACCTCGTTGAGGAGTTCGATGATCTCGGGGTTGCCCTGCATGTGAGTCCTCCTGAGCGCGTTGCACCTGACGGCTGAACCCTAGTGCCCTGCCGGCCGTTACGTGGCAGCTCAGAATTGCCGCCTACGCGGCGGTGGACCGATCCAACGCCCGGTCGAACTCCTCCAGCAGGTCCTCGATGTGTGCGATGCACGAGCCACAGTCGCTGCCGGCGTTGCACTTCGCACCGACGGAGTCGACACACGAGGCTCCCGAGGCGATCGCCGATCGGACGGTCGACTCGAACACTGCGTGGCACGAGCACACAAGCATTTGTTCAGCGTACCTAACAGAACTGCTGAGCGCTACTGGACGTTCGGAGATTTTCCGAGTTCGGGTCATGCGGGAACCACTCGGTCTTCCGATAGACATGACGCCGTGTTGAGCGAGGAGAGCGGGTTCGATCCGGCGCCGGGCGCCGGCACGAACGAGGAGCGTGCAACGGGAGTGACCGAACCGCCCGTCGGTCCGTTCGCCGCCCATCCGACGTTCGCCGTCGCGATGGCCGCCGCTGGGCCGATCACCCTTCGCTGGCGTGAGCAGGTCGCACCGCGTTTCGCGTCGATTGAGGCGCGGTGGCGCGACGCTGGACGGGTCGTCGACAACGCGATCGACGGCGTGCGGTTGGCGTGGGCGCCGGTCTGGCTGTGGTGGGAGAGCCACCCTTCAGTGCGTCGCACGCTGCCGCGCTGGCTGACGCTCGCCATGTGCGTCGCCTACTTCGCGATCTTCGAACGGCTGTCGTGGATTCGCCACGAGCATTTCGGCTCGTTCGACTACGACCTCGGCATGTACGACCAGGGGATCTGGCAGCTCTCGCAGGGCCGTGGGTTCATGACGGTGCGCGGGATGCACGTCTTCGGCCATCATGCCAACATCGGCTACCTGTTGTTGGTGCCGTTCTACTGGATCGGTATCGGTGGCCCGCACTTCCTCAACTTCATCAACACTCTGGGCGTCGTTGCAGTGGCGTGGCCGATCTACGGTCTGGCTGCCAGACATCTGAAGTCGCAGTGGGCCGGACTGTGGCTGGCGTTCGCCTACCTCTTCCACTTCTCCCCACAATGGAAGATCCAGGAGACTTTCCATCCAGAAAGCCTGGCAGCGCCCCTGCTGGTCGGTGCGTTGTACTTCGCGTCGGTCGGACGGTGGAGGGCGTACGCGCTCTGCATCTTCGGGGCGCTCATGTGGAAAGAGGACGTTGCGCTGGCAACGGCAGTGATCGGTCTCGCCGTCGCGGTCATGTTCCGTCAGGTGCGCATCGGCGCGCTCACAGTTGTCGGGTCGGCCGCATGGTTCCTGATCGCAACACGCGTGATCATCGAGCACTTCTCGCCGTCGGGCGCGGTGTTCGACAGCTTGTTCGGCCCGCTCGGCGCGAGCGCGAACGACCTCGTCCACACGTCGTTGGTACACCCTTCTCGGTTGACGACCACCATCAGGTGCCACGGATTCTTCGACGGCAAGCTCGAGTCACTGACGGGGTACGTCGAGGGTGTCGTATGCCCCGATCCGGCCGCGGTGGCGGATCAGGCGGCCGCCGTCGATCCTGCCCCCCAAGGGCTCGGCCAGTTGATGAGCCCCTATGGGTACACGGGGTTCGCCAACCCGCAGTTGCTCGCCCTCGGAGTACCCCAGCACGTTGTCAACTACGCGACCACGGCCAACTTCACCTGGGACCTGCGCTGGCACTACGCGTTCACGCCCTACCTCGGGGCGCTGATGGGCTCGGTGTGGACCGCCATCCGGCGCCGGCGGACGATCGTGGCCTGGGCGTTGATCCTGGTGATGGTCGTCGGGGTCGTAGCAACCCGCGAGCGGGGCGTCGGGCCGTGGACCGCGAACCACAGCGGCGGTTGGTGGCCGTTGACCGACTCCGTGGTCAACGAGGATCTGCGTGCGGCGATCGCGGACATCCCCGACGGCGCCCGGGTCACGGCGTCGTACTACTTGGTGCCGCACCTCTCACACCGCGAGTTCATCTACACGTTCCCGAACCCGTGGAGGTCGTCGAACTACGGGCCGGGCGGAACGCTCCTCGCCTTGCCCGACCAGAACACGATCGACGACGTAGTCGTCGACCGCGCGCGCCTCGACGACACCGACGGCGCGCTGTTCGACGCGATTCTTGATTCGGGTCAGTTCGAGGTTGCGTTCCGAAAGACGAGGGTCGAGTCGAACAGTGACGTGATCCACCTTCGGCGGGTGCGAGACGGCGCGCCGATCGAGCAGCCGACAGTAACGACGACCGTTGCGGAGACCGTTCCGACCGCGCCGGTGGCGGACGTTCCTCCCGGCGGATGACCGTCAGCTGTCGGACGGTGGGGCGAGCACGGTCGACACCCTGAAGTCGTCGCCGGGCTCCATCACCAGCTCGGCGATGCGGCCGGCATCGCGGACGTCGGTGGCGACCATGGCGAGCGCTTCGAGCCGCTCGGAGTTGTCGGTGACTGTGACGACCTCGACGTCGGCACGCATCCCGACCTTGGCCTCGGACTTGGCGCGACGGACCTCGCGGAGCACGTCGGAGGCGACGCCCATGACGAGAGGGTTCCACTCACCCGCTGCCGAGCGCAGCTCGTCGCCGGTGGGCCAAGCGCTGAGATGGATCGAGCCCAGCATCCACCACGACCAGACCTCTTCGGTGGCGAAGGGGAGGAACGGCGCGAGCAGTCGCTGAAGGGTGGACAGCGCGCGGGCCAGGGCGTTGGCGGCCGACTCGGCCGGGCCACCCTCGCCGTAGGCCCGGAGTTTCACGAGTTCGAGGTAGTCGTCGCAGAACCACCAGAAGAACGCCTCGGTCCGCTCCAGTGCCCGGGCGTAGTCGAAGCTTTCGAACGCAGCGGTCGCGTCGTCCACCAGCGCCGCCAGGTCGGCGAGCATCGCCGAGTCGATCGGCTCGTGGACCTCGCCGCCGGGGTCGCCGCCGAAGCTCAACGCGAACTTCGACGCGTTGAGGAGCTTAATGGCGAGGCGACGCCCGACTTTCATCTCCTTCTCGTCGAACGCGGTGTCGGTTCCGGGGCGACCTGACGCCGCCCAGTAGCGGACGCCGTCGGAGCCGAACTGATCGAGCAGCGCCGCGGGTGTGACGACGTTGCCTTTCGACTTCGACATCTTCTTGCGGTCGGGGTCGAGGATCCATCCGGACAAGGCCGCGTTTCGCCACGGCGCGGTGTCGTGCCCGGAGTTGCCGCGGACCATCGTGGAGAACAGCCAGGTGCGGATGATGTCGTGGGCTTGCGGACGGAGGTCCATGGGGAACGTGCGCTGGAAGAGGTCGTGGTCGTCGCCCCATCCGCATGCGATCTGCGGTGTGAGCGAGGACGTCGCCCACGTATCCATGATGTCGGGGTCGGCCATGAAGCCGTCTGGCTGGTTGCGCTGGTCCTCAGTGAAGCCCGGCGGGACATCGGTCTGCGGGTCGACGGGCAACATGTCCTCGGTGGGAACGAGCGGATCGTCGTAGCTGGGATTGCCGTCGCCGTCGAGGCGGTGCCAGACGGGGATCGGGACACCGAAGTAGCGCTGACGGCTGATCAGCCAGTCGCCGTTGAGGCCACCGACCCAGTCGGTGTAGCGGGCCTGCATGTAGCTCGGGTGCCACGTCAGCTCATCGCCGCGTGCGACGAGGCGGGCGCGCAGGTCGTCGTCGCGGCCGCCGTTGCGGATGTACCACTGGCGCGACTGAACGATCTCGAGAGGCTTGTCGCCCTTCTCGTAGAACTTGACGGGATGGGTGATCGGCCGGGGCTCGCCGATCAGGTTGCCCGACTCGCGCAGCAACTCGACCATCACGTTGCGTGCGCCGCCCGCCGCCTTGCCGGCGACTTTCGCGTACGCCGCAGCGGCGGAAGGCGTGTCGAGCCAGCGAGGAGTCTCGGTCTGGAAGCGGCCGTCACGCCCGATGACGGCGCGGGCCGGCAGGTTCAGCTCTCGCCACCATGTGACGTCGGTGTTGTCGCCGAACGTGCAGATCATCGCGGCGCCGGTGCCCTTCTCGGGATCTGCGAGGTGGTGGGCCAAGATGGGGACCTCGACGCCGAACACCGGTGTGCTGACCGTGGTGCCGAAGCGCTCGGCGTAGCGCTCGTCGGAGGGATGGGCGACGATGGCGACGCAGCTGGCCAGAAGCTCGGGCCGGGTCGTCGAGACCATGATGGGATCGCCGGGAGACCCGTCGGAACTGATGGCAGGGAAGGTGATGTCGTGGTACGCCCCGGGACGCTCCTTGTCTTCGAGCTCGGCCTGGCTGACCGCCATCTGGAACGTGACGTCCCACATGCACGGCGCCTCAGCCGTGTACGCGTCGCCGCGCGCGAGGTCGCGGAGGAACGCCCGCTGGCTGACCTTGCGGGCGCGCTCGCCGATCGTGGCGTATGTCATCGACCAGTCGACCGAGAGCCCGAGTTGAGTCCACAGCGCCTCGAAGACCTTCTCGTCCTCAGTGGTGAGCTCCTCGCAGAGCTCGATGAAGTTCCGGCGGCTGACGACGTCGAAGTCCTTGCGGTCCTTGGCCGGTTGCGGCGGTGGCGTGTAGCCGGGCTGGTAGGGGAGCGTGGCGTCGCAGCGGACCCCGTAGAAGTTCTCGACGCGGCGTTCGGTCGGGACGCCGTTGTCGTCCCAGCCCATGGGGTAGAAGACCTGCTTGCCGCGCATGCGCCAGAACCTGGCGATCGTGTCAGTGTGGGTGTAGCTGAACACGTGGCCGACGTGCAGCGAGCCCGAGACGGTGGGTGGCGGGGTGTCGATGGAGAAGACGTCACCACGTTCGGCGGTGCGGTCGAACGCGTACGTTCCCTGCTCGGCCCAGATTTCGCCCCACTTCGCCTCGAGGCCTTCGAGGCCGGGCTTCTCCGGTGTGGACGGGGTGGGCTTGGGGGTTGGCGCGCTGTTCATAGGCTCCGCTCACGTTAGCCCTGATCTTTCACGAGACGAGATGACGCGAGGGACCTGAGACGCGACAAGTGCCCATCCGATGGGCTTGTCTGGTGATTGCGACATCGCCAGAGGGCCGATCGAAGGAGCACTTGACAGGTGA
>JAIBBP010000011.1 GCA_019694615.1 Microthrixaceae bacterium | reverse complement strand
CATCGGGCCGATTCGGCGTCACCTCCCACTACCTGACCAACGCGGACGACATCCAGATCAAGATGGCCCAGGGCGCCAAGCCCGGCGAGGGCGGTCAGCTCCCCGGCCACAAGGTGTACCCGTGGGTGGCGAAGACCCGGCATTCGACGCCGGGTGTGGGCCTCATCAGCCCGCCGCCGCACCACGACATCTACTCGATCGAGGATCTGGCGCAGCTCATCCACGACCTCAAGAACTCGAACCCCGCGGCCCGCGTTCACGTGAAGCTGGTGGCCGAGGTCGGGGTCGGCACCGTCGCTGCCGGTGTGGCCAAGGCCAAGTCCGACGTGGTGCTCATCTCGGGCCACGACGGCGGCACCGGCGCCTCACCGCTCACCTCGCTCAAGCACGCCGGCGCTCCGTGGGAGCTCGGCCTCGCCGAGACGCAGCAGACGCTGTTGTTGAACGACCTGCGGGACCGCATCGTCGTGCAGGCGGACGGCCAGTTGAAGACGGGCCGTGACGTGATGATCGCGGCGCTGCTCGGGGCCGAGGAGTTCGGCTTCGCAACGGCACCGCTCGTCGTGTCGGGCTGCATCATGATGCGCGTCTGCCATCTCGACACGTGCCCCGTCGGGGTCGCGACGCAGAACCCGCTGCTCCGCGAGCGCTTCAGCGGCAAACCCGAGTTCGTCGAGAACTTCATGCTGTTCATCGCCGAGGAAGTGCGCGAGCTGCTCGCAGAACTCGGCTTCCGCACTCTTGAGGAGGCGGTGGGCCACGTCGAGCTCATCGACGCTGCCGCGGCGATCGACCACTGGAAGGCGTCCGGACTCGACCTGTCGCCCATCCTGCACTTGCCGGAGCTGGCCCCGGGGGCGGCGCGGCACAACACCACGACTCAGGACCACGGCCTCGATCGTGCGCTCGACCAGTGGTTGATCGAAGGCGCACGGCCGGCGCTGGAGAACGGCGAGAAGGTCCGCCTTCGTCACCTGATCCGCAATGTGAACCGCACCGTCGGCACGCTGTTGGGCCACGAGCTCACCAAGGTGTACGGCGGCGATGGCCTGCCCGACGACACGATCGAGGTCGACTTCGTCGGATCAGCGGGCAACAGCTTCGGCGCATTCCTTCCGAAGGGCATCACGCTGCGGCTCGAAGGCGACGCCAACGACTACGTCGGCAAGGGCCTCTCCGGTGGTCGCATCGTCGTTCGCCCGCCGGCCGACAGCCAGTTCGTGTCGGAGGACAACGTCATCGCCGGCAACGTGATCGGCTACGGGTCGACGGGCGGTGAGATCTACCTGCGGGGCCGGGTCGGCGAACGATTCTGCGTGCGGAACTCGGGGGCGACCGCGGTCGTCGAGGGTGTGGGCGACCACGGTTGTGAGTACATGACCGGTGGTCGGGTCGTGGTCCTCGGCGACACCGGCCGCAACTTCGGAGCCGGCATGTCGGGTGGCATCGCCTACGTCTACGACCCCGACGGCACGTTCCAGAGCCGACTCAACAGCGAGATGGTCGACATCGAGGCACTCGACGACGTCGACCGTGACTTCCTGGAGATCACCATCGGCCGTCACGTCGCCGAGACCGGCTCAGAGGTCGGACGGGCCGTCCTCGACGATCCCGCCACGTCGCTGGGCGCCTTCAAGAAGGTCATGCCTCGCGACTACCGCAAGGTCCTCAACGCCATCGCCGCAGCCGAGGCCGACGGACGAGACATCGACGAAGCGATCATGGAGTCGGCGCGTGGGTAAGACGACAGGTTTCATCGAACACGGCCGGGAGCTTCCGAAGCGGCGCCCGGTGCCGGTGCGGTTGCTCGACTGGAAAGAGGTCTACGAGGACTTCCCCCGGTCGACGCTGCAGGAACAGGCCAGCCGGTGCATGGACTGCGGCATCCCGTTCTGCAACAACGGCTGCCCGCTCGGCAACATCATCCCGGACTGGAACGACCTGGTGTACCGGGACCGCTGGCAGGCGGCGATCGAGCGCCTGCACGCCACCAACAACTTCCCCGAGTTCACCGGCCGGCTCTGCCCGGCGCCGTGTGAGGGGGCCTGCGTGCTGGGCATCAACCAGGACCCGGTGACCATCAAGCAGGTCGAGGTCACGATCATCGACAAGGCTTGGGAGGAGGGATGGGTCAAACCCATCCGCCCCAACAAGGTGACGGGCAAGAAGGTCGCCGTCATCGGGTCGGGGCCCGCCGGCCTCGCCGCCGCCCAGCAGCTCACGCGGGCAGGCCACCAGGTCGTGGTCTACGAGCGGGCCGACCGCGTCGGTGGGCTGCTCCGCTACGGCATTCCCGAGTTCAAGATGGAGAAGCGCCACCTCGACCGTCGCATCGCCCAGATGCGCGCCGAGGGCACGGTGTTCCTGTGCAACATGAACGTCGGCACCGACGTCACCATCGAGCAGCTCCGCTCCAACTTCGACGCCATCGTGTTGGCGATCGGTGCCACGCAGAGCCGTGATCTGCCGATCCCGGGGCGGGAGGCCACCGGCATCCACGTCGCCATGGAGTACCTGCCGTGGGCCAACAAGGCCCAGGAGGGTGACCTCGCGCCTGAGGACACGCCGATCAACGCCAAGGGCAAGAAGGTCGTCATCATCGGCGGCGGCGACACCGGCGCCGACTGCCTGGGCACCGCCCACCGGCAGGGTGCATCGGCCATTCATCAGTTCGAGATCATGCCGCGCCCGGTCGACGGCCGGCCCGATGCCAACCCGTGGCCCACGTTCCCGATGAGCTACAAGGTGACCTCGGCCCACGAGGAGGGCGGCGAGCGGGTGTACGCCGTCAACACCGAACGGTTCCTCGTGGGCGACGACGGCCAGGTCGTCGGGCTCGAGTACCACGAGGTGGTGCAGAAGTTCGAGGACGGCCGAATGAGCTTCGAGAAGGTCGAGGGCACCGACACGGTGCTCGACGCCGATCTCGTGTTCCTGGCAATGGGCTTCACGGGGCCGGAGAAGGGTCCGTTGTTGGACGGCCTCGGCGTCGAACTCGACGAGCGCGGCAACGTGGCACGGTCGAGCGAGTGGGCGACGAACGTCGACGGCGTGTTCGTGGCCGGTGACGCCGGGCGCGGTCAGAGCCTCATCGTGTGGGCCATCGCCGAGGGTCGCGCGTGCGCGGCTGCGGTCGATTCGTTCCTCGAAGGCCACAGCGACCTCCCGTCGCCGATCCGCCCGACCGACCGCCCCCTGCTGTAGCGACAACCACCCAACCCGTTCTGTTGTACAAAGCGCGCGCCCAGCCGCGCGCTTTGTACAACAGAACGGGTTCGGGGGCGGGTCAGGACACGCGCTCGATGAGGCCGCGGTCGGTGAGGTCGGCGAGTAGCGCTGCTGTTGGGTAGCGGCCGAGGCCGAGACGGTGGGAGATCTGGCCGGCGGTAGCTCGCTCGTCGATCTCACAAAGCGCCGCCCAGCTCAGCGCATCGAGAACGATGGGTGTGTGGTGGGAGGCGACGCGCTGGACCCGACGAAAGCGAGCGGATTCAGCTCCTCCAGCGGCCTGCATCGCCGGCCAGGCATCGGCCTGGCAACGGGCCTCGGACACGACGGCGTCGGCGTCCGCTGCGAAGTGCGCTGCGAGCGGATGGGCCGGCGCCTCGACGAACTCGAATGATGCTTCGTTGAGCAGCATCATCTCGAACACGGTTCCGACAGCGAGGAGCCGAACAGCGTTGGCCAGGTCCGTTCCACCGACGACCGTCAACATCGCCTGAAGCACCCCGATGTCGTCGAGTGGGTGCGCTTGTCGTTCCCCGGTTCGACTCCGGGTGAGGCCGAACAGATCCTCGAGCTGTTGCGCCGTGACCAAGCCGGCAGCGAGGAGATGGCGGCCGAGGGCCATGGACGAAGACGACCCGCCCATGACGACGGCGCCGTCGGCGAACACCAGTCGCAGCGGTTGCTGGGGGTTCACCACGAGGACGCCGGTCCTGGCTCGGGCGCTGAGCAGTTGGATGACATCGTCGATAGCGACGTCGGCGAGGTTGCCGCGAAGGGTCGTCGAGGCGGTCCTCACCTTGTCAAAGGGTAGCCAGGCAGTGCCCATTTCCACCTGTTCTGTGGTGCGTACCCGCCCTTCCAGGGGCGGGTACGCATCACAGAACAGGTGGGGAGGTGGTGAGAGCGGCCGCGTTTTCAAGGCGGGTGCCTCACGGGTCGATACAGCACAGAACGGCGAGACCCCGGTCGCGCCGCCGGGAAGAAGCCCGAGTGCTGAGGAATCCATGTTCTGGAGAATGAACGTCCGTACGAAGCTGCTGGTGATGGTGCTGCCCGCTGCGTTGGGCCTGTGTGGCCTTGCCGGGGTCGGCGTGCAGGGCCGCTTGGCGGACCGGTCCGTCGTGCAACGGAATCAGGCCGCTGCCCGGGTTGCGGACGTGGCGTCCTCGTTCGCTCACGACCTCCAACGTGAGCGGCTGGCATCCACCATCGCTGCAACCGCTGGTGAACGGCCCGATGAAGGGGGACCGGCCGGCTCCGTCTCGGAGCGCCGTACGGCGACCGACAAGTCCGCAGGCGAGCTCGCGGCCACGATCGACGGGAATCGGAGCGCGGTCCTTTCCTCCGGTGCGGTTGCGTCGCACCTCGACACGCTCGCCGAGTCGCTGAACGAGGTGGAGGCAGTTCGCACTGCCGTCGTCGATGCTCCGGCGCTCGAAGTCGTCGAGATGTACACCGAGCTGATCGACACGGTCATCGGTGCTGCCGGAGGGATCGAAATCGACGTTGAAACCGGCGCCGGAACCGGTGCGGTTGCACGTCGATGGTTGGCCGAAGGCATCGAGACGGAGTCGGCCGCGGCGGCGACGGCAGCGGTGCTGGCAGACGTCGGGACGCCTGCCGCTGAACGCGAGGAGGCGGCCGACACAGCTCGTGATCTCCTCGACCGCTCCGGGCTGCTGTTCGACACCTACCACGAGTACGCCACCGACGCCGGGCGTCAGCAGTTCGACGATGCCCGATCGGGGTCGGCGACACGCGCGTCCGACGAGTACTTCGACGATCTGGCCGGCCCGGATGCGGCGTCGACGTTTTCGGTGGATCAGCAGACCTGGGAAGGCTTGGTCGGCTCTCGACTCGAGGACGTGGAGAGCGTCGAGAGCGCCGGTATCCGTGCCGATCTCGATCGGCTCATCGCAGCGGTGGACGAGGCGGACACGTCGGCGTTCGTGTTCGCAGCGGCCGCGGCCGCGAGCATCCTGTCGGTTCTCCTACTGGCGTTTGCTGTGAGCCGGAACATCGTCGCGGCGTTGCGTCGCCTCACCGAATCGGCCCGGGAGATCTCACACGAGCAACTTCCCGCGCTGGTGCGGAGCCTTCGGTCCGGCGACACGACAGGCACCGGGATCCGCTTCGCGTCTGTCGACACCGGAACGCGCGACGAGTTCGCCGAAGTCGGCGAGTCACTCAACGAGCTCAGTCGAGCGGTCGTCACCGTGGCGTCCGAGCAACAGCAGTCACTCCAAAAGGGGATCAGCGAGATCTTCGTGAACCTCGCCCGCAGGAATCAGACCCTGCTCGATCGGCAGATCGAGTTCATCGACGAACTCGAAGCCAACGAGCAGGACCCCGATCAACTCGAGAGCTTGTTCTGCCTTGATCACCTCGCGACCCGGATGCGGCGCAACGCCGAGTCGCTGCTGGTCCTGGCCGGGGCGGAGGCCCCTCGTCGCCGTGCCCGTGACGTTTCGCTCTCCGACGTGATCCGGGTCGCGGTCGGTGAGGTCGAGGACTTCTCCAGGATCTCGCTGATCGCGGTGGACGAGGCCGTCACGGTCGGGTCGGCAGCGGTCGACGTGGCACACCTGCTGGCCGAACTGATGGAGAACGGAGCGCAGTACTCGCCGCCGGAGCACACCGTGGATGTCGTCGGGCACCTGTCGAGCGCGGGAGGGTACGTCATCACGATCGCCGACCACGGGGTCGGGATGTCCGACGATCGCCTGGAGGCCGCGAATCGGCTGATGGCCAGCCCCCCACCCGTCGGTCTTGCACTGTCCCGGTCGCTCGGATTCGTGGTCGCCGGAACCCTGGCATGTCGCCACGGGATCCGGGTGCTCCTGTCGAGTTCGCCGTCGGGCGGCCTGATCGTCGAGGTGGCGTTGCCGGCGTCGATGGTTTCGCCTGCGGACCCGGCACCGACCCCGGCCTCGGCGCCAGCTGTGGCCGAGGAGATCCCGGTCGTGCCCGAGGTGGTCGTGCCTCAGGTGGTCGTGCCTGAGGTGAGCGTCAGTTGGGGCGAGGAACGTCTACCGGAAGCAGCGGCACCCTCGAAGCTCGTGGACATGTTGCCGGAGGGTGAACGGTTCGAGCAGGGCCTCTACGGCCTCTTGGAGCGTCAGGTGCCCGACGGCGTCGTGCCGCCCGCAGACGCGGCACTTCCTCAGCGTTCACCGGGATCTCCCGCCGGGTCCGACGTGGCTCAACCCGTGATGGACGACTTCGGCTTGGCGCCGCAGCGCGACGCCGCGGAGGTGCGAAGCCTGCTGTCCCGCTACCGCCACGGGCTCTCCGCCGGACGGACCGACGGGCAAGCCGACGACGAGCCGGCATCGGGCGGAACCGCCGGTGACCCCACGCTGCCGCCGCCCTACTACCCAGACTTGCCCGGAGGTCACGAGCAATGAACGGTTTGAGTGCCGACGCCGCAAACATCGGATTTCTCGTCGGAAGGTTCGCCGAGCGGCTTCCAGGGGTTCACAACGCGATCGTCGTGTCGTCGGACGGTCTGCTCATGGCAATGTCGAACGGCATGAGTCGCGAGGCGGCCGACCGTCTGGCGGCGGCGGCGTCGGGTCTGATCGGTCTCGCGCACGGTGCCGCCGCGCCCTTCGGGGGCGGACGGGTCACCGAGGTCATCATCGAGATGGAGCACGGCTTCATTTTCGTCACGGGTATCGGCGAAGGTTCGTCGATGGCGGTGACCACCGATGACTCGTGCGACGTCGGCCTCGTCGGCTACGAGATGGCACGCCTCGCCGAGAGGTGCGGCCCGGTGCTCACTCCCGAGCTTCGCTCCGAACTCCAGGGGGCCTTGGTCCGGTGACTCGGGAGCCGGGGTCGGCCACTGATTCGATGCTGCGGATACGGCCGTATGCGTTGACCGGCGGTCGAACGCGCCCCAAGGTCGACATGCCGTTGGAGACGCTGGTCAGGACGAGCGAGCGTGGTCGTACCGTCCGCCATGAAGTGAGTTTTGAGGAGCGGCGGATTCTCGATCTTGCCGCCGAACCGTTGTCCGTCGCCGAGATCGCCGCACACCTCGGTGTGGTCCTCGGCGTCGCTCGGGTGTTGACCGCTGACCTCGTGGCGAGCGGACGCCTCGACCGGAGCGGCACCGCCGCACACGACGGCGCGGGGTCGGACGTGTCGTTGCTCGAAAGGGTTCTCGATGGTCTCAAGGGACTCTGAGGTGGCGCCCGATCAACAGGGTGCAAACGGTGGCTCTCCGAACGTTCCGACGCCGGTGAAGATCGTGGTCGCCGGTGGGTTCGGCGTGGGCAAGACCACCTTCGTCGGTTCCATCTCCGAGATCGACCCGCTGC
>JAIBBP010000182.1 GCA_019694615.1 Microthrixaceae bacterium | reverse complement strand
GTATGCCCGTCGAACGTCGTAGCTCCAGTGCACAGATCCGGTCGATCCTCATCGCCGTCGTCAGTGTCGTGTTCGTGGCCACCCTCGGTTACGCAGTGTTTCGGGCTGCGACGGGCGAATCGACGTCAGTGACGAGCGGGGCGAGCGACGGGACGTGGAACACCGGGTCCGCCGAATCCAAGGCCGAGGCGATCGCCGAGGACGGCCCCATCCTCATCCCCGACCCAGCGGGCGCACAGCGGCTGCCCATCTTCATCAGCCACGCCGGCGACAACCCAAAGAAGGGGTGGCATGCCTTCGAGGCCCGCCCACCGGGCGCTCCCGACGACTGCTTTCTCGAGTGGGACGCCGACGCCGAGGTGTTTCGTGGCGCCGACCCATCCTGCGGTGATGACACGTTCCCGCTCGATGGAGAAGGCCTCCGGTCGTTCGAGGCGACTGTCGACAAGGGCGGGGACCTGATCATCGACTTCACCCCCTGACTCGTTCTGTCCTGCGAGAGCACCACCCGGGTGGTGCTCTCGCAGGACAGAACGGGGCGTGCGCGGGGTTGTGGGGATCGTCGGACTTCCTTACGGTCGTCTGAATGCCTTCCCCCCGACCCCTGCTCGCTGCCGCCTCGATCGCCGCACTGCTCCTGACGGGATGCGGAGGCGAGGACAGCGAGGCCTCCGACGAGGTCACGCCCGTCAAGGGAGTGTCGACGACCAGCGCACCCGCAGCGACATCAACCACCGAGGTGCCCAACGCGACCACTGCGGCACCGTCGACAACCGCGCCGACCAACACCGCGCCGCCGTCAACAAAGCCGCCGACCACTGCCCCACCGAGCGCCCTACTCGACGAGGTCCTCGCCGCCGACGACGCCGCGGTCGCCGACCTCCTCGCCGCCGAAGCCATTCCCGACGAGAACTACCCGCCACTCCTCGACCACATGGACACCGGCCAAGCCGACACCTGGCGCAACGTCATCCGCGGGCTTCGGGAGAAGGGTCAGCGGATTCGGCCCCATGCCTCGACACCAAGCTGGCGACGAGTCGAGTCAGTCGAGCAACCCGACGAGACGACCGTCCTCGTTGACGTGTGCCGCTACGACACCGAGGAGACGATTGACGCCGCTGGCACTGTCGTCGATGGGGTGACACGGATCTACCGCTATGTCGACACGTTCGCACTCATCGGAGGGAGCTGGAAATGGGCAGGACGAGAATGGGTCGACCCCTCGCCGGACTACTCGGACTGTGCCTCGCAATAGCCCTCGCTGTACCGGCAGGGGCACGCGGGAATGAGGGTGGATCAGGCGTCAGCACCTCGGGCTCGCGCACTGACACCGGGGCGCAGGCCTCTGTCGGATCCCAGAACGCCATCCCCACCACGGGACGCCGAGCCCACCGAGGCCGCGGCGCACCCACCACCACCTGCACCTTCTACGCCATCAACCCTCTGAACCCGCTCGGCGCCACCGGCGGTGAGATCAACCCCCGCGATCAGCCCGAAGGCACCCAGTCGTGGCGAATCTGCGTCGACACGGCCACCCGCCAGAGCACCGGCATCCCCACGCTCTACACCACCCCGCCACCCAGCAGCCCCGACCTCACCAACCAACTCGTCGACCAGGCCCTCGCCAACATCGACATCGACCTCCCGGTGCCGCACCTGTCCCCGCCGGCCGAGACGTTCCCCAACTTCGACACCTGGCTCTGGACCGACGACCTCCCCGCACAGACCGCGTCCGCAACCGCCGCCGGAGTCACCGTCACCGTCACCGCACAACTCGTCTCGACGAAGTACGAGATCCTCCCGGTGCCCGGCAAAGCATCCCGCGACGACAACAAGGTCATCACCTGCAACGGCGCGCCGACCCCCTACGACACCAGCCGCCCCGAGAAGTCGCAGCGCACCACGTGCAGCCACCGCTTCTCAGCACCAACCCGCGATCTCACCATCGACACCACCGCCACCTGGCAACTCGCCTGGACCGCCACCAACGGCACCGGTGCCAACCTCGGCACCGTCGACCGCACCGTCACCACCCCCTACCGGGTCCAAGAGAAGCAAACCGTCATCCGCACCCCATAACCGACCCCTCCCCGAACCGGTTCTGTTGTACAAAGCGCGCGGCTAGCCGCGCGCTTTGTACAACAGAACCGGTTCGGGGAGGGTGCCGGTGGGCTACGGGAGAGCGAGTTGGCGTTCGATGTCGGCGGCGATGCCGGGGCGGAGGTGGCGGTCGGCCAGCTTGCCGATCTCCTCGAACACGCGGTTGATCGCCAACTGGCGGTAGCCGCCCCAGCGGTCCATCACGAGCTCCACGTCGTCGGAGCCCTCGTCGCGCTCGGCTGATCGGCCCTGCGCCGCCCAGATCGCGTCGGCGCGGTGATACGTGAACATCCGCGCCGGGTTCGTCGCCGCAACGAGCCGGCGGAGCTCCTCGCTCCCCGTCTTCTCGACGGCGAGCTCGGTCAGGCGCACGCGCGACTCAGCCATGTTGGCCGCCCTCGTGGAGTGCCCGACGCGGTAGTAGTAGTTGGCCTGCGCCACCCGCACCGGCGGCGGAGACCCGGGGGCGAACGCCACTTGCAGGTAGAACGCCAGGTCCTCGCCCGCAGACAGTTCGAGGGGGAACCGGATCCCCCGCCGCTCGATCAGGTCACGGCGGATGAACGCCCGCATGTGGCACTCGCGGTCACGGAACCACGGCCCGAGACGCAGCGGATGAGTGCCCCCCATCCACCAGCTCACCCGGCTGACGTAGCGCTGACCGAGCACCACCGACCCGTCGGCCTGCGGCGTGAACTCGATGAGGTCGTCGGTGAACGCGTCGACCGCCGGGTAAGTGCGCGACGCCTCCACGAACTCACGCAGCCGCCCCCGGAACCAGAGATCGTCGGCGTCCATCGGGCACACCCAGGAGCCGCGCGCCACATCGAGCGCGGCGTTCCGCGCCGCTGATCGACCGACGTTGTCATCGAGGAGCAACGGCCGCACCCGCGCATCGGCCGCCGCGAACTCGGCCAGCACCGCCCGGGTCCCGTCGGTGGACCCGTTCTCGGCGACGATCACCTCGAAGTCGGTGAACGTCTGGTCGAGAATGGACCGCAAGGTCGCCGGCAGGTACTGCTCGGCGTTGTACGCCGGGATGATGACCGAGATGAACGGGTCAGCCGCGGATGACTCATGCACAGATGGCCCAGGCGCGCGGTACTCAGACGAAGAGGTCAACGAGGCGATCCTTCTGCACCTTCTCGGTTCCCGTCCGGGGTAACTCGTCGACGATCACCACGCGACGGGGCACCTTGTAGGCGGCCATCCTCTCAGCCGCCCACGCGACCAGCTCCTCCGGCTCAACTGTCGCGTGATGCCCAACACGAACCGCGGCGACCGGCACCTCGCCGAGCTTGTCGTCGGGAAGGCCGACGACCGACGCCTCCAACACGTCGGGATGCTCCTCGAGCGTTGCCTCGACCTCGAGCGGATACACCGAGTAGCCGCCCGACTTCACCGTCTGCTTGCGGCGGCCACAGAACATCACCGTGCCGAGCGGACCAACACGCACCAGGTCGCCGGTGCGCAACCAGCCGTCGGAGGTGACCGCGTCGGCTGTCGCGTCGGGAGCGTTCCAGTAGCCCTTGAGCACTCCGGGGCCCTGCACCCAGAGCTCGCCGAGGCCCCCCATGGTGACCTCACGGTCGTCGTCGTCCACAACCCGGAACCGGTAGCCCGGCAGCCGGAAGCCGACGCTCTCGCCGACACCGAGCGACACGAACGGCGGAGACACCTTGGCGGCCACTCCGCCTCCGACCTCGACCATTCCGTAGCCCTCGATGAACGCGGCCTCACCCACATCGCCGACCAACGGCAACCGGGCCGACGCACCGAACGACTTGAAGGTTCGGGCGAGCTCAGTCGGCATCACGTCCGCGCCGGACATCCAGATGCGGATGCTGCGCAGGTCGCGGTCGGCGGCATCCGCCTCGAGCAGCATGCGGTACATGGCGGGCACGCCGATGAACCCACTCGCCCGGCGGGTCTCGATCGCATCGAGCACGTCATTCGGGCGGAAGCGGGGCAGGAAACGGACTCTGATGCCGGCCGTCGCCAAACCGATGAGCGCGGCGAACCCCATGATGTGCGCCACCGGCAACGCGACCACGACCTCGTCGTCACGGAGCTGCACGGGCCACAGGGCAGCGACGCTCGACTGGCCGACGAGCGCGCGGTGGGTCAGGGCAGCGCCCTTCGGCTTGCCCGTCGTTCCCGACGTGTAGAAGAGCGCCGCCACCTCGCCGACGTCGGGGGTCGCAGCAGCAACGGGCGGAGCGTCGGCAACCAGGTCCGCGACGGAGCGGATCACGACACTGGCACCGGAGTCCGCGACGACGTGGCTGATCTCGGCTTCCCGCATCTGCGGGTTCACCGGCACGGGCAGTCCGCCGGCTCGGGAGACGGCGAGGCACAACAGGAGCTGGGCGTAGGAGTTCGGTGTGGCGAGCACGACCCGGTCGCCCGGCTCGATCGTCGCGGCAATCGAAGCCGACCACCGCTCGACTCGATCGGCGCCCTCGGCGTAGGTGATGCGCTCGCCGCCGAGCTCGTCGACCAGGACGCGGTCGCCCCACATGCGACCGAGCCGGTCGGCGAAGTCAGCCAGCGTCGCCTTTCGGCGAAGGGCGAGATCGAGGCGTCGAATCTGGTTCAGGGTCATGAGCGTTGGTCCGTCCACAGTCAGAATCGGGTTGTAAGGCCCTCTCCTGAAGATTGCATCGACAGCGTTTCAGATCTTCTCGACCGGAGCCCACTTCAACAACAACACCTTCTCGGTCCCCTCCGCCGAGAAGCGGACCGTTGCCTGGATGTCGTCACCGGCGCCGCGAAGGTCGAGGATCACTCCCTCCCCCCACTGCTTGTGGCGAAGACCGTCGCCCACCCGGAAGCCGAGCTCGTTGGCACGACTGGGACTCGGCGGGGTCGGGCGCGGTTCACCTACACCACCAGCGCCACCAGCGCCACCAGCGCTCGACCGACCGCCGAACACCCGCCCGCTGGTGTCCGACGACCACGAATCGCCGCCCGACCACGAATCGCGACCGGACCAGTCGTCGTGGCCGCCGAACGAGCGGCGGCCCCGGCGGCGCGAACCGAGCTCGTCGATCAGCACCTCGGGGATCTCATCGAGGAACCTGGACGGCGGGTTGTACTGCGTGGTGCCGTGCAGCATCCGGCTCACGGCGGTGGTGAGGAACAACCGCTCACGTGCACGTGTGATGCCGACGTAGGCGAGGCGGCGCTCCTCCTCGACCTGGTCGGGTTCGGCGAGCGTTCGCTGGCTGGGGAAGAGACCGTCCTCCATACCCACCATGAACACCACCGGGTACTCGAGACCCTTGGCGGCGTGCAGGGTCATGAGCGTGACGGTGCTCTCGTCGTCATCGATCTGATCGGTGTCCGCAACCAGGCTGATCTGCTCGAGGAAGTCGTCCACCGTCTCGAACTCCCGGGCCGCGGCGATGAGTTCGTACAGGTTCTCGAGTCGACCCTCGGCTTCGATCGACTTCTCGGCCTCAAGCTCGGCGATGTACCCGCTGGCGTCGAGTGCCTTCTCCAACAACGCGGCCGGACCTTTCTCGACCTCCGCGGCCAGAGCGTCGAGCAACGAACAGAAATCGTCGATGCCACGCGGCGCCCGTCCGCCGACGCCGGCTGCGGCGTGAGACCGGAGCGCGTCGAGGAAACTGACCGATTCCCGGCGCGCAAACGCGTCGAGCTTGGCGATGCTCGAATCGCCGATGCCCCGCTTGGGCACGTTGAGCACCCGCTTGATGCTGACCTCGTCGATGGGGTTGACCACGGCGCGGACGTAGGCAACAGCGTCCTTGACTTCGCGCCGGTCATAGAAGCGCGTTCCGCCGATCACCTTGTAGGGGATGCCGGAGCGCATGAACTGATCCTCGACCACCCGCGACTGGGCGTTGGTGCGATAGAACACGGCGACGTCGCCCCACCGGTAGTCGGCCCCGTCGTGGAACGTCGTGATCTGGCGGGCGACCCACTGGGCCTCCTCGCTCTCGTCCTGGGCGTTAAAGCGAACCAACTTCTCGCCCGGCGCGCCATCGGACCACAGCTCTTTGGGTTTGCGGGACGCGTTGTTGGAAATGACGGCGTTGGCGGCGTCGAGGATGGTCTGGGTGGACCGGTAGTTCTGCGCCAGCACGATGACCGACGCGTCGGGGAACGCCCGCTCGAACTCCAAGATGTTGGAGAGGTCGGCTCCACGGAACGCGTAGATGGACTGGTCGCCGTCGCCGACGACGCACACGTTGCGGTGCTGCTGGCCGAGCAGCAC
The DNA here is from genome assembly GCA_019694615.1 of Microthrixaceae bacterium. GTDB lineage: Bacteria > Actinomycetota > Acidimicrobiia > Acidimicrobiales > Microtrichaceae > SSF14. The sequence goes on along the minus strand of JAIBBP010000182.1, from coordinate 1,214 downwards.
GATCAGGTCGTTCTGGACGGGGTTGGTGTCCTGGTACTCGTCGACGAGGATGTATCGGAACCGCTGCTGGTAGTACCTCAGCACGTCGGGACGCCGGCGGAGCAGCTCGACGGACTGGGTCAGCAGATCGTCGAAGTCCATCGCTCCGGCTCGCAACAGGCGCGCCTGGTACTCGCGGTAGACGTCCGCGATGCGGCGCTCGATGATCACCTGTGCCGCCGCCGAATAGTCCTCGACGCTTTGGCCGCGGTTCTTCGCGTTGGAGATCGCCGCGTGCACGGCGCGGGGCGGCAGCTTCTTGGGGTCGACTTCGAGGTCGCGGAGCACGTAGGTGACCAGCCGCACCGCGTCGGACTGGTCGTAGATCGTGAACTGCGTGGGATAGCCGAGGTGGTGGCCGTCGCGCCGGAGGATGCGCACGCACGCCGAGTGGAACGTCGACACCCACATCTTGTCGGCGACCGGCCCGATGAGCGCCCCGACGCGGTGCTTCATCTCGTCGGCGGCCTTGTTGGTGAAGGTGATGGCGAGGATCTCGAACGGCGACACGTGGTGCGCGTCGATGAGGTGGGCGATCCGATGCGTGAGCACGCGGGTCTTGCCCGAACCGGCGCCGGCGACGACGAGCAGCGGCCCCTCGACGTGCGTCACCGCCTCGTGTTGCGACGGGTTCAGTCCTTCGAGCAGGTCCCCAGCGGCCATCGGGCCAGCTTAGGAGGCACCCCCGACAGCGTTGGCCGACCGACGGGATGCAGATTGGCTACAGGCGGCCGAAGGAGACCGGCTTGGACGTGGAGTACATGCTCTCTACCTTCACGACCTCGCCGGAGTTGGGGGCGTGCACCATCTGCCCGTTACCGATGTAGATGCCGACGTGGTGGACCGGCGAACCGCCGAACACCAGGTCGCCGGGCTGGAGCTCATCGACGCTGAGACGCTGCGTCATCGACCGCAGCGCCCGCGACGAGTGCGGCAGGGACCGACCGGCGGCCGCGTAGGCGAACATGACCAGGCCCGAGCAGTCGAACGAGTTGGGGCCGGAACCGGCCCAACGGTAGGGGTCACCCTGCTGTTCGAGTGCGACCTGCACGGCGGTCGGCGCACCGGGGGTTGCCGGGGTGATGCTGCGCGGCGGCGCGGCGACCGTCGGCGGGGGCGTGGCGGGCGACGAGACGCTGTTCGAGCGGGCGAGCGGCACCGCGACGGCGGCGAGA
>JAIBBP010000081.1 GCA_019694615.1 Microthrixaceae bacterium | reverse complement strand
CAGCCGAACTGTGGTCGCCAAGGTCGCGTCGCCGAGCCAGCCGCGCTCGATGGCGATCGCCTCCGACGGCAAGTCGCTCTACGTCGTCAACTACGACTCCGACGCGATGAGCAAGATCCGCACGTCCGACATGCAGCAGCTCCAGCGCGTGCCGACGGGCCACCACCCCATCGGCATCACCTACGACAAGACCGACCACCGCGTGTGGGTCGCCTGCTACGCCGGAAGCCTGTACGTGTTCGACGACGCAGCCCCCTGACCGGCCGCTGACAGACCGCCCCTGACAGGCAGGACCGCGGCCGCGAGACTGGCGCGATGCTGATCGCTCAGATCTCTGACCCCCACGTCACGACCGAGGGCACCGCGATCCGGGCACTCGTCGACACTCCCCAGCGCCTCATCGACGCGTTCCGTTCGTGCGCGGAGCTGCCGCGGATCCCCGACGTGATCCTCTTCACCGGAGATCTCGTCAACGACGCGACGCCCGAGGAGTACGCGCTGCTCGCCGAGACGCTCGTCCATGCGCCGTCCCCGATCCTGCCGATCCCCGGCAATCACGACGACGCCACACTCCTCAGCGCCACCTTCACCGCATCCGGACGATGCCCCGTTCCGCTCCCCGAGGGCGACGGGCCGTTCAACTACGCCGTCGACGACTTCGAGCTGAGGTTCGTCGCACTCGACTCCACCGATCCCGGCAACCACAGCGGCCTGGTCACTCCGAGCGCGTCCCGGTGGCTCGACACGACGCTGGCGAAGCGACCCGACACGCCGACCATCGTGTTCATGCACCATGTCCCCTACCCCACCGGTTCATGGTGGTTCGACTACAACGGCGTCGCCGGAGCCGCCCTCCTGCGGGACGTGTTCGAGCGACACCCCCAGGTCGTCCGGGTGGTGTCGGGCCACGTTCACCGGGTCACCTCCACCCAGTGGGGATCGCTCACCCTCAGCAGCGCGCCGTCGACCGCGTACCTGAGCGGCACCGGCGTCGGCGACGGTCCACCCGTCATCGTCGACCAGCTGTCGCCGGTGCAACTGTTCTGGTGGACCGGTGACGGAATCGTCGCATCGGAGGCCGATCTCCCAGTGCCGGCAGCCACCCTCGATCTGCGCGATATGAACCGCGACTGGAACGCGTACGAGCAGGCCGCCCGAGCCCACGGACCGATCTCCAAACAGCGGTTCGGCGGCTGATCGACCACACTGACGGCCATGGAGATCTCGCAATTTCGAGTGCAGCCCGGTTCGATCGTCGACCTCGCGGCGATCTCGACAACAGCGCCTGCCGGCCTCGACAAATCCGCTGCCAAGACTCGCACCGCCGAACTGACGGCAGAGCTTGAACAACTCCAATACCTGCTGCACGCCGACGGTCGCCAGAAGGTGTTGGCGGTGATTCAGGCCATCGACACCGGCGGCAAGGACGGCACGATCCGCAATGTGTTCGGGGCGTGCAACCCTCAAGGGGTCCGGATCGCCACGTTCAAAGCGCCGTCGGAGGTGGAGCTCGCCCACGACTACCTGTGGCGGGTTCACGCCCAAACCCCCGCGAGCGGTGAACTTGTCGTCTTCAACCGCAGCCACTACGAGGACGTGCTCATCGTTCGGGTGCACGACCTCGTCCCACCGGACCGGTGGAAGAAGCGGTACGGCCACATCGTCGACTTCGAACGACTCCTGGTCGACGAAGGCACGACGGTCGTGAAGTTCTACCTCCACATCTCCAAGGCCGAGCAGAAGCGCCGCCTACAGGCCCGCCTCGACGACCCCACCAAGAACTGGAAGTTCGCGAAGGGCGACCTCGAGGAGCGGAAGTTCTGGGACGACTACCAGTTGGCGTTCACCGAGATGCTCGAGCGCACGTCGACGGAGAGCGCCCCGTGGTTCGTCGTGCCAGCGGACAACAAGTGGTACCGCGACCTTGTGGTCAGCGAGATCATGGTGCAGACCCTTCGGTCGCTCGACATGGAGTTCCCTCCGGCCGCCGACGATCTCGACTCGATCGTGATCGACTGACCGGGAACCAAGGCCGTTCGGCGGTCAGCCGACGCAGGCCGACACGCCGTCGATCACGCCGTCGCGGAACGACTTCACCCGCTCGAACCCAGTGCCCTGATCTCCGCCGTCCTCCTCGGTCGACCCGAGCGCCAACAGCACCTGCACCGCTTCATCGAGATCGCCCGGCGACAGAATCAAGTCCGACGTCTCGCGGTTCCGCAGGAACACGCTCGCGGCCCACGAGCCGGTCATGCAGTCCGCCATGAGGTTCTGGTCTCGAACCTCATCGGGAGCGACACCGAACTGGTCCTGCGCCGCGAGCGAGTACTGGCCGCCGTACAGCGTCGCGACGGCGAAGTCACCCAGAGCGTCATACACCTTCTGGAAGAGCCCGTCGTCCTCGTACGCGATGAACCGGTCGGGCGCGCAGTAGAAGAGCCGATAGCCCTCGGTGTCGTCTCCCCCGCACGACGGGGGCGAATCGCCCGACTCGAACGGCTGGGCGGGATTGAGCGGCGTCCACGCCGTTCCGAACTCCTGCTCGCCGACCGTCGACCAGTAGTCCTCGAGGTCGGTCGTGGCCATCGAAATGATGCCGGGCTGGACGACGCCGTCGATCTCCTCGTCGAAGTAGGGGGCGTTGCCACCCCGGTCGAAGTCCTCCTGGGTCTCGAACTCCAACTGGACCAGGCGACCTCCGACGCTCTGATCGTCATAGGCGACACAGGCGGAGGCGCCCTCCTCCAACCCTTCCTGGAAGGAGTTGATGCGATCGAACGCACTTCCGTGGGCGTTGGGGTCGAGCGCCGACGTTCCGGGTGTGTCGGCGATCTCGATGAACCCGCCGAGCGCCCGGTCGAGGGCGGGTCCGTCCGCCGTGAAGAAGTCCGACCCGCCGTCACGCACGTCGGCCACCCACGCGCCGGCGAAGCAGTCGGCCTGCTGCTCCAGCGTCACCGTTGCACCCTGCATGCCCGAACGAGCCTGAATTGCGTGGCCCCACTCGTGGGCGAACACGATCGCGACCGACAGGTCGCCGTAAGTCTCATAGAGGTGCGGGACCAACTCGGTGTCGTCCCACGCCACGACATCGGCGGTCCCGCAATAGAACGCGTTCTGAGCGATGTTGTCCGCCGAGTCGACGCACGGCGGCAACTCCTCGTCGGGGCTCCACGAGTAGAAGCCGCCCTCGACCGGCTGATACTCCTCGCCATACGCCTCAGGCATCTCGCGTCGCCAGTAGTTCTCGATGTCCACAATCGCGGCTGACGCGATGACTTCCTCATCGCCGCCCGAGGGACCGATGATGTCGACGTCGCCGGTTGCGTCAGCGGCGTCCTCGCTCATGCTCCGATCCGGCTCGGCGTTGATCTCGGGGGAACGCGACGTGCCGTCATCGCGGCGGCCGACCACCACCGGACGGTCGGCCGAGTTGTCACCGTCCGAGCCGATCACCACGACCGCCACGCCGGCGATGAGGAGAATCCCGACGAGCAGTGCGAGGCCGAGCAACCACTTGCCGGCGCTCGACGGTCGCGACTGTGGCCCATGAGGCGGCTGCGCGCCGTAGGCCTGCGGCGGTTGTTGCGGGTAGGGCGGCTGGCCGGGAGGGGCGTACTGCGGCTGCTGGGGATACGGCGGATACTGCGGGTACTGCTCGGTCGGTGCGGGGGTTTCAGGCTGCGCCGCCTGCGCTGCCGGCGTCTGGTAGGACGGGTGACTCTCTGGCGGGTACCACTGCCCATCCGATGCCTGCCACCAACCGGGACCCTGGGGGGAATGAGCCATACGGCGAGGCTACCGGTCCCGAGCCGGAGCGTGAGGCCTGTGCCGGTAGTGTCCTGATCGGCCGCTCAGCAGGGCGGCGTGCAACAGTCGGGGGACCACCACATGATCGTCGTAGCAGGCACCATCGTCATCGATCCGGCCAATCTCGGCGCAGCGAAAGAAGCCATCGATGCGCTACAGGACGCCACCCGTTCGGAGGAAGGGAACATCAGCTACGAATTCTGGTTGAGTCTGACCGAGCCGGGCGCGCTGCACGTGTTCGAGGAATGGGCTGACGAGGATGCTCTCAACCTCCACATGGGCACCGATCACATGGCGGCGTTCCTGACCGCCGCGGCCGGTTTCGGCATCACCGCCACCGAACTCAACCGCTACGACGTGTCCGACAAGACCCGATTCATGTGAGGTAGTCATGTTGTTCTCCAGAGCCAAGACCACGTTGGTCGAACCGGCGAATGCGCTGCCCGGCCGAGACACACCAATCGTCGACCCCCAGCCCCACTTCGTGAACGGTCGCCGGATCGTCGCTCCATTCCCCAGCGGCCACGAGCAGATCGTCGTCGGCCTCGGATGCTTCTGGGGTGCCGAGCGGCTGTTCTGGCAGACCGAGGGGGTGTGGGTCACCGCGGTCGGCTACGCCGGCGGGTACACACCCAACCCCACCTACGAGGAGGTGTGCAGCGGGAAGACCGGCCACACCGAGGTCGTGCTCATCGACTTCGACCCCGCCGTCATCTCCCTCGACCAGGTTCTGCAACGATTCTGGGAGGGCCACGACCCCACACAGGGCATGGCACAGGGCAACGACGTCGGCACGCAGTACCGCTCGGCCGTCTACGTCAACAGCGCCGAACAACGAGCCGCCGCCGAGCGCACCCGCGACGCGTTCCAAACCAAGCTGACCGACGCTGGCTACGGCCCCATCACCACCGAGATCGCCGACGCCGGCCCGTTCTTCTACGCCGAGGACTACCACCAGCAGTACCTCGCGAAGAACCCGGGCGGTTACTGCGGGCTCGGCGGCACCGGCGTGTCGTGCCCGATCGGCCTCGCCACGGATTAACGATCACGAACTTTGTGCAGATTCCGACCGCTGAGGGCACTATCTGCACACGGTTCGTGGGCCGCTCGGGTTGGTGACTGACGCGTGGCCGAGCCCGCGGCCCCTGCTGCGCTCTGACGACCGCAGCGTTACAGGCTCAGAACGAGACGGAGCCCGGCATCGACCGCGCGCATCGTCACGCGATCAAGCGCTCCCGAGGACTCGGACAGTCGTCGGCGATCGACAACCATGGTCTGACTCACGTTGACGACGGACTCCCTGGCGAGTCCGGCGGTCCCCGAGGCGAGCCTGACGTTGCCCGGTGCCTCCCCCAGTCTCAGGTTGCTGGTTATCGCGACCACGATCACCGTCCCAATCCGCGACCGGTTGAAGCGGTCGGACGATACAACCAACGCCGGTCGAACAAACCCCGGTTCCGATCCGAACGGCGCACCGAAGTCGACCCACCAAACGCCACCCCGATTCACCATTCCCACAGGCCGCCGGCGATCAGCTCTCGGCCTGAGAGGTACGGACCCGGCTCATCGTCTTCACCGGCAAGGCGATCGAGAGCGGCGGTGACCTCATCGGTGTCGTCGTTCGCAGCGATGTATGCCTCGAGCGCCGTGGCGTAGAGCTTGGAGCGACTCCAGCCGAGTTGAGCGGCGAGACGCTCCCCGTCGTCGAACACGTCGTTGGGGACCGAAACGGCTGTCTTCATGCGCTAAGTATAACCAGTACTACCATGAACCCAGAGACCGAACTTCAAGCTCAGCCGTGGCGATGGATGATCACCGGTGAGCCTGAAGTTCGTGGAGCCCGCCGACGACATCACGTCGTCGAGCGGTACGGTGCCCGAATGAGCAGTGACGAGGAGCGACGCCGTCCGATGGGCGCTCGACTTCTCGGCGCGGTGGCGATAACCGGGGCCGTCCTCGGCACGACGATCGTGCTCGCCACTCGGGACACCGAAGACATCCTCGTCGCGGGTGAGGGCCCGGCCGACGAGCAGGCAGAACCGACAACGACGACGACAACCACACCGACGACGACAACGACCTCGTCAGTCCCCACCACAACGGTCGTCGCGACCGCGGCGCAGCAGACCACCACCACCTTCCCATCAGAACCGAGGGCCTCCGATGCGCTCGCCGCCGTGTTGACCTCGGAGCCGGACACGGCGACGAGCGGCAGAGTTCTCGCCGAACCCCGCGACGGCACCACCTGGTGGATCGACGTGACTGTCGTCGGTGCCGACCCTGGGCGGAGTTACAGCGTCATGGTCGGACGGCCCGTCGGCGAGTGGGAGCAGCCGACGGTCTGCTCCTTCACCGCCGACCACGCCGGTGCCGGACGGTGCGAAGGCACGATGGATGCATGGCGAGAAGGCCCTCTCACGACCGTGTCCGTGTTGGGTGACGATCCGCCGTCGAAGGGTTACCGAGCCGTCGCCAGCGGATCGTTCTCGTAGGAACCTGCGTAGCCTCGCCTACCGTGCGACGCGCCCTGTTCCTCCACCACGATGCCAACTCGCTGGTCGGCCTTCTCGGCGACGCGGTCGCAGCAGAGGGGTACGAGATTTCCGAGCACTACGTCTGCACCGAACTCGACTCGGGCGTCGCCGGTGGCCCTCTGCCGACGCTGGATGGCGTCGACCTGCTGGTGCCGCTCGGCTCGCGGTGGTCGGTGTATGACGACGCCAGCATCGGCACCTGGATCCAGGACGAGCTTGAACTACTCCGCGAAGCGGATCGCCGCGGGATCCCGGTGCTCGGCGTCTGCTTCGGAGGGCAGGCGCTCGCCGCCGCCCACGGGGGCAGAGTGACGCCGGCAGCGAACGAGGAGATCGGGTGGATCGAGGTCCAACCCGAGCCCGGGATCGACCTGCCGTTCGCCACCGGGCCGTGGTTCCAGTGGCACCTCGATGTGTTCGACACACCACCCGGCGCCCAACAACTCGCGCACTCCCCCGCTGGGCCCCAAGCCTTCCGGCTCCGCAAGAACCTCGGCCTCCAGTTTCACCCCGAGGTCGACACCGAGGTCCTCGAGGAATGGATGATCACCGACCGCGACCAGTTGCGCGACTGCGGCGTCGACCCCGACGCGCTGCTCGAACGAACTGCACTCGAAACGCCGAAGGCCCGCACCCGAGCCGAAGCTCTGGTGCGGGCCTTCCTGACGAGCGTCTGAACGACCGGATCAGGCGGTGGCGGACTCCTTGGCAGGAGCCTCGGCGCCGACCGTGGCATCCGAGCGCTTCGAGAACAGCACCGCGCCGATGAGCACGACAACCGCTGCACCGGCAACGACGAAGCGCACGTCGTCGTCGGCCATCGAGATGACGGCCGGCAGGATCAACAGCGACACCAGGTTCATCACCTTGATGAGCGGGTTGATCGCGGGACCGGCGGTGTCCTTGAACGGGTCACCGACGGTGTCGCCGATGACGACCGCCTTGTGGACCTCCGAACCCTTGCCTCCGTGGTTGCCTTCCTCGATGAACTTCTTGGCGTTGTCCCACGCTCCACCGGCGTTGGACAGGAAGTTGGCCATGAGCTGACCGACGACAATCGCCGCAATCAGGTAGCCGCCCAGGGCGTACGCACCGAGGCCGAAGCCGACGGCAACCGGCACCAGGACCGCCAACAGCGCCGGCGTAACCAGCTCACGCAGCGCCGCACCGGTGCAGATGTCGATGACGGGTCCGTAGTCGGCCTTCTCGGTGTAGTCCATGATGCCGGGCTTCTCACGGAACTGGCGGCGCACCTCCTCGACGACCACACCGGCAGTGCGGCCGACGGCGAGGATGGCGAGCGAGCTGAACAGGAACACGACCGCGCCGCCGATGATGGCGCCAATGAACGTCTTCGGATCGGCGATGTCGATGACCGCCTTCACACCGGTCTCCTCACCGATCGTCTCGACGAAGCTGGCGAACAACGCCACCGCAGCGATGACCGCGGTGCCGATGGCGAAGCCCTTGGTGACGGCCTTGGTGGTGTTGCCCACGGTGTCGAGGCCATCGAGGATCTCCTCGGTACGGCCCTCGAACACACCCGACATCTCGGCGATGCCCTGGGCGTTGTCGGCGATCGGGCCGAAGGTGTCCTCGGCGACGACGATGGCCGTCGTCGACAACATGCCGATACCGGTGAGGGCGATCAGGTAGAGGCTGAACTGCGAGTTGCCGTCGCCCAAGCCGAGCGCAACGGCGATGGCGACACAGATGGCGATCGCCGCCCACACGGCCGACTCGAGGCCGGAGCTGAGACCGGAGAGCAGCACGGTGGCGGGACCGGTGCGACCGGAGTCGGCGATGTCCTTGACCGGCTTGAACTGGCTGGAGGTGAAGTACTGGGTGACGCGGGAAGCAACCTGACCGAGCACCACACCGGCCAACACGGCGAGGAACATCCGCAGCGCGGGCTGGCTGATCGCCGTGCCCTCGGGGTTGCCGACGTAGCCGAACGCGACGACGGCCGTGCCGCCAAGCGCCAGCACCGACGCGATGTTAAGGCCACGGTTGATGGGCTTGAGGGCGTCGTTCTCCGACTCGTTGGCCTTGACCATGTAGATAGCGATGACCGAGGCGACGAGGCCGAGCGCCACGACGGCGATCGGGAAGATGAGGCCCTTGGCGGCCTCTGAGCCTTCGAGCCCGAGCCCGCCGGCCGAGAAGGCCGAGACGCCCAGGATGATCGACGCCACCAGCGTCACGCCGAAGCTCTCGAAGAGGTCAGCGGCCATGCCGGCGCAGTCGCCGACGTTGTCGCCCACGTTGTCGGCGATCGTCGCCGGGTTGCGAGGATCGTCCTCGGGGATGCCCGCCTCGACCTTGCCGACGAGGTCGGCGCCGACGTCGGCAGCCTTGGTGAAGATGCCGCCGCCCACACGGAGGAACAGCGCGAGCAGCGAACCGCCGAAGCCGAAGCCGACGAGCATCGCGGAGGCCGAGTTGCGGAAGATGAGGATGATGAGCGTGGCGCCCAGCAGACCGAGGCCGGCGGTGAACAGACCGATGGTGCCACCGGCCTTGAACGCCACCTGCATGGCCGAGTTCATCGAACCCGTCTGCGCCGCGGCGGCGGTCCGCAGGTTCGCCCGGGTCGACAGCCACATACCGAGGAACCCGATGAAGCCCGACAGGATGGCGCCGACTATGAACGCGAGGGTGCGGAACAGGCCGGACTGGGCGAAGCTCAAGCTGCCCGACATCTCCGACGTGGCACCGGTGTTCTCGATCGCCTTCGACGTCAGGAAAACGATGGCCGCCAGCGGGACGACGCAGATGCCGATCGTACGGAACTGACGCTTGATGTAGGCCATCGCGCCTTCCTGGATCGAACCGGCGATCTCGCCCATCTTCTCGGTCCCGGTGTCCTTGGCCAAGACGCCCTTCATCATGACGAAGCCGAGACCGACAGCGGCGACGGCGATGACGGCGGCGATGATCAGCCACATCCTCGCCGTCGAGTCGAGCTCGAACAGCTGATAGCCGCCCTCACTCGCGATCACTCCAACCATGGGTGTTCCTCTCATTGTCCGGTCGGTCGCGGTGAGGCGTTCCCGACGTCAGTCACCCGTGCCGGTCCGATTGACCGCGAGTTCGCGGCCCCGACAGACACGGCGTGCAAGTCCAGCCGAGGCGGGCCGGATGAGTCAAGCGGCGGAGCGACTCTTCTGCCGCTGATGCTTGACGACCTCGAGCACGATCGGGACCAGGGAGATCGCCACAACCGCCAGGATCGCGATCTCGAAGTTGTCCTTCACGAACTGCTGTCGCCCGAAGACGTATCCGAGCAGGGTGACGCCAACGGCCCACAGCAACCCGCCGATCACGTTGAGTCGTATGAAGTGGCCGTAGTCCATCTTGGAGACACCGGCGATCGTGGGAACGAACGTCCGGACGACCGGAACGAACCGGGCCAGGATGATCGCCTTGGCCCCGAACTTCTCGAAGAACTCGGTGCCTTTGTGGACGAACTCCTGTTTGAAGAACCGGGAGTCCTCGCGATTGAAAAGCCTCGGCCCGGCCTTGTTGCCGATGAGGTATCCCACCTGATCACCGGCGACCGCCGCGATGAAACACCCGATGACGATGACCCAGATGTTGAGTTCGGCGTCGATCTTGGAGGCAAACGGCCCAGCCGCCACGGCGCCGGCGGTGAACAGCAGCGAATCGCCAGGAAGGAAGAAGCCGACCAGGAGACCGGACTCGGCGAAGATGATCAGAAACAGGAGGATCGGCCCGCCGTTCTCGATCAGGGTCTCGGGGGTCAACCACTCCGGCATCAGCGCAAGCACGGGGCAGGAGCGTAGCCGTGGGCCTGTGCCGATCGGCAGTCAGCCATCGCGCGGTGTTCTAGCCCTCGCCCGTGACCGGCGACTCGATCGGCAACGTCGTCGTGGTCGCCGACGTCGGCGGTGCGGGCGTGCCGTCGAGCTCGGTCTGTGCGCGCCGCACCAGCTCCTCGGCGCGGGCGGTCTTCTCCTGGTAGTCGGCGAGGTTCTCGGCCCCGCCGGTTCGGAGCAGCGCGTCGGCCTCGTCGAACAGCTCGATCGCCTGGGCGATGAGCTCGGACGCTGACTGTGAAGCGTTGCCCGGTGAGGCACCGGGATCGCCGTCGCCGTCGGGCGCGTCGCCGCCTTCGCGTGTCGCGATCTCTGCTGTTGGGAAGAGATCGCCGAGCGCCTCGGCCAACGAGGACCCAGTCGCGACTTTGCCGCCGATGGAGACCACCACGATCCGAAGCTGCTGCGCAGAGCCGGCCGCCCTGCCCGACACATAGATCGGGCGCACGTACAACATCCCCCGCTCGATCGGAACCAGGACCATGTTTCCCCAGGTCGCGTTCGAACCACTGCCGGCGCTGTTCAGCTGGGTGATGCGTTGGGCCAGCCCGACCGACGACACCATGTTCTCGTGCGCCTTGAGCGGGCCGTCCACGTCACCGTTCCGCTGCGTCTCACCGTCCGCTGTCGTCTCGGTCATCGTGTAGACGACCAGGCTGCCGTACTCGGCTGGATCGTTCCTCGCGACCATGAACGCGTTGAGTTGCTTCCGCTCGTTGCCGCTCCCCGCCCGAGAATGTGGGACGAACGGGCGGAACAGGACGAATTCGTCACTCGACTCCATCGGCAGGCGCATCTGGAGGTAGTTGGGGCTGATCGGCGTCGCCGCCGCGCCGAGTGTGCCGGTTTCGCTCTTGAGGTTGTCCGGCGGGTTCTGCGCGACGTCCCAGCCGTCCTGTTGGCTGTAGAACTCAGCAGGGTCGTCCAGGTGGTAGCGACCCCACATCGCCGTCTGCACCTTGAACAGGTCCTCGGGGTAGCGAAGGTGGGAGCGGAGCTCCTCGCTCATGTCCGACGCCGGCGTAAACATCCCGGGGAAGGCGGCGGCGTAGGCGCGAACCACCGGGTCCCGCTCGCCGTAGAGCTCGTCGCTCAGGTACATGGTGACCGTGCCGTCGTACGCATCGACCACTGCTTTCACCGAGTTCCGCACGTAGTTGAACCGGAGACCCCCGAGCCCCGATCCGGGATCCAGGTCGGCGACGACTGCACGCTGGGAGTACGGCATCGAGTCCGACGTCGTGTACCCGTCGACGATGTACTTGATGCGGCCGTCCACGAGCACCGGATAGGGATCGTGATCCCACTGCAGGAACGGGGCGATCTCCGACACCCGCTCCTTCACTCCCCGCACATAAAGCACCCGCGACGACGCCTTGATGTAGTCCGACGTGAGCGGTTCGAGGTCGCCGAATCGCAGAGCGAACGCCGCTCGCCGAATCAGCGAGTCGGTGAGAACGCCGCCCTCGCCCTGGTACTGGGCACCCTCCTCCTTCAGACCGGTACCGACGATCGCGTAGCCGGCCCGGTCTCGGGAGTCGAGCCCTTCGCCGAAGTAGATCTCCGGCCGATCGAGCGTGATGTCGGGCAGCTCGGCGTCGTCGATTCGCACGGGCACGTCGCTCACTGCGAACTCGGGCTCGCCGTCGGTGTTGACTGCGTTCGCCGGGGCCATCGCAACGCCGTACCCGTGGGTGTAGGCGAGATGCCGGTTCTCCCATGTGTCGGTCGGCAGTGAGTCCTGATTCAGCTCCCGGGCGCCGATGATGACCTCGGTCTCCTGACCGTTGAACGAGTAGCGATCCACGTCGAGGTCCCGGAACTCGTAGTACGCACGGTTCGCCTGCAACGAGGTGAACGTCGGCGACACCACCGCGGGATCGAGGAGGCGAACGTTCGAAACGGTCGACGCGTTGGCGGTGATCTCCTGATCCGACAGCGAACCCTGATAGTCGAAGTCGCGCTCGACAACGCGGTCGAGCCCATATGCGGCCCTCGTCGCCGTGATGTGCTCGGACAAGTACTCGGCTTCGAGCGCCGACTCCTCGGAGTCCACCTTCAGCCTCTGCACCGCGGCGGGGTAGATCGTGCCCGCCACCAGCGCGATCAGGACCCAGAGGCCGAGGCCGATGACCGGCAGGCCCCACCCCCGACGCCGAATGTTGACGAGGAACATGCCGGCGCAGAGCACTGCGATCATGACGAGCAGCAGCATCGCCGGCGATGTGGCGTTCACGTCGGTGTAGAGCGCACCGGTGACGACGCCCCGGTCAGACAACGTGATGCGGTACCGCTCGATCCAGTAATCGGCGGCCTTGACGAGTGCGACGAGCGCCAACAGCACCGACAGGTGCGCTTTCGCCTTGATCCCGGCGACGCCGCCCGTGCCCGGCAAGTGGACCGAGCCCGTGAGGTAGTGGGCGATGGCGACGAGCATCGTCACGATGACCAGCGCAGCGAAGGCCCAGCTGATCAGGTAGGAGATGAACGGAAGCCGGAACGCGTAGAAGCCGAGATCGACGTCGTTGAGCGGGTCGCGCACGCCGAAGTCGCCGCCGAATCGGAAAAGCACCCAGTTCCGCCACTGGGTCGAAGCGCCGACGCCGGCGATCAGGGCGAACCCCGATGACACCACCAGCCACGCAGCTCTCTGCCGCGCCCCCACGACCTCGCGATACCGCTCCCGCAACTCGTCCCCGGTACGGCGAGGCACGACCGCGGGAGCGATTCGATTGGCGATCAGGAGGTTGGTCGAGAGCATGACGAAGAAGAGCAGCGAGAACCCGACCACCATCAGCGCCTGGAACTGCCATCTCCGCTCCCACGAGTCGGCTGCTGACAGCGAGTCGAACCAGAGGTAGTCGGTGTAGATCCGAGCGAATCCTCGAAGCGAGAACACGAGCACGACCAATGAGATGCTCACCACCGCGAGCAACGTGCGACCATGGCCCGTGAGCCTCCGGCGACCGCGACGTCGCGGCGTCTCCTCCGGGTTGCGCATCGCGCTCAAGCTACCGACTGACAGGTACGAGCAGGCAGCGGCACCCGGGATGTGCCGGCGGGCAGAGATCGCCGGTCGGGAACTCGTCGCCCACGGTCACGGGTCCGGCGAGCTGGTTGTCCTCGCCATCGGGACAGGGCAGGCCCCCGTGATCGACCACCCAACACAGCTTCTGGCCCGGTTCGGCGGCCGCCATCACACCGCGGCTGAACGCGAGCGTCGCCACGTCACCGGAGAGCTCCGCGATCCGGTCGTTACGCCACTCCCGGTAGGTCGCGCGCAGACGGTCAACCAACTCCGACCGATCGGGCGACGTGTCCTCGTTGGCGTCGACCACCCGTGCCAGCTTCTTTCGCAACGGATCGATCGCCCAGTCGGCGACCGACGCCATGACCTCGTCGAGCTCGCGGGTCACGTCGGCTTCGTCGAGCCTTCCAGCATTGCCGAGGAACGCGGACCCTGCCTCGAGAACCTCTCGGAGGTCCGCTCGAATCGCCGACCGGTACGCGTCGAGCTGGTCGGCCCGGCTAGGCACGAGATCGTCGGACGACTTCAGCCGCCGATTGCGCCTGACCAGATCCAGGATCTCATTCTCCTGATCGCTGACAACGCGACGGATCCGACGAGTCAGCCCCGAAGCGGCGTCGCCGAGGAGAGCGTCGCGCTGGTCGAGCATCGCCTGCTGAGTAGCGGCCTGGCTGTCGTCGAGGTCGGTCGACTCGTCGATGGCCGAGCCAGGATCATCATCAGCGGAGTCGCCGGCGGAAGCGCTGAGATCGATCACGACCGCTCCGGGCCCGTCATCGATCTCAGAGGTCATGTCGTCGAGGTCGTCGTCGAAGTCGTCATCGTCGTCGAACTCGTCGTCGACGGACTGATCGGCGCGGAGCCGAGCGAACAGCTCCTCGACCTCCGCGACCCGTTGCGGCGCGACCGGAGCAGCCTCCGGCTCGTCTGGATCGACCAGCGCCTCGATGCCGATGGGTGTCGGATCGCCGTCGTTCGAACTCACGAGCCGCAGCCGGCCCTTGCCTGCCGGCTCGGGGTCCGCGACCTCGGGCTCCGCAACCTCGGGTAGTGCCGAAAGACCCTCGGCGATCAGATCCTCGTCGTCCTCGACCTCGTCGTCCTCATCGACCTCGACCTCGTCGACCTCATCGACCTCGACCTCGACCTCGTCGACCTCGACCTCGACCTCGTCGACCTCGTCGACCTCGCTGAGGTCCGACTCGCTGATGACAATGTCCTCAGTAGCGTCCTCCGCCTCGATCTCATCGTCGTTCTCGACTTCACCGGCTGCCACCTCGTCCAACGGCAGCGTCAGCGCAGCGGGCTCGACGCGTGACTCCGGAGTCTCAGCACGGCCGTCGATGAGCTCGGCGGTCGTCGCACCCCGATCGATCAACTCATCCAGCTCAGCGGTTGCCAGGTCGAGGTCCTCCGAGACCGACCGAGCCGCCGCATCCGCGGCCTCGCGCGCCGCAGGAAGTGAGTCGACCAGGTCCTCGGTCGCGTCCTCGAGCGCGTCCCGCGCCGCACCGAACGCCTCGATCAGGCTCTCGCGAGCGGCGCGGAGCGCCTCCAGCTGCTGCCGGGACGTGTGGCGTCGCTCGGCGAGGTCTCGAATCATCCGCTCGCGGGCTTCCTTGGCCTCGTTGATCATCCCGCGACCGCGCTCGCGCGCCGCTTCGACCTCGGCCTCAGCGTCCACCTTCGCCTGTTCGGCCACCTGCTCCCGGGCGGCGTCGGCTTCGGAGCGAAGCGTCGCCGCGTAGTCGTCCGCGTCGGTTCGGACCGCCTCGGCCTCCTCACGGATCCGTGCCGCTTCGAGCTCTGCCGCCGTCGTCTTCTCCTCGAGGACGAGCGCTGCCTCCTCGCGGAGGCTCGCAGCATCGGCTTCTGCGGCTTGGAGGGTGGAGTCGGCGAGCTCACGCGCCTCAGCGACGATCCGATCGGCCTCCTCCCGCGATGACGAACGGAGCTCGTCGGCCTCGGTACCGGCCTGCTCGCGCAGCTCGGCCGCGTCACGCGTCAGTCGGTTGGCCCGCTCGTGAGCGTCGCGAACGACACGGCCCGCATTCTCCTCGGCCTTCGCCCGGATCTCCTCGCTGGCCTCCCGAGCCGTATCTATGATTCGCACCGTTTCGGCACCGAGCGCGCGGCTGATCGCGGCCGGGTCGAGGTCGACGATCGACTCGGGTGTCTCGAGGCTCACCGCAAGCTGTTCCCGCAGGTCGGCCTCGACAGCGCGCAAACGGCGGATCTCGTCGGCGAGCCGCGTCAGGTGCACCCTGACCTCAGTCGGGTCGTAACCCTTGCGTGCCCTGGCGAACTCGCGTTTCGCAGCCTCGTCTGGGTCGAGTGCGGACGCGTCACCGGACATGGTCATGGAGCGCAATGCTACGGCCCGCTCGGCGCCGATTGGGGTATACCCACGACGATGCCGAGGGTGTGTCGCCCGCTCAGGCCGCCCCCAGACCTCCGGGGTCGAGCTCGTGCAGCGCGTCGTCGACGGTTGCGACTGCACGCAACTCGATCGCATCACCGGCGAGCGCCTTCATCCTGGCGACGTCCGCCTTCTTCGTGGTCGACGGATACAGAAACAGGGTCGCACCTGCGTCCATCGCTCCCGCGACCTTCTGGGCGATTCCGCCGATGGCCCCGACGTTGCCGTCACGGTCGATCGTCCCGGTCACCGCTACCCGCTTGCCGTGGGTGAGGTCGCCGGGCGTCAACCTATCGATGACCCCGAGCGTCCAGGCAAGACCGGCCGACGGGCCGATGACCGAACCCGAGTCGAGTTCGACGTCGAACGGCAGCTCAACGTCCTCATCCGCCGTCGACAACTCGACTCCGAGGTACCCGTGGCTGTCGTCGTCCTCACTGCGCCCGAGCTCGACGTCGACGTCGACGCTCCGGTCCGCACCCTTCTTCCGCACAGCCAACACCACGTGCGCCCCGACGGCCTTGGTCTCCAGATGCGGTCGAACATCGCTGGCGACTGAAACCGGAACCCCGTCCACCGCCGTGATGACATCCCCGGGTTCGAGCACGTTCTCCGACGGAAAGCCTTCGGCGACAGTGTTGATGAACGCACCCGTCCCCGTAATCGTGATCGGAGTTCCGATCGCCTCGAACGCGACTTCGAGCGAGGTGAGCTTGGACCTGTCCATCTGCGCCTGCTCCACGCGACGTTCCTGCTCACGGTTGCCTGTCGGAACAGCGACGTCCTCGGGAACGCTGTCGACGGTTTCGTCGAACCAGGCCTGGAGCAGAAGGAACGGGGTGGCCCGACGCTGCGACACCGTCGTGAAAAGCACCTCGCCGTCGGAGGTGTACGACTCATGATCCTTGACGGTGATCAGTGGTTGAGTCGCCCGCACGAGCCCCGGGCCGTTGACGTAGTACGGCGTCGGGACCATGAACGACGCGACGATCGCGGCGATGACAACCAGCCCGACAACCCACGGCCAGACCCTCGGTCGGCGGCGCGCGGTGGGTAGGCTGGCCGCTTCATGGATGTCACCTTGCTGGTCGGTCTCGCGGTCGTCGTCGTGGGCGCCGGGGCCGGGGCCTTCATCATGTTCGGACAACGCGCCAACTCTCTCAGCGACAACACCGGGGACACGGGCACGATACCGGCTCAGACCCGCCGCCCGGCAGGCGACCTGACGCCGCGCTCAGCCGTCACCGACCCTTCGTCTCGTCCGCCGGTCCCACGCGCTCTGCGATCGACCGACGTCCGGATCCGGTGGTACCAACGCATTCGCTCCGGCATCGTGCTGCTGATCATCGTGGTCGGCATCGGGATGGCGGTCGGTGCCCTACTCGGTGCCGTGGCGCTAGCGGTCGGACTCCTGCTGTCCTGACCGGCGACGCCCGGCGATCCCGAACGCGAACGACGCACCGGCCGAAACCGGTGCGTCGCCCACCATCGACAACCGCGTCCTGTCCTGCTGGGGTCGCGGGAATGCCAACCCGGAGGATTCCCCCGGGTTCAGTTCATCAGCGGCCGAACAGGCCGCGGCGACCGCGATCGTCCTCGGCGGGAGCGCCGGCGAACGACGAGCCGTTCGGCTGAGGGGTACCGACGGGAGGCTCGCCTGCACCGACTGGACGACCGACTGGCGCCTCAGCGACGGGGGCTGCCTGGGGCGCGGCCGGAACCGAGGGAACTTCGCCAGTGGCGGGGGCCGGAGCGACTCCGCCGAACGGCGCAACGGGCGCCGCTGGAGCGGACGGGGCGACGGGAGCGGGCGCCGGAGCCGCGGGTGCAGCGGCCGCTACGGCGGCAGGAGCGGCGTCACCGGAGCTGACCATCGCGAGCTCGACACGGAAGTACGGCTTGAACTCGAACTTCAACTCCTCGAGCTTGAAGATCCGAGCGTTCAGAACGTTCTGTTCGTTCCGAAGCTTCTCGACGAACGCCACGGACTCGTCAACCGTTTCGAACTGGTTGTAGCCGGGGTTTCCATCGGGGGTTTGGAAGATGACCATGTGTGACACGAGCGCGTCTCCTTGAGCAGGCACGGGGAAGGCTCAGGAGTTTAGGCTCGCGACATGGCCCCGCGTCCACCAAATCTTTCCAGAAGATTGACGGTGATCGCGGGATGGTCCGAGAACGAGCCGAGCGCCAGGTCTTCGCTGGAACTCGGTGACGCTGTGTCCCGAGCGTCAGCACTGGCTGCACTGGCGCGAATGGACGCACTGAGTATCGCAGACCTCCAGTCCGCAGTCGTGGATGATCAGCCCCTCGTGCGACGACGAGCGCTCCTGCTCCTTCCCGACCGGTGGAGCGAGGAGTCGGCGGCCCAGATCGATCTCGTTGCCGCGCTCCACGACGACGACCCCACCGTCTTGGAGGTCGCCTGCTTCGTTGCCGGCGAATGCGTCCCGACGAACCGCCGAGTCGTGCAGCGTCTCATGGAAATCTGCGTCGCCCACGACGACCCGCTGTGCCGCGAGAGCGCGGTCGCCGCGCTGGGCTCTCTCGGTGACCCCGAAGCCACCGCGGCGGTCCTGACCGCCTGCGACGATCGAGCGACCGTTCGTCGGCGCGCAGTCCTCGCGCTCACTGCATTCGACGGCGCCGACGTCGACGCGAAGCTCGCCGCGATGGCAGAGGACGTGGACTGGCAGGTTCGTCAGGCAGCGGAGGAACTGCTGGCGATCGGGTCAGACCCGTGAATCCATGAACATGCCTTTGAGTGACTCGTAGCTCTCGATGACCCGCCCGGCCCCGAGCACCACCGCTTCGAGAGGCTGGCGCACCGTCTGAACCGCGACCCCTGACGCGTTGGCCACGCGGATATCAAGCCCCTTCAGCAGCGCACCGCCGCCGACGAGGTTGATCCCCTGGCTGATCAGGTCCTGCGCCAGCTCGGGTGGAGCCTCGCCAAGACAGGACAGGACGGAGTCGACGATCGTCTGCACCGGGTCGGCGATCGCGTCGCGCACCTCCTCGGGCGTCAGAACCACCGTGCGCGGTAGCCCCGACATCAGCTCGCGGCCTCGCACCTCGGCGCACACCTCGTCGTCGGTCTGCTCCGCGGAGCCGATCGTGACCTTGATCTCCTCCGCGGTCTGCTCGCCGATGGCGATGCCGTACTCGCGACGGATGTAGGTGACGATCGCAGCATCGAGGTCGAACGACCCGACGCGGACAGCGCGGAGCGACACGATGCCGCCGAGCGAGATCAACGCTGTCTCCGCCGTTCCGCCGCCGATGTCGACGACCATGTTCGCGATGGGCTCGTTGATCGGCAGCCCTGCTCCGATCGCGGCCGCCATTGGTTGTTCCAGGAGGTGGGCGTCGGTGGCCCCCGCACGCTTCGTCGCCTCGATCACCGCGCGCCGCTCGACGGCGGTGATCGCCGACGGAACACAGATCACCACACGGGGCCGATTGAAACGATTGACGCCGACCCGCTTGAGGAGGAGCCGGATCATCTCCTGGGTCACCTCGAAGTCGGTGATCGCTCCTTTGCGAAGCGGTCGGACGGCGACGATGTAGCTGGGAGTTCGGCCGATCATCTGCCAGGCGTCCCGGCCCATCGCCAGAACTTCCTTGTTGCGACTGTTGAGCGCGATCACCGACGGCTCGTTCAACACGATCCCCTCGCCACGGGCGTAGACGAGCGTGTTAGCGGTGCCGAGGTCGATCGCGAGGTCGCGCGCCATCAGCCCTCGTCGCCGGGGCGTTCAGAACCGGCGTGCTCGGAGCCGGCGTGCTCGGAGCCGGGCAGGGGTGCGCCCGGCCCCGATCGCGAGACGGGCTGGTTGCTCGGAGTCGGACGCATCGCCGGCTCCTCCGGCGCCAAGGCCTCCATGACCCGTTGGAACTGGTCGACGCCGTCCGTCGCTGCCGACTCGGAGCCCCGATGCACGATCGCAACGATCAGCCCTCCAACAACCGCGATCACACCGGCGATCCCGAGAAACGTCAGCGCGTTGTTCACGAAGCGTCGGCACCTGTCAGCTGCTGCGCGTCCACGCCCCAGGACTCGCCGCCGGCCCAGCTCTCGCGCTTCCATATCGGAACCGTCGCCTTGAGGGTGTCGATACCGTGGCGAGCCGCCTCGAACGCGTCATCGCGGTGCGGCGCGGAGACCACGACAACGACCGCTGTTTCAGTGACGGCGAGCCGACCGTGCCGGTGCAGGAGCGCAACCCGGCCCACATCCGGCCAACGGGATCTGATGTCTTCCACGACTCGCGCGAGGCGGGCGGTCACCTGGTCCTCATACGCCTCGTACTCCAACGAGGAGACCCCGACCCTGCCCGGCGCGTGATCCCGAACGTGGCCGGAGAAGGCCACGACCGCCCCGCAGGAGGGAACGACCGCCCACGCCGACGCCGCGTCGACGGACAGCGGGTCACCGCTCAGGCCGACCCAGTCGTCGCCGGTGGGAGGAGGATTCACGTCGACAGCGTACGGGACCGAACCCGACGTGGTCACCCGCGGCCACTCGCGGTGCCGCCGTCGATACAGTCGCTTCTCGTGTTCGAGGCGAGCGGGACCGACGACGACGGCCGGGAGCGGCCGCCGCTTCCTGCAGCCGCTGACCGCCTGTGGCGTCACCCCAGCGAGCTTGCCGCGGCCAACGTCGCGGCGCGCTCGACGACCGCTTCATCAGGCGGTCACCGATTCTCGCTCGGCACAGTGGTCGTCGCCGGCTCGCTCGGGGCCGTGGCCATGCTCGGGGCGCTCATGGCCCTCGGCGTCGCGGGTGGCAACGTGCCCGGCAGCACGACGACGAAAGAACTCGCCGGCACCGCAACTCCCGTCGTCTCGTCGTCGCCGGCGGCACCGCCCGGTGTGGTGTCGGTCAAGGTTTCTGCCGGGGTCTCGGCCGTTGGAATCGGACTCGTGGTCGATTCCACCGGGGCCGTGGTCACAATGCTCCGGATCCCGAAAGGGGCGGCTACGACGTCGGTGTTCGACGGGTCGTCGTGGTCGGCGGCGACGATCCTGGCCACCGACGCGACGACGGGGTTGACGGTGATCCAGGCACCACAGAGCCGCCAGGTTTCCGCTCCTGCCACAGCCGCTCCCGTGATCGGCCAGACACTCACCGTCGTGGGTGTCGCCGACGGCCTCGTGGACAGCGGAACGGCATTGGGCTCGGGCTCGGGCTCGGCCCTGCAATCGACGGCCCGCGTGATCAACACGTCGTCCTGCGCTGGTGTCACCGGGTACTCGGGATCGGTCACCGTGACCGGACAGCGCCTGTCCGGAGCTGCCGAGGTCGCGCTCGATCACGCCAGCGGTCGGGTCAGCGCTCTCCTCGTCTCGCCCGACGACGATTCGACCGATGAGATGGGCTGCGCGTTCCCTGCTGACCTCGCGATCGAGTTGGGTCGACAGATCGTCTCGCACGGCCGGGCGCTGCACGGCACGCTCGCCGCGTCGCTGTCTCCCACGGCGGACGGAGCGGTCGGCGTCGTCGCAGTCAACGCAACGACACCCGCTTCGGCGTGGTCGAACGAGGACGAGTTGCAGGCCGGGGACGAGATCGTGTCCGTCGACGGCCGGCCAGTTCACGACGTAGGCGATGTCGATGCCGCGTTGCTGGGGGCGGGAGCGTCCGGCCGAACCACAGCGGTGGTTCGCCGCGATCATCGGCTCCGAACCGTCGGAGCGGAGGTGGTCGCGATCGGCGCGCCCCCCGCCAGCACCTCGCTGCCCTGACCCAACCCCGACGCCCCCCTTACCCCTCCACCAAGCTCGTTCTGTCCTGCGAGAGCACCAGACGGGTGGTGCTCTCGCAGGACAGAACGGGCGTCGTACCATGCGGGATGTGAGCGATCCCTTGGGCGACGACGACCGACCGCAGAACCCGTTCGGCGACATGGCCGAGGGCCTCCAGCAGATCTTCCGCATGTTCGGCGGTGCGGCGGGCGGCGGTTTCGGCTCGCTCGGCGCGCCCAACTGGGAGCAGGCCCGCCAGACGGCCGGGGCCCTCGCCAACGAAGGCCATTCGGAAGCCAACGTCGACCCGCTCGTCCGCCTCCAGTACGAACAACTCGCCCGGGTCGCCGAGCTCCAGGTCGCCCAGGCGACAGGGCTCACCGTTTCACGCGGCGGAGCCGGGCTCACCATCTCCCCGGTCAACCGGACGCAGTGGGCGGCCGCGACCGTCGACGCGTATCGCCCGCACTTCGAACACCTCGCGGCGTCGCTCGGCCGCATGATGACCTCCCAGCTCGACGAACTGTCCGCTGAGGACGTCGAGGACATGAGCGGCCTCTTTCCACCGGGTCTCGGCATCGACATGTCCCAGCTCATGGCCGGGGTGTCGGGCTTCATCGGACCGATCATGCTGGTGTCGATGGCCGGGTCGACGGTCGGCCAGCTCGGTAGCCGTGCGTTCGGCTCCTACGACCTACCGCTTCCCCGCCCCGAGTCGAACGAGCTCCTGATCGTCGCCAACGCCGTCGACGAGTTCGGCGCCGACTGGAGCCTGCCGATCGACGATCTCCGCCTGTCGATCTGCGTCTCCGAGATCGCCCACCACGCAGTGCTGTCGGTGCCGCACGTCCGAGACCGCATCAACACCCTCCTCGCCGACCACGCCGACGGGTTCGAGGCGGATGCCGCGGCCCTCGAGCGACAGATCGGCCCGGTCGACCTGTCCGACCCGAGCGCGATGGAGTCCTTGCAGAACACGCTCGGCAACCCCGACTTCATGCTCAACGCCATTCGGTCCGACCGCCAGCGGGAGCTCCTGCCCTACATCGACGCGCTGGTGAGTTGCGTCGAGGGCTACGTCGACTGGGTGGTCGACGTCGTCGGGTCGAGGCTCCTCGGCGATCACGCCATGGTCAGCGAGGCGCTTCGCCGCCGACGCGTCGAGACATCACAGGCGAGCAGATTCGTCGAGCGGCTGTTCGGCCTCGAACTGACGCGACCGAAGATCGACCGCGGCGCGGCGTTCGTCCGCGGTCTCGTCGAGCGCGGGGGTGACGCGGCGCTCGCCGCTTTGTGGTCTTCGGTCGACCACCTTCCGACACCGAACGAGCTCGACGCTCCGGGCCTCTGGCTCGCCCGCGTCGGGCTCGCCGCCGGCGATCAACCGCTGCCCGAGCTCGACGAGCTGCCCGACATCCCCGATTTTCCCGACCTTCCCGACTGACCGAAACCTTCCGGCTGACCGGTTCCCTCCGATCGACCGGGCCTCGATGACGGGTTTCTGGAGATGTACGGCCGGGCGAGCTTTCCGTCACGGCCACGGTGCACGATCACCGGGCGTACCCGGCCCACCATCGCCAGCGTGGCTCCCGAGGCGCTGACCGCGATCGCCACCGCGCCGACTCCGACAGGCACGTGAAGCACCGACGGGACGAGAGCGCCCACCACCCACGCCATCTGGAACCGTGCCTCGAATCGGGCGAACACCCGCCCCCGGTCGGTCTCGTCGACGTCGCGTTGCACGACCGCGTCGAAGGCTTGCTTGCCCAACGCCGCCGCCGTTGCGACGCCGAAGCCCAACGTCGCATACGACAACAGCCCTTCGGCCAGCAACCCGCCGACGCCCGTCGCCACGGCGAGCCCCGCCGCGCCGACGAGGATGTGCTCCTCGGCGAAACGGCGGCGCGCGACCGGCGCGACCAACGCACCGACCAGACCCCCCAGCACGCTCGCCACGATCACCACGCCGAAGTACCACGACGGTGGCGCCCCCTCCAGCGGGGGAACCACCGTGTCGAGCTTGATCTGCCGATAGGCCAACAGCGTGTAGTGGACCGCTCGAGCCAGCGGTGTCGCCTCGTCGCCCCCTCGCAACTCGAACGCCAGTAGGAACGTGAGGAACCCCACCACGAATCGCAGCGATCCCATGGAGAACGCAGCGACGGCGAGGTCGTGGGGAAGTGGGTCCGCCGCGCCGCGCCGCGGCTCATCGACCGCCAGGCGCTCCTCGGCGTCCCCCCGCAGCGACGGGTGCAGACGGAATGCTGCGACACTCGCCGTGGCGAACACGACGGTGGTGAGGCCCAACACCCATTCCGGCCCGATCTGCAGCGCAACCCCGCCGACCGCACCAGCGACCATCGCCGCTAGCCCGCTCAGCAGCTGCAGCTTCGAGTTCGCTTCGACCAGTTCCAGGTCGCCCGCCACCGTCGTGGGCACCACTGCGGCCTTGGCGATCTGATACGTCTTCGCCAGCACGAGCATCGCGAACGCCTCGGGAAAGAGAGCGATGCTGTCGTTGACGACAGCGATCATCATCGCCACCGCAACCACCACACGCATTGCCATGGTGCCCTGGATCACCGCGCGGTGCCCGCCACGGACCCGGTCGATCAGCGGTCCGATCAACGGACCGACCAACGCGAACGGCGCCATGGTGAACAGCAGTCCGAGGATCACCTTCTCGCGACCCTGCGACGGGTCGACCTTGAAGAAGAACGAGCCCGCGAGGCTGAGCACCACCAGCGTCTCGCCCGCCACCGACAACATGTGGCACACCGCGAGGCGCGGGAACGCCGCGTCCCAGTCGACGCCCAGCCGTCGACGAACCGGCCCCGACAGTGGCTGCCAGCCGTCGGCCGCCGAAGCGCTCACGCGTCGCAGGCTCGGTCGTGCACGATCGGAGCCTATGCGGCGGCGTACTTGTACCCGACCCCGCGAACGGTGAGGAGACGAACGGGCGCCGCGGGATCGTTCTCGAGTTTCGCCCGGAGTCGCTTCACGTGGACGTCGAGGGTCTTGGTGTCGCCGACGTAATCGTAACCCCAGACCCGATCGATGATCGTGCCCCGGGTGAGGACCCGCCCGGCGTTCTCCATCAGCAACAGGAGCAGCTCGTACTCCTTGAGCGGGAGCGGGACGAGGGTACCGGCGAGGTGCACCTCGCGACTGTCGACGTTGATCGACACGTCACCCACGGTCACCTCGTCGTCGCGGGGAGCCTGCTCCGCCCAGCCGCTCCGGCGACGCAGAACGGCGCGCACGCGGGCGACCAGCTCGCGCAGACGGTACGGCTTGGTGACGTAGTCGTCGGCGCCCACCTCGAGACCGACCACGGTGTCGATCTCCGAGGACTTCGCGGTCACCATGATGATCGGCACCGACGACCGCGACCGGATCTCCCGGCAGACGTCGATCCCGGAAACCCCCGGCAACATGACATCGAGAAGGATGAGGTCGGGTCCGACCTCGTCGAACCGGGTCAGCGCCTCGGCGCCGGTTCGGGCCACTTCCACGACGAAACCCTCGCGGCGCAGCCCGACGTTCAGGGCGTCGATGTAGGACTCCTCGTCCTCCACCACCAGGATCACAGGATTAGCGCTCACGCAGTCACCTCCGATTCGTCGTTGGAGCGATCGTTGAGCGGCGGTCGCTTCGGTGCCACCGGCAGGGTCAGGGTGAACTCCGTTCCGTGCCCCTCACGCGACCGCACCGAAACCTCACCGCCGTGGTTGTGCGCGATGTGCCGCACGATCGCCAAGCCCAGGCCCGTTCCGCCGGTGTCGCGGCTCCTCGCCCGATCTACCCGATAGAACCGCTCGAAGACCCGATCGAGGTCGCGGGCGGGAATGCCGTCGCCGGTGTCGGCGACGGTCACCGACACCGCGTCGGCGGTGCATGTCACCGAGACCGTCACCTCTGCGCCGTCAGGGCTGTACTTGACCGCGTTGTCGACCAGATTGCTGATCGCGCTGGTGATCTGTCGGCGGTCACCGGCCACAACGACGTCGAGCTCCCCCATTGCCCGGAGCTCGACGCCCCGCAAGTCGGCTGAGCCTCGGAAACGCGCAAGTACCTCCTCGACGATGGCACCGATCGGTGAATCGTCGATGAAGAGGTCGTCGGCGAACTCGATCCGGCTGAGCTCCAGGAGGTCGTCGATGGTCCGGGACAGGCGCGTGACCTCCACTCCCATCCGCTCGGTGAACCGGCGAACGGTTGCGGGGTCGGTCTCGTCGTCGATCGTCTCGGCCAAGAGGCCGAGCGCGCCGACGGGGGTCTTGAGCTCGTGGCTGATGTTCGACACGAAGTCCCGGCGAACCTGATCGGTGCGTCGCCGCTCGGTCACATCCTCGATCACCGCGACGCTGCCTCCGCCCACAGCCATGCCGCTCGCCCCGGCGAGGGGAACCGCACGGATCAGGAAGGTGCGACGCGGCGGACCGAACAGATCGATCTCGCGCTCTCCCGGCTCGCCACGAACGGCCTCGACCAGGAGCTCCCTGACAGCGCGATCGATGATCGTGCGGGAGTCACGCGACGACAGGATCTCCTCCGCCGACCGGTTGCGAAACCCCAGCACCTCGTCGACGTCCGCAACGACCACCCCGAGACTCAGCGCGTCGAGAGCGGCAACCAGGCGCGGCAGGGAATCGTCGGGGTCGACCGACCGCGCTTCCTCCGCTGCGGAGACTGCGGCGGCAACGGCAACTTCAGCCCGCGCCACGCGGCGAAGGAGCGTCACACACATCGCCAGCGCACCGACCAGGGCGATCGCCAGAAGGACGACCGCGACGGTCACTGTGTTTCGCTTCGGGCTGCCGAGGTGGACACAAACGCGAGGATGTCACACACCGGGCGTCGTTCTCCTGTTGCGCATCTCCAGACGGGCCACAGCAGCGTGCTCGGGCAGCCAGCCGGTCACCATGAAGGTGACGCGCTCGCCCATGTTCACGGCGTGGTCACCGATGCGCTCGTAGTAGCGCCCGATGAGCGCGAGCTGCACCGCCGACCGGAGGCCGATTCGCTCCGCCTCGTGGGACGCGAAGATCGACTCGACGAACTCGACCTGCAACTCGTCGAGCCGATCGTCGATGTCGTCGAGAGCGGCCGCCATACCCTCATCGGCGTCGGCGAACGCGTCGATCGCCTTGCGGGTGAGAGACGCCGCCTCGATGCTCATGTCTTCGACGAGGCTGCGAACCGTCGGGCTCATCGTCACGTCGTAGATGCGACGAGAGGCCTTGCAGATGTTGACCATGAGATCGGCGGATCGCTCCAGCTCGCTGGCGAACCGAAGGGCGCACACGATGAACCGAAGATCGCCGGCCATCGGCTGCTGCAACGCGAGCAGGCGGTAACAGCTCTCCTCGATGCTGATCGCCAGCGTGTCGATCACGTCGTCGCCGTCGATCAGGCGTTGCGCAGCGTGCAAGTCCCGGTCGAGTACGGCAGCGGTGCCCTTGCCGATCGTCTCGACCGTGAGCGCTCCGAGCCGGACGATGTCGTCGCGCAGATCGTCGAGCGACTCGTGGAACTCGACTCGTAGGCCGGTATCGCTCACCACGTCAGCCCACCCGGCCGGTGATGTAGTTCTCGGTGCGTTCGTCGGACGGATTCGAGAAGATCGTGGCGGTTGTGTCGCACTCGACGAGCATGCCCGTGCGCCGATCGCCGTTGGGGTTCACCTCGACGCCGAAGAACGCCGTCATGTCCGACGCCCGAGCGGCCTGCTGCATGTTGTGGGTGACGATCACGATCGTGTAGTCGTCGCGCAGCTCACGCATCAGGTCCTCGACGCGGGCGGTGGCGATGGGGTCGAGAGCGGAGCAGGGCTCGTCCATCAGCAGGACCTCCGGTTCCGACGCGATCGCCCTCGCGATGCACAACCGCTGCTGCTGGCCACCTGACATCCCCATCGCGGAGGCGTCGAGCCGGTCCTTGACCTCGTCCCACAGAGCGGCGCGGCGCAGCGAGCGCTCGACGATGTCATCGAGCTCGGACTTCTTCTTCACGCCGGCGACGCGGGGACCGTAGGCGATGTTGTGCCAGATCGACTTGGGGAACGGGTTCGGCCGTTGGAACACCATTCCGATCCGCCGGCGAACCTCGACGGGGTTCACGGCGGGGTCGTACAGGTCGACGCCCCGATAGCGGACCTCCCCCTCGACCGACGCGCCCTCGATCAGGTCGTTCATGCGGTTCAGGCAGCGGAGAACCGTCGATTTCCCACAGCCCGACGAGCCGATGAAAGCGGTGATCTCGCCGCGTCGGATCGTCAGGTTCACGTCTCGGACGGCGCGGAAGCCCGAATAGAGCACGGACAGGTCACGTGTCTCGAACACGGCCTCGGTCACCACGGTGGGGATCTCCTCGTTGGGCTGGAGCCGGGCCGCGCCGATCGGAGCCGTTGCCGTGGTCACCGCTGGTGCGTCGGCTCGCTCGTTCGTCGTCATCGCGTCGACTCCTCTCGGGTCAGTGTCATCAGTCGCAACGCTGGGAACGAACGTATGCAGCGGTGGTGTCGCGATCGCACCCCCTGGGTGAACGGCAGGTGAACGGCGGTCGAACGTTGAGATGCCGGCGGCGTCCGCCGCTCTGGACCCGAATGAAACGGCTTGACACGTCGGTACCATGCACGGCGTGGAGGGAGATCCCAGCCGGTTCACCAACCGGGAGCTGTCGTGGTTGAAGTTCGACGAACGCGTCCTCGCGATCGCCGCCGATCCACGCACCCCCGCCCTCGAACGGGCGAAGTTCCTGGCGATCTTCAGCCAGAACCTCGACGAGTTCTACCAGGTGCGCACGGCAGGGCTCCTCGATCAGGTCGAGGCAGGCGTCACCGAGCTCAGCCCCGACGGACTCACCGCGTCCCAGCAGGTGAGCCTCATCACCCGACAGGCAGCAGTTCTCACCCGGCGCGCCAGCGGCATCTTCCTCAACGAGGTGGTGCCCGCCCTCGCCGAGGCAGACATCCGGTTCTGCGAATGGGACGAGCTCGTCGACTCCGACCGCGAGTTCTTCGGCGCCGAGTTCGACCGTCGGATCTTTCCAATCCTCACCCCGTTGGCCGTCGATCCCGGCCACCCGTTCCCCGAGATCTCGAACCTCT
>JAIBBP010000162.1 GCA_019694615.1 Microthrixaceae bacterium | reverse complement strand
TCCTATGGTCACCGCTTAGGCTGAAGTTCGCGCATCCGCCGAGGGCTCAGGGCTCTATGGCCTTCCCGCAGGCAAGGTTGCGGTGGTCTCGAGGGCAGGTTTCGACCGTGTCCCCCGTGACGATGTACACAAGCGAATCGTCGGCGGACAGCCGTGGGCGTCGGAGACCCGCCTCAGTTTCGCAACGAGGTTCTCGACGAGTGGTTCCTGGGGTCAGATCTGACGAATGGCTGGTGCAATGCTCGGGAGCAACCTGGCGTGTCGCCGGCAGCACGGAGCTGGCGCTCGCCTCGGTGTGCGGTTGTATCGCAGAAGATTCCTCCGCCCCACCGCGAGGAGCGGCGGTACCGGGCACCGGGCCTCGGACCTTCGCGGTGCTGGAGGCGGTCACCTACGCCCGATCGCCAGGCTCTGGATCACGAGGTAGTAAACGAGTCGTACTAGCAGTAGGATCCGGGTATGAAGGTCAGCGTGAGTCTTCCTGATGCCGATGTCGAGTACCTGGATGTTTACGCAAGGACCCAAGGCCTGGCTTCCCGCTCCGCAGCTCTTCACAAGGCTGTGAGACTCCTTCGGGCGTCCGAACTCGACGTCGCCTACGAAGACGCATGGACCGATTGGGCTGAGGGCGACGACGCCGACGCATGGGACGTGGCGATCGCTGACGGTCTCGGCTAATGCGCCGTGGTGAGATCCGCTGGGTCGACCTCGACCCGGCGCGTGGTGCCGAGTCGAACAAGCGCCGACCGAGCGTCATCGTCAGCAACGATGGTGCCAACACAACGGCGACCCGCCTCGGTCGCGGCGTGGTGACCGTCGTCCCCGTCACCTCCAACGTCGAACGGATCTACCCTTTCCAAGTACTTCTTGCCGCGGAGGACACGGGCCTGCACCGAGACTCGAAAGCCCAGGCGGAGCAGGTCCGGTCGATCGCCGTCGAGCGGGTCGGCGAACGAATCGGGGTCCTCACGAGCGGCAGCCTCGCCGAGCTCGATGAGGCTCTGCGGATTCACCTCGCGCTCTGATCTGAGGGTCAGGGTGGCGTCCTCGTCCCGTTCCTCCGCTGCGCTGCCTGCTTCGAGACGCCGAGCATGGCACCGTGCTCATTGCGGAATTCTGGTAGTGCTGGCCGGCATCGTCCGGGGTCGCATCTGTGCAACGTGCGTATCCGTCGTCACCGAGTACAGACCCCCACAACGACGAAACCCCCGCCGTGGCGGGGGATGTGAGCGGAGCGGATGAGGAGAATCGAACTCCCGTATGCAGCTTGGGAAGCTGCCGTTCTACCATTGAACTACATCCGCACGGCCGGCCCCGGAGGGCCGGAGGGATAGTAGCAGCGGTGCCGTCACTCCCGGTCGGCGAGATACACCTGTCGCATCGCGAGCAGCTGACGAACGTTGTCCTCGGCGAACTCGTCGAGGCCTTCGCGGAGCCGCGGGTCGGTGGTCGACTGCACGCTGAAGTAGAAGCCGGAGAACGTCGCGAGGAAACCCGAGACTCGGATCAGTTCCTCACTGAAGACGAGCGGCCGACTCGAGATTGTCCATGTGAACAAGGGGTTCGGCGGGTGCAGTACCCATGCCTCGACCACGTCGCCGCCGATGCCGAGAAACCCGAACGCGAGGAAGAACCCACCGATCGCTGTGGCGACGACGACTGCGAGCAGCACCTGGTTCACGACGATGACCAACAGCAGGTTGATCCGTTGACGCCCGGTCAGCGGGGGCGGTTCGCTCGCGAAGGCCTCGTCCGAAAGGCGACGGCACGCGTCGGCTGCCGGAGTCCCAGCCACGAGTTCGGCCATCTCGTCGCGGTCGTGCACGTTCGCCGCGCCGTCGAGTTCCTTTCGACCACGATTCGCGGCGAACGCGGCGCCGGACACGAGGAACAGCATCAGCGTCAGGCCATAGGGAACCCCCTGCAAGCGCCCGAACACCTGCCACACCTCGGCGGTCATGAAGAAGAAGGTCACGACAAGAAGCAGCAGCGGAAGGGCGCGGGCCATGGCCGTGCCGGCGACGCGGAGCGAGTCGACCGAGCGCTGCAGCGTCCAACCCAGCAGCGGTATCAGCGCGTAACTGGCTACGACGTAGGCGCCGGTGAGGAGTGCGAGTTGAATGCCGAACGCAATCGCGGCGCCGGTCGGTTCACCGAGCAGCACGTGACCGAGGGGCGGACCGAGCACATAGACCCCGAGTTCCACTTTGCCGATACGCGTCGGTCTGCTGAAGAAGGGCTGCTTGCGAACGAGGTTCAGAAGCACCCATGCGACGAGCAGGCACACGACGGTGGCAGCGAACTCAACGGCGCCATCTGACCACGTGTCGGCGGTGACCGGAACGGCCGCGAGCAGGTAGGTGACCAGCAGAAACGGCAGGGCTCGGGTCCACACCCGGGTCGAATGGTTGTAGTCCGCGATGAAGTGCGGGATGCCTCGGCCGAGGAACCATCGTTCGAGTTCGGTCAGGTCCGGGGTGGCCATGGCGACGTTGCTACCAGCCGTGGGGCCGCTGAGGCGTGACCGACGTCGACTGGCGCG
The DNA here is from genome assembly GCA_019694615.1 of Microthrixaceae bacterium. Taxonomy (GTDB): domain Bacteria; phylum Actinomycetota; class Acidimicrobiia; order Acidimicrobiales; family Microtrichaceae; genus SSF14. Next base: position 26,477 of record JAIBBP010000162.1, on the reverse strand, counting down.
ACTCGGGATCGGTTAGTTGAACCGCGCCGCGCCGACTGGTTCTTCGCCTGGAGGATGGGTCGCGACGCTCTGCTCCCGGATGACGTCGATCATCTGGCGACGGTGGGCATGCCGGTCCGAATCGGGCCGCTCGATGGTCGCTCCAACGGCTGCCAGCAGATCATCCGCCTGGTAGGGCCGCAGGAGGATCTCGTCGGCGCCGGACTGCCACGCGAACATCTGCTGGCGAGGGGTGTCGAGGATCAGCACGACCCGCTGGGCGTTGACGCGGGGCTCCGGCGTGTGGCGGATGGCGTCGAGCAGCTTGAGACACGAACCGTTGCCAGACGTCGAGAACGAGGCAATCACGGCGGAGATCGGGTCGGGCTCGTTCATGAGGGTGATCAGAGCGACCTGATGGTCGCTCACCTCGGCGACTTCGTAGCCCTGCTTGCGGAACAGTTTGCCCAGGAGCCGGGCCGCGTCCGCGTTGTCGTCCACCACGAGGATCCGGTGGGGACCCTTCGGCTGGGGAAGTTCAGTCTTGGGTTGCCGTTTCAGCACGTGGGGCACTCACAGGCTTCGCGTTGTCCAACGCATCGAGCAGATGCATGGCGATGTCCGCCACCTTTATCTGATCGTCCTCGACGCCCTCACCTTTAACTCCGTCGTCGATCATGATGTAGCAGAACGGGCAGGCGGTCGCGATGCGGGCTGCACCGGTGCCGAGAAGTTCCTGGCTGCGCTCGACGTTGATGTTCTTGCCGGTGTTCTCCTCCATGAACATCCTCGCACCGCCAGCGCCGCAGCACATGCCCTTGGTGCCGTTGCGGCCGGCCTCGACGATCTCGATGCCCTTGAGGCTGCCCAACACGTTGCGGGGTGCGGTGTAGATGTCGTTGTGCCGGCCGAGGTAGCAGCTGTCGTGGTAGACGATGCGCTCTTCGAGGCGGGCGTCGGTCATGTCGAGCTGTCCGCTGTCGATGAGCTGCTCGAGGAACTCGCTGTGGTGGACGACCTCGTAGTTGCCGCCCAGCTGGGGGTACTCGTTGGCGAGCGTGTTGAAGCAGTGGGGGCACTGGGTGATGATTTTCTTCACACCCATCGAGTCGAGGGTCTCGATGTTCTGCATCGCCAGCATCTGGAAGATGTACTCGTTGCCAGATCGGCGAGCCGGGTCGCCCGTGCAGTTCTCGGCCGGGCCGAGCACCGAGAAGCTGACGTCGGCGCGCTCCATGAGCTTCGCCATCGCCTGGGTGACCTTCTTGTTCTTGTCGTCGAAGCTGCCGGCGCAACCGACCCAGTAGAGGTACTCCGACTCGAGCGGTTCGCCCCCGGCGAGCACCTCAATGCCTTCGAGGTTCTTCGCCCAGTCAGCCCGCTCGGTCTGGCTCATGCCCCACGGGTTCGAGCTGTTCTCCATGTTGCGGTAGGCGCCGCCGAGCTCGGTGGGGAAGTTCGACTCCATGAGCGACAGGTAGCGCCGCATGTCGAGGATCTTGTCGAGGATCTCGATGTTGACGGGGCAGATTTCGTCGCACGCCTTGCAGCTGGTGCAGGCCCACACCTCTTCGGCGGACACCCGCTCAAACAAGCTGTTCGCGCCGATGGTGATCTCAGCGACGGTGCCGAGCGGCGGCGTGACGACCGGGTCGCCGGTCGCGGCCATGACCTCGCCGGTCTTGAGCACGATCTCACGGGGGTCCAGCGGCTTGCCGGTGGCGTGGGCGGGGCAGACCGACGTGCATCGACCGCACATGGTGCACGAGTCGGTGTCCAGGAGCTGCTTCCAGGTGAAGTCCTCGATGACCGAGGCGCCGAAGCTCTCCAGCTCGGTCTCGGTGAGGTTCGGCATGGCCTTCATGGCGCCCTTGGGGCGGTCGCGCTCGCTCAGGTACATGTTGATCGGCGACGTGAAGATGTGGCGCAGCATCGTGGACGGCAGGATCACGATGAAGGCGATGAAGCTGGCGATGTGCAGCACCCAGGCAACCTGCTGGGCTCCGGCGAGCCAGCTCACGTCCTCGAACACTCGGGCGAGCGGGTAGCCGATGAACGACCACTTCTCGAACTCCGGCATGCCCTGCATCGCGATGCGGAACGCCTCCGCAGCGAAACCGGTGAGCCCGATCGACAGCATCACCCCCAGGATGAGGGCGTGCTCGGGCTTCGACTTGATGCGGATTCGGTAGGGGCGCTGCACATACCGACGCACGATCGCCCACCCGACACCGATCACGTAGGCGAGGCCCGCGAAGTCGGCGATGAAGGAGAACGCCTGATAGTTGCGGCCGTTCAGGAACTTGAGATCGACGGGGAGCTGGAGGTTGATCTCGCCCACCGTGGTGACGGCGAGGAGGATGAGGAAGCTGAAGTACATCAGCGAGTGCATGATGCCGGCAGCGGGGTCGCGAAGGAGCGTCTGCATGTAGAGGCCGGCGCGCACACGCATGGCCCGCTTCTCGACGTTCTTCTTGGTGGTCTTGCGGGACTCCGGAGCGCCGCGTGACCAGTTGCGCATCCTGTTCGAGAAGGTGATGGCGCCGTAGACGATGCTGATGATCGTGACCACGTAGAACGCGGCGCTGACCATGTGGGGGATGTTGAAGAAGTACTCGCGGGTCTCGTGGTGATCCTCGAGGTACTCGACCTGCCACTCCTCGGCCCACAGCTTCTCAGCGATGAAGCTGACGAGGGTGATCCCGGCGAACCCGAAGCCGATGATCAGCGGGATGTGGCGGGGCCGGAAGCGCTTCTCGGCTGCGGTGTCGGTGGTCTCGGACGCAGTCATGCGCCTCAAGGTACTCGGTGGTGCAGATTGCGGCGTAACCCGCGCCCACCGACCGTGCTTGGTCTGCTAACCGGCCTCAGCCGCTGCCGGGGTGTTCGAGGTCGCGGATGATCGTCGCCATCGTGGCCATCACGCGGCGGGCGATGCCGGGCTGCTCGTCGAGGAGGCCCATGAACGCGGGGCGGCTGAGCACAAGAAGCGTCATGTCGGTCACGGCATCCACGCTGGCGGTTCTGGTGCCGCCGTCGAGGAGCGCGAGTTCGCCGAAATGCTGGCCGGGTCCGAGGTCGGAGATGCGATCCTCGCCGAGGACCACCGTGGCAATGCCATCGACGATCACGAACGCCTCGGCTCCGGTATCGCCCTCCGTCACGATCCGACGGCCTGCTTGCACCGTGACCTCATCGGTGAGGCGAGCGATCTGCTCCAGCTCCTTCGTGTTGCACGCGTGGAACAGGCGAAGCGATCGGAGGGCGGTCAGGTGTTTGTCGTTGCGCGCCACGAAGCGAACTCTATAGCTCGGGCACTGCCGCAGTCTCCTGGCTCATCTCCAGAACAGATTGTTCGTATCTCTCCCGTTGACAACCGCAGCGTACGGGTGCACCATCTGCGAAGAGGTCCGCGCAGCCCAGATCGGGAACTGGCCACCGGGGTCAGGCGCAAGGACCTCGTGGAACTGCCACGTTCACCCGCCACATCAGCGGACCTTCGGATGACGATCTGGAGGGCCCCTCCGTCGGGCCCCGGAATCTCACCGGGTCCGCCCGCAAGCCGGGCGGCTGAGCGTGGCGGTTTCGCGTCCGGGACTACCTCGACTCGATCTGGTAGAGCGTCACGGGCTCATCGTGGGCGAGCTCGCGAAGCCTGAAGCGATCGCTCAACTGGTCGAGAGTCGCCAGGTGGCCGTAGTTGGGCTGCAGGTCGATCCAGATGAGGCAGTGGTCCTCATCTCCCCGCGCGAGATCGGCTTCGAGTTCGGGGAGGTCGTCGACCTCGTCGTTGGATTCGAGTCCGGTGTTCCGGGGGCTCCATTGCGCGTCGACGCCGGACCCGTACAGCGCGTTGGGAAGGTTGGACGACACCTCGCATCCAATCGGCACGGCGTCGAGGACGCGGCTGTCACGGACGTCGTCGAACGCCGCACGCTCGTAGTTGCCCACGAACATGTCGGGCGACGTAGCGAAGTAGGCGACCATCCCGACGCCGACGGCGATGTTGAGTCCAGCCCACGCGACCGGGAGGACACGTGCTGCATTGGCCCAAATCGTCGGCGCCGATTCGTCGGTGGCTTCCAGAGCGAGGACCCGATCGAGGATCACCAGCGCCACGATCACCAGCGGGAGGTACAGCGGGTTCAGGAGGCGGAAGTCGAGCTGGTTGAGACCCGTGGTGGTGCGGGCGTAGAGCATGTAGGCGGCGTACACCCCGATGTGAAGCACGAGGAGGCCGGGGCCGGACGCGACGACGTCGAGGACACCGCCGACGGAGCGGAACCGCTCGTCGGCGCGTACGACGCGCCAGAGCAGCGCCGCCATTGCAGCGCAGCCGACGACCGCGACCGCCGCCCAGATCATCCGGCGCTCGATCTCGATGCCGGGTGTGAGGAAGTTTCCGATGGTCGCGAAGGTGTCGAAGGCGTTGGGGATCAGACCGCGGGCCGAGGAATAGCGCACGCCCAGGGCAGTGTCGTCGATGGAGAGATTTCGCAGGACCCACGCTCCCGGAACGAGCGCGGCGAGCGCCCCGAACAGCGCCGCGTCACGCACCCGCAGGACGAGTGCTCGCTTCCGGTCGAGCAGCAGCCACAGCCCCACCGTCCCGACGTGGACGACCCCGGCGTATCGGATCATGAACCCGGCCCACACCAGTCCAACTGCCGCGAACAGCCAGCCGGTCTTGTGCTCGTCGCGGTAGTTGAGGAGAGCCAGGAACAGCCCCAAGGTGACGGCGGCGAACGAGTAGTCGGTCATCAGGAGGTGGCCGAACACCATCGCCGACGCGCCGAGCGCGCTCACGGCGGTTCCGAGGGTGACCAGCCGCTCATCGCGCACGAGGCGCAGTAGCAGGCGGTGCACCAGCAGAACGATCGCGACAGCCGTGAGGGCGTTGAGGGCGATGGCCGCCTGTTCGGTGTCGAGCGGCGAGACCTTGGCGACGGCCGCCATCAGTACCGGCCAACCCGGAGGCCAGATCGTGAGCTTCGGTTCGAGGAAGTAGCCAAGGCCGTTGCCGTTGAGCAGGCTGTCAGCTGTGGCCTGATAGCCGACGCCGTCGTCACCGATGGCGAGCCCGCCGAGGTTGCCAATGACGACAGCGGCAGCGCTCGCCGATGCCCACACCCCTGGCCGTCGCCACCATGTCACCTTGTGCCTCCTGGCAGCTCAGAGCCCGGCTGACATCGTAGGCAGTGGGACTCCGCGCCGGGGATTCGTCCCCGGCGCGGAGCGTGGCATGTCAGCCCTGCGGCTGGGGTACGTACCGCAGGTAGGGTTTCTCGGCGCGCCACCCCTCGGGGAACTTCTCCTTGGCCGCCTCGTCGCTCACGGCGCTGCCGATGATGACCTCGTTGCCGTCGGTCCAGTTCGCCGGCGTGGCGACGGAGAACTTGGCGGTGAGCTGGAGTGAGTCAATCACCCGCAGAATCTCGTCGAAGTTCCGGCCGGTCGATGCCGGGTAGGTGAGCGTGAGCTTCACCTTGTTGTCGGCGCCGATGATGTACACCGAACGCACCGTCAGGGTGTCGTTGGCGTTCGGGTGGATCATGTCGTAAAGGTCGGACACCTTGCGGTCGGTGTCAGCGATCAGCGGGAAGTTCACCGCCGCGCCCTGGGTCTCCTCGATGTCCTTCTCCCACTCGCTGTGGTTGCCGACCTCGTCGACCGACAGGCCGATCACCTTGACGCCACGCCGGTCGAACTCCGGCTTGAGTTTGGCGACGGCACCGAGCTCTGTCGTGCAGACCGGCGTGAAGTCCTTGGGGTGGGAGAAGAGGATCGCCCAGCTGTCGCCCTTCCAGTCGAGGAAGTTGATGGTGCCTTGGGTGGTCTCTGCTGTGAAGTCGGGGGCGTCGTCGCCGAGTCGGACGGTCATGGCTGTGCCTCGTCTCTTTCTTGTGTGGAGCGAGCCGTCAGGGATTGGAGGCTCGAATTCCCGACCAAACTAGTCGGGAATCTGTGGAACCGACAAGGGGTCGGGAATGTTCCCGATTGCTCGCGGGCTTGGTGTGACGAACGCCACGCTAACTCTTGCAAGCAAATTGGTTGACGCAGCTTGCGACCGCTTGCTACAGTTAGCACATCGCACAACGAGCCAGGTCGTCCCGACAGGGCTCATTCCCAGAAGGAACCCTCCCATGACTACTCCCGTGCTTGACAAGCTCACCGACGTTCAGACCTCCGTCGTCGACGCCATCGCCACCGTCAAGGAGCCCGTCACCAGCGGTGTCTCCACCGTGGTCGAGTTCATCGTCGATCGTCTCCCGAACATCCCCGCGGTGCCGTACGCCGAGCAGATCCCCACCCCCAAGGAACTGATCGACAACCAGTACAAGTTCGCCAAGTCGATCATCGACACGAACAAGGACATCGCCCTCGCCGTTGCGAAGGCCGCGGCGCCGATCACCGACGCCGTCCTCGACCGCAAGCCGGTCGCACGCAAGGCCCCCGTCAAGAAGACGGCCTGATCTGATTCGGGCCCAGCGCCCGAGTCCGATCCCCCGGAGTGTGGCAGCCCCCCAGCCGCCTCCGGGGAGATCCATCCCTGGCGGGATCCAGCAAGAAGTCCCGGTGGTGATCCCCCCTCGCCACTGCGGATGGGTCGCAGACGTCACGTCGAGCGGCCGACGAGGGCCCTACCCCCCGGGGCCCTCGTCCTTTTTTCTGGGCGAGGCCACCTTCGCTCAGGTTCGCTCGCTGCGCTCGCTTCTTTCGCTGCGGTACCTCGCCGGGTTATCTGGGTCGGGGCAACCTGTTCTGTTGTATGAAGCGCGCGGCTGGGCGCGCGCTTTGTACAACAGAACGGGCTGGGGAGGGGCGCAACCCGAGATCAGGCGAGCTTCGCCCAGCGGTTGGCGATGTCCTCGCCGATCGCGAGGCTCGCCGTCGCCGCCGGCGAAGGGGCGTTCACCACATGTACCGAGCGCGGGCCATCGGCGAACTCGAAGTCGTCGACCAGTGAGCCGTCGGGCCGAATCGCCTGGGCGCGGATCCCGGCCTTGCTCTTGATGAGATCGTTCGCCGTCACTGCCGGCACGAGGTTCTGCAACGCCCGCACGAACGCCGCCTTCGACAGCGACCGGACCATTTCGCCGGCACCGGTTCGCCAGTACTTCTTCGCAAGAATCCAGCTGCCCTTATCGAGCGCCATCTCACGGAGGTCGACCTTGTTGGCGATGCGCCACGTGTAGCCCTCGCGGGCCAGCGCCACAACCGCGTTGGGCCCGGCGTGGATCTCGCCGTCGATCATCCGGGTGAAGTGCACACCGAGGAATGGGAATCGCGGATCCGGGACCGGGTACACGAGATGCTTGACCAGTGAGCGGGCGCTCGGCGTGAGTTCGAAGTACTCGCCCCGGAACGGCATGATCCGTGCCTTGGTCTTCCGGCCGGCCATTTGGGCGACCCGGTCGGAATGCAACCCAGAGCAGTTGATCATCGTGTTGGAGCGCAGCGCGCCCTTCGACGTGCGGAGCGTGACACCCCCAGTCGACTCGGAGATCGACTCGACGGGCGTGTCGAAGAGGACCTCACCGCCGTTGGCCTCGATCTCCTCGACGAGGGCACGGCACATGGCGACGTAGTCGGTGATGCCCGCCTCGGGAACGAGCAGTGCTGCGAGACCCTCGACGTTGGGCTCGCGGTCGCGAAGCTGAGCCCGCGTGAGCCACGTTGTGTCCAACCCATGCTGCTTGCTGCGGTCCTCGAGGCCTCGAAGTCGTTCGATCTCGTCGGACCGGGTTGCGACGATCACCTTGCCGCACACATCGGTCGGGATGTCGTGGCGCTCGCAGAAGTCGAACAACATCGAGCGACCGGAGGCGACCATGTTCGCCTTGTTGGAGCCGGGCGGGTAGTAGATCCCCGAGTGGATCACACCGGAGTTGCGGCCGGTCTGATGGGCAGCGACCTTCGACTCCTTCTCGACGACCGTGACGCGGGTGCCCGGCCGGTTCTTCTGAACGGCACGAGCCGACGCGAGGCCGACGATTCCGGCGCCGACGACGACCACGTCGGCGTCGAGAGAGGTGGAGGGGATGGTGTTGCTCATGATGCTCCGAGGAAGTCGAGCCCAGCGGGTTGTCGCTGCGGTGAACGACAGTGGGGCTCGGTCACGATATCGAGGGAGATCGCCGATCCCGCCTCGATGGGCCAACACCACGAAGGGCGCCCTAGAAATGGCACCGAAGTTCGTGGACGTTCCCGAAGATGGTGGCCGATGACCCTCACTGGGGGAAAGTTCGAGGTGATGCGGTGAGAGTCGCCGACCGGCCGCTCCCTGGTTGGATCGTTGTGGGGAGACCCTCGGAGCGGACCCTTGATCAGATGCTGCAGCAGGCGGAGGAACGGTCGCTCAACTACAAGCGAACCTCCGTCGGGCCGGTCGGTGCGACCCTCTCGCCGGGCGCCGCCACGCGAGTGCACCACGAGTCGAGGATCGTGGGCCGAAGCCCAGCGTCGTTCGACGCTGCCGTCGCCTCGCTCGGGAGGTGGGCGTGCCACGCCGGCATCAGCGCCCGGATCCATCGACCGGACACGTCCATCGAGGACGGCCGTACTCTTCTCGTCGTGCTCCCCGCAGGCCCCGTGTCGATCGTGGTGCCAAACCGCATCGTCGCGACCGTCGACGAGCCGGATCGATTCGGTTTCGCATACGGGAGCCTCGACGGCCACCACGAGCGTGGCGAGGAGTCGTTCCTGGTCGAACGCCTCGCCGACGACAGAGTGCGTTGCACCATCGCCGTTGACGCCCACCCCGCGACGTTCGTCGCGCGAGCCGTCGGTCCGGCGATCACCGCCCTTTCGCACGTGGCGCTTCGCCGGTACCTGCGTGCCTGGGAAGCTGCGATTCGAAACTCGGGGCCAGGGCCGACCGCCGAGCCGTAGCGTGCGGCCATGACGCCAGAACCGCCGCCGCCTCTGGAACCCGACACGAAGGACTGGACCTGGGTGCTCGACGAGCGCTGTCCGGAGTGCGGCTACGACGCGACGGAACTCGACGTCTCCGCCGTCGGGTCCGAGGTGCGGACCGTCGCAGCCCGACTCGGCGGCCTCCTCGCAGACCCCCGAGCGAACCTCCGTCCCAACGCGCAGCAGTGGTCAGCGGTCGAGTACGGCTGTCACGTGCGTGACGTGTTCCGCTTGTTCGACACTCGGCTCCGCCTCATGCTCGCCGAGGACGATCCCCTGTTCGCAAACTGGGACCAGGACGCGACCGCGATCGAGGACGACTATGCGTCGCAGGAGTCAGACCAGGTCGCCGACGAGCTGATCGCGTCAGCCGAGATCATCGCTGCGAGCTTCGAGGCCGTGACCGATGACGAGCTGTTGAGAAAGGGGCGTCGCAGCGACGGTGCGGGGTTCACCGTGGACTCGTTCGCGCGCTACTTCCTGCACGACCCGATCCATCACGTGTGGGACGTCGAGCAGGGATACAGCGAACTCGGCGGTGCGTAGCCGACGTTCAGACGTCGAGCGACTCGAGGTCGACCAGGCTGGAGTTGTCGAGCAGGAACTGTCGTCGTTTGGCGACATCTGAGCCCATCAGCACTTCGAACATCTCGCCGGCCTCTTTCGCGACGAAGGCGTCCTCCATGGTGATCCGACGCAGGATGCGGGTCTCGGGGTCCAGGCAGGACTCGGCGAGCTCGTCGACGTCCATCTCGCCGAGGCCCTTGAACCGCACCCATTGCAGGTTCTCGCGCTTGCGGTTGGTGCCGGTACACAGCTCGACGGTGAGGCGTTCCTTGTCATCGTCGCTGTAGGCGTGGAACTTCTGGTCGCCAACTTTCACCGTGTAGAGCGGTGGCTGCGCGGCGAACACTCGACCCTCCTCGAGCATCGGGCGCAGGTAGTGGTAGATCAGCGTGAGGAGCAGGCAGCGGATGTGACTACCGTCGACATCGGCATCGCACAGGATGATGATGCGACCGTAGCGGGCATCCTCGATCTTGAAATCGCGACCCGACCCGGCGCCGATCGCGGTGATGAGCGCCTGCGCCTCAGCGTTCTCGATGACCTGCTTGAGGTTCGACTTGCCAGCGTTGACCACCTTGCCGCGAAGCGGCAACACCGCCATGTACTCGGAGTTGCGCCCGGCCTTGGCGGGCCCGGCGGCCGAATCGCCCTCGACCAGCAGCAGCTCCGAACCCAGACCGTGGGTCCGACAGTCGGCAAGCTTGTCGGGCATGCCGGTGGACCCGAGATTGGCGGCCTTGCGCTTGGCGTCGAGCGTCTGCTTGGCCGACACCCGGTTGAGGACGGCCTGTGCGATCTTGTCGCGCACCGCGGTCACGTGCGTCTTGCGGCCACCGCCTTCGATCCAGTTGGTGAGGCCGTCGCGCACTGCCTCATAGACGATGTTCTGCACCGCGGGCGTGCCGAGCTCACCTTTCGTCTGGCCCTTGAATTGAGGCTCAGCGAACGTCACCTTCACCGCCGCCACGAGCCCTTCCTGCACGTCGGACTTCTCGGCACGGTCCTTGCCCTGCTTGGCGAGTTTGGCCAGCTTCTTGGTGCTGGAAAGCAGGACGTCGTTGACGACCTTGGTCATCGCACGCTCGAACCCGGCGACATGGGTGCCCCCCTCACGCGTCGGGATCGTGTTCACGAAGCTGACCAGCGTGGTGTCGTAGCCCTTGACCCAACGCAACGCGACGCCGACCTGACACGGACGGGTGACGTCGGTCATCTTCCCGTCGACGGGGACCTTCTCGACGAACGTGCCCGACCCGAAGATCGTGACGATCTCGCTGACGGCCTCGCCGATCGAGAGGAAGTCGACGTAGTCGCTCAAGCCACCCTTCGCGACGAACTCCTCGGGCTCCCGCGCCTCACTGCCGCGCTTGTCGTGTAGGCGCACCTTGAGGCCTGGAACGAGGAAACAGACTTGGGCGACATGGTCGCGAACCTGGCCGTACTCGATCTGTGCCTCCGGGTCGAAGATCTCGTTGTCGGGCCAGAACCGGACGCGGGTGCCGGTGCGTTTCGGCGGGATCTTCTTGACGACTTCGAGCTGGGACGTGGCTTTGAACCCGCCGTTGGGGCCGAACCGGCCAGGCTTGCGCTCACTGAAGCTGAGTCGTTGGGTCTGCCCGTCGCGGTCGACCTCGACGATGAGCTTGGTGGACAACGCGTTGACCACTGACGCTCCGACGCCGTGCAGTCCGCCTGATGCCGAGTATGCGCCGGATCCGAACTTGCCGCCCGCATGGAGTTCGGTGAAGACGTACTCGAGCGCTGTGCGCTTGCCGTCCTTCACTCCGGTGGGGATGCCCCGGCCGTTGTCGGTGACCTCGACGGAGCGATCCTTGTGGAGCGTGACCTCGATGAGGTTGGCGAACCCCGCCGCCGCTTCGTCGACAGCGTTGTCCACGATCTCCCACACGAGGTGGTGCAGCCCCTCTGGCCCGGTGCCTCCGATGTACATGCCGGGGCGCTTGCGGACGGCGTCGAGCCCCTCGATCAGTTGGATGGAGTGCTCGTCGTAGGCCTGGGAGGAGTTCTCGGTCGGGGGAACCATGGGGGGCAAGGCTACTGAACCCCACCGACAGTCACGGTTGACCCATCTCCGTGGCCTCGGCCCGGTCCCCCCTGCTCACGGTGCGGTCGGGCGCGTGGGGCGTGTGGACTTCATAGAGCGGACCGAATGTTGGTCAGCAACTCGTGGAGCTCGGGACCGTTCAACACGCATGTATCCCAAACCACTTCGGGATCGAGCGCTCGAACAGAGCCGTAGATGAGCTTGTCGCGCATCTGGATAGGTCCGGCGAACGGCTCGGTTCCGGCCGGGACGTCGAGCCGCCGGCAGTATTGCTTGAGCTGGCTGCCAACATTCGCCCAGAGGAACACCAGCGCGAGCTGTCGATCTTTGTTGCGGTTGAATGACGCACGCCCCTCAGCAACGCGCTCCGCGATTCGATCCAACGCGGCCAGCGCTGCCTCGAGTTCGGTAACGCCGGGTGCCGGGGTACTCACGCTGCAGACGATGCAACCAGCGGGCGGCTGTCGACAAGCGATGCGAGTTCGGCGCGCGAGCTGATGACCGAAACCCGGGCTTTCAGCACGGCCTGCGCTTCGATTTCGAAGCGAGCGATGTCGAGAAGCGTTCGCGCTTTCGCTACATCGGCGATGAGCTGACCGTCGGGGGCAACGCGGAGGTTCGACAGTCCATGGCGTCGAGCAAGATTGTCTAGCGCCTGAGCGAATCGAAGCATCTGAGCTTCGGTGGCGGGGCTCATGGTTCTGACGGTAGTGGTCATGCTGGACTTTTGCACCGGCTTTAACACTGTCGTGGTGGTCGTCGAAGAGAGAACCCGCGGGCGTTCTCAGGTGATGACCACGGGTTCCGGTCGAACGATGCCCCGAGTGCCCTCGGGGTCGCGGATCAGCGCAACCAGCCGGCGCGCCTCGGTGGCGGAGTCGAAGTCAGCTCGCACCGTCTCCCGGCCGGCGAGCCCCATCCTCGTGCGCAGCTCGGGATCGTCGGCGAGGGTCGTCAGCGCAGCGGCCAGGGCGACAGGGTCGCCGGGGTGAACGACCAGTCCGTTGACGCCGTGCTTCACGAGTTCGGTCACACCGCCCACGCTCGTGGCAACCACGGCCCGCTCCTGGGACATCGCCTCCATCAGCGACACCGGGACACCCTCGGCGAAACTCGGAAGGACCAACGCGTCCGATTCGGCGAGGTGCTGGCGTATCTCAGGCTGGCTGCGGTAGCCGACGAACCGGACGGCATCTCCGAGTCCGAGGCCGGCGGCGCGTCGTTCCAGGTCCTGGCGGAGTGCACCGTCTCCAGCGACGGTGAGCCGAACGTCGCGCCCGGCCTTCACCAGCGATGCCACCGCTTCGAGGAGGACGAGGATCCCCTTGACCGGCTCGAGTCGGCCGACGAACAGCAGCTCCAACTTGGCCGGGTCGCGTTCGGCTGCCGCCGGCCTCAGGTCGTCGACGCCGCAGTGCACGATGTGGACTCGGTCCCATCGGTTGGGGTCGCAGTAGATGCTCGCCTGCGACTTCGCGAACGCGCTGATCGCGGCGCAGAACGCAACCGTGTTCATCTTCGTCTCGAGACTCCACTCCCGCGGCTCGAAGAAGATCGCAGGACCGTGGATCGTGAAGCTGTACGGGATCCCGCTCAAGGAGGACGCCAGCATCGCGACCGTGCAGCTCGAGTCCGAGAAGTGGTTGTGGAGGTGGTCGACGTTTCGTTCGGCCATGAGGTCGGCGAGCACCGCGGCCTCTACGAAGTACGCCACGTGACGAACCGTTCCTTCGACGCCCACCCGACGGGTTGCGAGCGCCAGCTTCACCGCACCCACGAAACGCTTCGGCGAGGCTCGGAACGCCCGCAGCACCGCCTTGGGAAACTCGGCCTTCGATCGACCGAGTAGGTACGTCGTGAGCTCGCGTTCGCGGCGTTGCTCCGGGCCAGTCATCTTGTCGTCGCCGGGAGCGCGTACCGCGAACCGTTCGACCGTGAGTCCACACGCCTCGACACCCGCGATCTCGCGGGTGATGAACGCGTCGGTCACCCGCGGGTACCCGGCACTCAGATACGCGACCGTCTCTACTGCCATGAGGCCAGAGTGTGCCACGTTCGATGGGCGAGGCCACCTTCGCTCAGGTTCGCTCGCTCCGCTCGCTGCTTACGCTTCGGTACCTCGCGCACGTTCGATGGGCGAGGCCACCTTCGGTGAGTTGCTCCTCACCAGCGCCCGAACCCGACGTCGAGGATCCGGCGCGGCACCGCCCGGCTCACGAGATCCCGAGCCGTGTGCGGGATCGTCAGCGGTTCGGGGGAAGGATCGGGCTTGGACGGGGTGTCTTCCGTGCCGACGACGACACTGACGCCTGCCTCCGGGCCGACGTAGGCGAAGTCGAGCGCCCGTTCGTCGCGGAACTTCGTCACCCTGACGCCGCCAGTCCCTCGACCTTTGAGCGGGATCTCGCCGGCGTCGGTGACCTTGGCCGTCTGGCGGTCGGTGTGGGTGAGCACAATGGCGTCGGATCCGGCGGGCCCCGCCGCGATGACGGTTGCTCCGTCGGAGAGCTTCATGCCGGCGACGCCGCCGGCGCCGCGCCCCTGTACCGGCACAGTGGACACGTCGATGCGCAACGCTTGGGCGTTGGAGGTCACGATCACGACCTCGGTGCCATCCGGTGCCTCGAACGCGGCGACGACCGAGTCGCCGGGTTTCAGGCCGATCACCGTCTTGGTGTTCGCCGTGCCGGCGAGCTCCTCCGACGTGAGTCGCTTGACGACGCCGTTGGCCGTCACGAGCAGGAGCGGAGCAAGGTCCTCGGTGGTCCCGTCTGTTGCCGCTGCGAGCAGATCGTCTGCCGTCTCGATCACTGAGGGGGGTGGCTGGGCGACGAGGGTGAGAACCTGCTCGCCTTTCTGGGTGGTGAACGCCTCGGACACGACGATGCCCCGCGACCTGCCGGTCACCTCGGTGATCGCCGCTGCGGGCGAGACGAGAACGCGGCCGGCGTTGGTGACTCCCATCACCTTGCCGAACGTTGTCGTCGCGACCCGGGACCGGAGCACGTCGTGTCGCCCGAAGGTCGCCTGCTTCGGTCCGCCAATCGGTTCACGCCCGACCATTCCGGACGCGCTGAGAGCGATGGCGCACGGTTCGTCGCTCATACCTTCGGGATCGTCAAGCATGGCCTCGAGCGACACGTCGTCGACCTGGTCGGGGCGGATGATGCGGGTGCGCCGGGGTGTCCCGAACCGCTTGACCATGTCCTCCAACTCCTTGAGGACGATGGTGCGCTGGCGCTGGTCGGAGTCGAGGATCTTCTCGTAGTCGACGATGAGCTCGCGGAGCTCCGCAACCTCCTCCTCCAGCTTCAACTTCTCCAGGGCCGTCAGTCGCCGGAGCTGCATGTCGAGGATGTGGGTCGCCTGAATGTCGCTGAGGGACAGCTCGGCCATGAGGCGGGCTCTGGCCTCAGCCGCGTCCTGGGACGACCGGATGATGGAGATGACGAGGTCGATCGCGTCGAGCGCAATCAGCAGGCCCTCGAGAATGTGCAGCCGGTCGCGGGCCTTGCCGAGGCGGTAGGTCGTGCGGCGACGCACGACGTCGAGGCGATGCTCGGCGTAGTGGTTGCACAGTTCCCACAGGCCGAGGGTCGTCGGCACGCCGTCCACGAGCACCACGTTGTTGACGCCGTAGGACTCCTCCATGGGCGTGAGGCGGTAGAGCTCGGTGAGGATCGCCTTGGCGTTCACGCCGGGCTTGCACTCGATCGTGATGTTCATGCCGGTGCGGCGGTCCTGCAGGTTCTTCACGTCGGAGACCCCGACCAACTTGCCGGTGTTCACCAGTTCCTGAATGCGGGCAACGATCCGCTCGGGGCCGACCATGTAGGGAAGCTCGGTCACGACGATGCCCTGGCGGGTCTTCGTGAGGCTCACGATCTCGGCGGTGGCCCGCATCCGGAACGTGCCCCGCCCGGTGAGGTAGGCGTCGCGAATCCCGTCGTCGACGATGATGCCGCCGGAGGGAAGATCAGGGCCGGGCATGACCGCCATCAACTCCTCGATGGTCGGCTTCGGACGACGCTTCGTCATCACAAGCTTGATTGCCTCGTACACCTCGACGAGGTTGTGCGGGGCCATGTTGGTCGCCATCCCGACGGCGATCCCGGTGGTGCCGTTGACGAGGAGGTTCGGTAGACGGGCCGGCAGGTAGATTGGCTCGTCGCGTTCGCCGTCGAACGTGGAGCGGAACTCGACGGTCTCCTCGTCGATCTCGGCGAGCAGCTCCATGGCCGCATCCGACAGCCGGCACTCCGTGTAGCGGTACGCCGCCGGCGGGTCGTCGAGAGTGCCGAAGTTGCCGTGCGGGTCGACGAGGCACACGTTGCGGGAGAAGGTCTGACCCATGCGGGTCAAGGCGTCGTAGATCGAGCTGTCGCCGTGGGGGTGGTACTTGCCCATCGTGTCGCCGACGACGCCGGCGCACTTTCGGTGGGGTCGATCCGGCCGCAATCCCATCGACGACATCGAGTACAGGATGCGACGTTGCACCGGCTTGAGGCCGTCGCGGACGTCGGGGATGGCCCGGGCGGTGATGACCGACAGCGAGTAGGCGAGGAACGACTCGCTCATCTCCTGGTCGACGCGGATGTCGACGACTTCGCGGGCGAAGTTGGTCTCGAACAGGTCGCCTTGGGAAGGCATGGGTACTCCAGCGGGATTCGGGGCTTCGATGCGTTGGTGAACGCGTGTTCGGCGCGATCCTACGCGGGGAGGTCGCTGAGCCCGGTGACAGAGCGGGCTTCGCCACCCCGTGGCAGGCTGGTCATGTGATCGCACCCGACCCCGGTCCGTCGACCTCGATCGAGCGGCTCGTCGCGACCAGGTCTGCGTGGCACGCACTGGCGGAGCACGTGCTGGCCCCAGACCTTCATCGCCGGACTGGTCGTATCGGGCTGCGCCGAACACCCGGCGGTTTCGGACAGCCCGGGCACGTGGTCGACGGGATCCGACGCCGGGTCCGCGTCGACGGCTCATACCTCGTGATCGACGGCGATTCGGCAGGGGAGTCGTGGAACCCGATCTCGACCATCCGGGACGCGTGTCAGGTCGTCGGCCTTCCGGTCGGGGCCCGGACGAGTGCCTACGAACCGTCCTCGACGTTGGAGCCGGACGCCCCGCTGGTGATCGAAGCGTCGGCCTCCGACGAACTGGCCGCCTGGTTCCGACTCGTCGAGGACGCGGTCGAAGTGTTCCGCCGGAGACACGCTGGCCGACATCCGTCGATCGCGCAGCTCTGGCCCGAGCACTTCGACCTCGCGTGTTCGGTCGGGGAGGTGAACTATGGCGGCTCACCCGGTGATGCCGGTGGTGTCGGACGTTCGGAGCCGTACCTATATGTCGGTCCGTGGAAACCCCCATCCGTTGGTGGGTTCTGGAACGAACCGTACGGAGCCGCCGTTTCGCGATCGGAGGTGATGTCGGTCGACGATGCCGTGGCTTTCTTCGAGTCGGGCTCAGTCGAGGCCGACCGCATACGAACCGCAACTCGGGAGAACTGATGCCGACTGCCGACACCCGTGTCCGAACCGACCTCGTGGACGAGTACCTCCGTGTGCGGTCGATCACCGAATGGTTGGCAGAGCCGTTGGGCGCGGAGGATCAGACGGTGCAGTCCATGGCCGACGTCAGCCCAACCAAGTGGCACCGCGCCCACGTCACCTGGTTCTTCGAGGCGTTCGTGCTCGTGCCATACGCCCCTGGGTACCGCGCCTACGACGCCGACTTCGAGTACCTCTTCAACTCTTACTACGAGGCGGTCGGCCCGCGGCATCCGCGGGCCGAGCGTGGACTCGTCAGTCGACCGAGCGTCGGTGAGATCATGGCCTATCGACAGGTCGTCGACGACGCCATGGTCGCGTTTCTCGATGCAGGTGTCGCGGAGGAGGTGGCCGCGCTGGTCGAACTCGGCCTTCATCACGAGCAGCAGCACCAGGAGCTGTTGTTGATGGACATCAAGCATGTGCTGTCGTGCAATCCCACGCGGGTCGCCTATCGGCCACCGGCGATCCCGGCCGCACCGTCGACGTTCGCCGCGACCCCGATGCGGTGGGCCGACTTCGACGGTGGTCTCGTCGAGATCGGTGACGACGGCGTGGGTTTCGCCTACGACAACGAGGGTCCACGCCACCGCGTGTGGCTCGAGCCCTATCGGCTCGCCGATCGCCTGGTGACCTGCGGTGAGTGGCTCGAATTCATGAGCGACGGCGGCTACGAGCGGCCGGAGCTGTGGTTGTCGGACGGCTGGGCGGCGGTCCAGCAGCACGGGTGGCGCGCCCCGCTCTACTGGCGTCGCGGCGACCTCGACCGAGGCGGGATCGACTCACCGTGGTCGCGTTTCGGCCTCACCGGACCGCGCCCGGTCGATCCCGCCGAACCCGTGGTCCACGTCAGCCACTACGAGGCGGACGCGTTCGCCACGTGGGCCGGAGCGCGCCTGCCGACCGAGGCCGAATGGGAGCACGGAGTCGTCGCAAGCGGGGTCGGCGGGGATGTTTCGCATCGCCTGGCGTGGCACCCGCGAGCTGCCGGCGCGAGCGACAGCGCGCTCCGCCAGGTCGTCGGCGAGGTGTGGCAGTGGACCGCCAGTCCCTATGTCGCCTACCCCGGCTTCCGCCCGGCGGCCGGGGCAATCGGGGAGTACAACGGCAAGTTCATGTCGAACCAGATGGTGCTCCGCGGCGGAGCATGCATCACTCCCGAAGGCCACACTCGCGCGACCTACCGGAACTTCTTTCCGCCGGGTGCGCGATGGGCGTTCAGTGGTGTGCGGCTGGCGGCAGACCGATGACCGCCGGGGGAGACGCTTCGCCGCAGCTCACCTTCACCAACCATCTGGGTCCCGACGATGTCGCGCTTGCCCTGCGAGCCGACGTGGCGTCCGGGCTCGCGGCGGAGCCCAAGCGGATCCCTCCGAAGTGGTTCTACGACGAGACCGGCAGCGAGCTGTTCGACAAGATCACCCGGCTCGACGAGTACTACCCTACCGAGGCCGAGCGGAGCGCCCTCCAAGCCAACGCGGACGAGATCGTGGCGCTGTCGGGCGCCGATACCGTGCTGGAACTCGGGTCGGGATCGTCAGACAAGACCCGTACCCTGCTCGATTCCTTCGCCAAGGCGGGCCGACTACGCGGGTACGTGCCGTTCGACGTCAGCGGATCGGCCCTTCGGGCTGCCGCCGTCGAGCTGGTCCGCCGCTACCCGTCGATGCGCCTCGACGCGGTCGTGGGCGACTTCGACCGCCATCTCCACCTGTTGCCAACAACCGGTCGCCGTCTCCTGGCGTTCCTCGGCGGAACCATCGGCAACTACGAACACGGCGCTCGCTCCCGGCTGTTGCGGTCGATCGCCGACACCCTTCGTTCCGGTGAGACGTTCCTGCTCGGCACCGACCTCGTGAAGGATGCCGATCGCCTAGTGAGCGCTTACGACGACTCGGCGGGGGTGACTGCAGCGTTCAACAAGAACGTGCTGGCGGTCGTCAACCGCGAGCTCCGCGCCGATTTCGACCTCGACTCGTTCGACCACGTCGCTCGCTGGAACGCGGACGAGGAGTGGATCGAGATGTGGTTGCGCTCGACAGCGCAACAGGTCGTGACTGTCGCGGACCTCGACCTTGCAGTTCGCTTCGCCGAAGGGGAGGAGATGCTGACCGAGATCAGCGCCAAGTTCCGGCGTGAGGGCGTCGAGTCCGAGCTCGCCGCTGTCGGCCTCGAGCTGATCGGCTGGTGGACGGACCCGGACGGCGACTACGCGATCTCGCTCAGCCGCAAACCCTGAACTTCAGGCTCACCGGTGTCTATCGTCACCGGTGAGCCTGAAGTTGGTCACCGAGCCTGAGCGGAGGTGGCCGAGGCAGTCAGGACGCCGAGGTACCGCAGCGTAAGAAGGGAGCGGAGCGACCGAGCCTGAGCGGAGGTGGCCGAGGCAGTCAGGAAAGCACGATCTCGGCGGCTTGGCGGAGCTGGTCGGGCGACGACGGATACATCGTCACGGTTGTGACCGGCGACTTCTTCCACTCCTCGAGGCGCTCCTTGACGCGGCCGGGCGGGCCGACCAAGGAGATCTCGTCCGCGAACTGGTCGGGTACCAACGCGATTGCCTCGTCTCGCTTGCCTTCGAAGAACAGGTCCTGGATGCGGTACGCCTCGTCCTCGTACCCCATGCGGGCCATGAGGTCGGTGTGGAAGTTCCTTCCCTTGGCCCCCATGCCTCCGATGTAGAAGCCGAGCGCGGCTTTCACGGGGTAGAGGCCGGCCTCGATGTCGTCGGTGATGTTGATGTTGGCCATCGCCGTGACCTCGAAGCCGGGCTTGGCCCCGGCGAGATGCTCGGCGTACACGTCCTGGCGGAACGGCGAGTAGTAGAGCGGCAGCCATCCGTCGGCGATCTCGGCGGTCATGGCGACGTTCTTGGGCCCCTCGGCCCCGAGGAAGATCGGAATCTCGCGTCGCAACGGGTGGGTGATCGACTTGAGTGGTTTCCCGAGCCCGGTGGAGCCTTCGCCGCGGAAGGGGTGTTGGTGGAACTCGCCACCGAACTCGAGGGGCTCCTCGCGCGCCAGCACCCTGCGGATGATCTCGACGTACTCCCGCGTGCGGGTGAGTGGCTTGCGGTACGGCTGGCCGTACCAGCCTTCGACGACCTGTGGCCCAGATACCCCGAGGCCCAAGATGAGTCGCCCCCCGCTCAGGTGGTCGACGGTGATGGCGTGCATCGCCGCGGCGGTTGGTGTGCGGCCCGACAGCTGCACGACGCCGGTGCCGAGTTTGATCGTCGACGTGTGCGCTGCGAGGTAGGCGAGCGGGCTGAACGCGTCAGAACCCCACGCCTCCGCCGACCACACCGAGTCGAACCCGAGCCGCTCCGCCTCCTGGGTCAGCTCGACCAGGTTGCCGGGCGGCAAGGCACCCCAGTACCCCCACGTGAGTCCAAGTTTCACAACAGTCCTTCTTCAGCTCCGACACCCGTTCTGTGTTGCGAGGCCGCCCCTCCAGGGGCGGTCTCGCATCACAGAACAGGCGTAACGGCGGCGTACTCCGGGGCTACCTGCCCTGGAAGTTGGGGGTGCGCTTCTCCTTGAAGGCGCGGGGGCCTTCCTTTGCGTCCTCGGAGCCGAACACGTCCCACCCGTAGCTGAACTCGTAGGTCAGCGCCTCGGTCTCCTCCATGCCGTTGGTCTCCCGCAGCGTCTTCAGCAGTGACTTCACCGCGAGCGGCCCGTTGGCGTTGATGACTGCTGCGATTTCCTTCGCTTTCGCCAACGCCCCACCGTCGGCGACGACGTGGTTGACCAGGCCCAGGTCGTGAGCTTCCTGTGCGGTGATGTGATTGCCGCACAACAGCAGCTCCGCGGCGCGGGCGTAGGGGATCTGGCGGGGGATGCGAACGGCCGAGCCACCCATCGGATACAGCGACCACTTCACCTCGCTGATGCCGAACTTGGCACTCTCGCCGGCCACACGGATCTCCGTCGCGCCGAGCAGCTCGGTGCCCCCGGCGATGGCCGTCCCCTCGGCCGCCAGGATGATCGGCACTGCTGGACGCCACGTGCGCAGGAGCGCCTTCCAAGGGAGATCGGCGTCCTCGGCCAGACGCGTCGGGACGTCGATTCCGCCGGTGTCGCCGGAGTGGCCCCCGGCCATCTCCTTGAGGTCGGCGCCGGAGCAGAAGTTGCCGCCGGCACCGGTGAGGATCAGCGTTCGGATGTCGGGGTCGGTGTCGGCCGCGACGAACGCGTCGTACATGCGCACGAGCATCTCGCCGTTGATTGCGTTCTGGCGGTCCGGGCGGTTGAGCGTGACGACGAGCGAGTGGCCGTCGCGTTCGGTCAGGAGTGCGGGCATGGCGGCGAGGCTACGTGAAAACGAGAACGCGTTCTACCGGTCGCGAAACGCCTCCGCCGCACGCTGGGCCCGGATCGCGGCGCGGCACGCATCGACGGTGTGAACGTGGGAAACGAACGTGTCGGTGCCCAGCTCGATATCGGTGCGAAGGCGCTCAGCCCAGTCGATCACGACGCCCGAGCAGTCAACGCGCCGCGCCGAGTCGGCGTCGACGAGGATCAGGTGCTCGGCACCCGACTCGCCGGCAACGTCGATGTTGGAGCGGACCTCGATGGTGCCGGTTGTGCCAGTGATGACGAGACGCACATCCCCCCAGGTTCCCAGTCCAGCAGGCGACAGCCAGTCGACGTGGTGGTCGCTCAGGATCACCCGACCGTCGATCTCGGTACGCAACGACACTCGGCCGAGGTCCTGGAACTCGGGGTGGTGCGGCGTCGCAACGTTCTCGACGGTCGCCGACATCACCGCCGGGGTGAAGTGGCCAACCAGCGCCGTCATCTGGTCCGCTTGGTGGGTGATGAGGTCGGTGAGGATGCCACCTGAACGCGACGGGTCGAAGAACCATTCGGGACGCGAGTCCGCAGCCAACGTGTGCGGTGCAGCACCGGTGACCGCCACCACCTCGCCGATCGCTCCGGCGTGAACCAACCGAATCGCCTCGTTGACGGCGCGGTTGCAAAGCCGTTCGGAGAAGAACACCCACCATCGAGCGGGACCGGCCCCGACGATGTCGAGCGCATCGAGGTCGTCGAGCGTGGTGACAGCCGGCTTGGCACTCAGGACATGCCGACCGGCGGCCAGCGCGGCGAGCGCCATTCCGGCGCGTTCGGACGGTACCCCCGCCAGCACCACCAGGTCGAGGGACGGGTCGGCCAGGACTGCGTCGACGGGCCGTCGCTCTGACTCGGGGCGCCACCCCTCGTACATGGCGGTGAGCGGGCCGTCGCCGGCTGCGTGGCAGACAGTTTCGGCCCCGACGTTCAGGAGGCCGTCCACCATCTCAAACAGGTGCAGGTGTTCGATGCCGATCACTCCGAGACGGAGTCGGATAGCGCTCACGATCGGTCAACCTACCGAACCGGCCGCCGCGGTTAGCTTGCCGCGATGGGTCCACGATCTCGAAGTGCCGTGTCCCTTCTCGTCGCGGTCGCTCTCTTCGGCGCCGGGTGCAGCGGTGACGGTGCTGAGGAGCCGACGAGTTCGACGGGACGGGAGGCCCCTGCGGTGGATGACCACTACGCCAAGCGAACATCGGACTACCTGTCGACGGCGGCTGGCGCGGATGTCGCCGCGGAGGACAGTCGCGGCAAAGTCTGGCGCGCTGTCGCACAACTCGCCGCCGATCCCGACCTTGTCGTCGACCTGGTGCCAGCCGACTTCGCGACGATCGATGCCCGGTTCGCCACCTACGCCGACACGACCGACTTCGACATGATCGCGTTGATCAACCTCTGGTACCGGTCCGACCTGGGGCAGCGCCTCACCCCTGAAGCTGCCGCCCACGTCGAGCGGATGATTCTCGGGTTCAAGTACTGGTACACCGACCCGCAACCGCCAGGCGTCGTCGACGAGCGGTGGTACTGGTCGGAGAACCACCAGATCCTCTTCCACACCATCGAGTATCTCGCCGGCCAAGCGTTCCCCGACGAGACGTTCACAGCCGCGGGCATCACCGGGTCCGCCCACATGGACCGCGCCAGGCCGCTGATCGAGCGGTGGGTTGATCAGCGGGCACGGTGGGGGTTCGCGGAGTGGTACTCGAACGTCTACTACCAGGAGGACCTCGAGGCGACGGTCGCGCTCGCTGAGTTCGCCGATGACGAAGCGACCGCGACTCGTGGCGCGATCATCAGCGACCTGTTGCTGTACGACATGGCGTCGCACACCCATGACGGGGCCTTCGGCGCCACGCACGGCAGGAGCTACAAGAAGGACAAGATGACGGCGCTCGACGAGGACACGTGGGACGTGTCGAAGCTGGTGCTGAACGACACGGATCAGCCGTACCGGTCGGAGTTGGGTGCGGTGTTCCTCGCGAGCGTGTCGACGTACCGCCCGCCGGCAATTCTCGGCGAGGTGGTCGCTGATGACGGCGATCCGTCGACGGAGGGCAACGTCGGGGGCGTGGTCGAGATGGCGCGACACAGCCTGCCGCTCGACCCGCTGGCGGAGGTCGTCGCGAACCCCGAAGGTCCGATGGGCCTCGCGTTCGACGAACCGGACAACCTCATGACGTGGTGGGGAATGGCCGCGCTCACGCCGTGGCAGACCGTCGTCGAGACCACGAACGAGATGACGAGGTACAACCTTTGGGAGACCGAGCTGTTCAGTGCCTTCAAGCCGTTCGAGCCGATCGTGAAGGCGTCCTCGCCGGAGACGGTGCGCGGCCTCGCCCGTTCGTTGGCGCCGCAGCTGAACATCGGGTTGCTGTCGGAGGCCAACACCTACACCTGGCGAAGTGAGGGGGCGATGCTGTCGACGGCGCAGGACTTCCGGAAGGGTCAGGCGAGTCAGCAGCACCATGTGTGGCAGGCGACGCTCTCGCCTGAGGCTCAGGTGTTCACCACTCATCCGCGGGTTCCAACCGAGCCCGGGGTCCCGTGGCATTCCAACAGCGACGATTGGACCGGCAACGCATCGCTGCCCCGCAGCGCGCAGGTGCGCAATGTGAACATCTCGATCTACGCGCCGCTCTTTGCGAGTAAGGACGTCCTGCAGGGGTCGTACATGGAGTACACCCACGCCTACCTTCCGCAGGAGAGGTTCGACGAGGTGGTCCGTGCCGACCATTGGACGTTCGCCCGCCTTGGTGACGAGTACCTGGCGATCTATTCGTGGCGTGAGCCGAGCTGGGTCACCTACGACACTGAGGTGTTCGACACGAACGGCCTCGTCGAGCCGTTCGAACTCGTTGCCGATGGCGGCCCCAACAACGTGTGGGTCACCGAGATCGGTTCGACGGGTTCACACGGCACGTTCGGGGAGTTCCGGGCCGCCATCGTCGAGCATCCCGTGCAGGTCCGCCCCCTCGGTGACCCGAACGTGTACTCGACGGGGTTCGACGTGACATGGACGTCGCCGTCGCAAGGACGCATCGAGTTCGGGTGGGATCGTCCCCTCACCGTCAACGGCGCGGTGCAGCCGCTCTCCGACTACCCACGGATCGAGTCGCCCTGGGCCCGGGTCCCGTTCGACTCCACCGATTTCGTCATCAAGAGCGGTGAGCACACGTTGCGCGTTGATGTCACCGAGCCGAGCCGCGAGCCCTCAGCGCCCCTCACGAAGTGAGCGCGGGGTCTGCCGAAGTGAGCGAGGGGTCTGCCGAAGTGATCGCTTGATCAGCGTCAGCTGGGTGCGCTCGGGTCGTTCCTTGTAGAAGTCGTCGAGGGGGTAGCACCCCGAGATCAGACCGTTGCGCGGCGCTGTCGTGCAGTCGCTGAGCGTGCGGCAGACGAGGTGCCGGTCGAGGTCTTTCCCGGCGAGCACGTCGGCGGGGAGGTCCGGGTAGGACAGCGCCATTCGGCCCAAACCGATCGAGGTAGCCGAACCGTCGGCGATCACCGCCTGGCCGACATGAGCGATCCAGTCCTGCAGATACGACATGGCCCCGGTGACGATCGCGAGCTCGGAGTGCCGGCGTTGAAGCTCTCGTGTCGCGTCGAGCAGGCGGGTGACGCCGACCAGCGGGTCCTCGGGTGGCAGATAGCCATCGCTCGGCGGGAAGTACGCTGGGCGCTGGATGTGCGGGTTGTAGTACGGGCTGCCCGCGGTGGCCGACACCAGTCCAACCCCCAGCTCGGTCGCGAGGTCGAGCAGGGCGTGAGTCTCGGTGAGGTCGACGCCGGTTCCGCTGCCGTCGCCGCCGAAGGTGTGAGCCGCCGATCCCTCGGCGGCGGGCTGGCCCACGCGGTCGTGGCCGGGGACGAACGGCACGAAGTCGAACACCGACAACCGCAGCGCGACCATGAGGTCGGGTACCTCGGCTCGAATCCGCTCAACGACGTTTCGGAAGAAGCGGGTGCGACCCTCGAACGTTCCGCCGAACTCACCGGGGCGTTCGTACGCGGTGAGCAGTTCGTGCAGGAGATAGCCGTGGCAGTGCTTGACGTCGACGAAGTCGAACCCTGCGCGGCGGGCTCGGGCAGCGGCAGCGACGTAGGCGTCGATCAGATCGCGCAGCTCGGCGTCGGTGAACACGGTCGCTCCGGGTGCCGTCCGCGCCGCGAGTCCGGGATGGTCATGGGTAAGACGGGCAAGCGGCTGTCCGACGGGCCGAGACCAGCGGCCGGAGTGCGTCAGTTGAAGGCCTACGAGCAGGTCGTCGGCGGAACCGAAGCGTTCCCGGTGGGCCTGGACCGTTGACGCACGCAGCCGACCGATGGCGTCGACGGTGGAGTCGGCGATGACCAACTGGTTGGGGTTGGCCCGGCCGTCAGCGACGACAGCCGTCGCCTCGCCCCAGATCAGCTTTGCTCCTCCTGCGCCGAACCGTCGCCAGCGACGCTCGACGAGATCGGTCGGCGCGCCGTCGGTCGTGCCGTCCCATCCCTCCATCGGCAGAATGCAGAAGCGGTTGCCCACGGTTCGAGGCCCAGCCGCCACGTCGTCGACGGCGAACGACGTCGAGAGCGGCCCGGTCGGATCGACGGAGTCATCCACCGTGAGATCGCAGTCGAGCTCGCTCAGTCGTGCCCGCAGGTCGGCGGGTGACGCCATCTTCTTGACCTGCGGGAACCGGGTCCGGTCCTCGGTCACGAGACCCATTCCTCGACTCGGCGGGCGATGTCGACGAGGACGGCACGGTCGCTCTCCGGCCGCGTCACTGCACCGGCCACGACGCCGTCATGTGTGATCCAGCCGCGGGCGTGGAGGAACATCGCGGCGTCGTGGCGGTAGCCGGGCACCGGCGACCGGAACGTGAAGGCGCCCAGTTCCTGCAACAGGTCGTTGAGTTCGTAGAAGTCGGGGTCGCCGTCGAGCCACAGCCGGTCCCGGAGCGCGAAGGCGTCGGGGGCGAACGTCGAGAGGCCCAGCAGGTAGTCCGAACCCCACATGACCATGTCGATCGCCAGGTCGTTGCCGGTGAGGACCATGAAGTC
>JAIBBP010000092.1 GCA_019694615.1 Microthrixaceae bacterium | reverse complement strand
CCGTGCCGTCGACGAACGACTGGATCGCCTCGGCAACGTCGACGCCGTCCTCCCGCGGCATCGGGAGTCCGAACTCCGCCTCCAAGCGGTCGAGGAACGGGGCAGGCGGCCGCTCCCAGATGCCCATCGTTCGGTCGCCCTGGACGTTGGAGTGCCCGCGCACCGGACACAGCCCCGCACCCGGGCGGCCGATGTGACCCCCGAGGAAGGCGAAGTTGGCGATCTCCCGGATCGTGCCCGTTGCGTTGCGATGCTGGGTGATGCCCATCGCCCAGCAGATGATCAGTCGCTCGGCGGCGGCGACGATCTCGAGGGCCTGGTCGACCAGGGTGGCGTCGAGGCCGGTCGCCGCCAACAGTTCGTCGGGATCGAGTCCCGAAATGTGATCACGGAACGCCTCGAAGCCAGCCGTGTGTCGTTCGATGAAGTCGTGATCGATCGTGCCCGGCCGCTCGGCTTCGCGCTGGAGCATCTTCAGGCTCCACAGCTGGAACAACGCCTGGTCGCCGCCGATCCGGATGGGCAGGTGGAGGTCGCTGAGCTGGGTACCCCGCCCGAGGACCCCGTTCGCCCGCTGCGGGTTCTTGAAGCGGAGCAGCCCGGCCTCGGGAAGCGGGTTGACCGCAACGATCCTCGAGCCCCGTCGCTTCGCGGCCTCCAACGTCGCGAGCATCCGTGGGTGGTTGGTTCCCGGGTTCTGGCCGACGACGAGGATCACGTCGGCCTCGGCGAAATCCTCCAGGCGCACCGAGCCCTTGCCGACCCCGATCGCATCGATCAGAGCAACCCCGGTCGCCTCGTGGCACATGTTCGAGCAGTCGGGGAGGTTGTTCGTGCCGAACGCCCGCACCATCAACTGGTACACGAACGCCGTCTCGTTGCTCGTGCGGCCCGACGTGTAGAAGATCGCCTCGTCGGGGGATTCGAGTCGGTTCAGCTCCGACGCGACGAGGGCGAACGCGTCGTCCCAGCTGATCGGCACGTAGTTCGTGGCCCCTGGGCGCTTCACCATTGGCTCGGTGAGGCGTCCCTGCTGGCCGAGCCAGAAGTCGGTGCGACCGAGGAGGTCGGCGACCGAGTGCTCGGCGAAGAAGACGGGCTCGATGCGCGCCGTAGTCGCTTCCTCGGCGACGGCCTTCGCACCGTTCTCGCAGAACTCGATGTGGTGGCGAACTCCCGGAGCGGCCTCGGGCCAGGCGCAACCGGGGCAGTCGAAGCCCTCGGGCTGGTTGATGACCGCCAGGGTCCGTGCGGTTCTCGTTGGCCCCATCTGGTCGAGCGATCGCCGCAGCGTCACGGCCACACCCGTGGGTCCCGCGGCGACGTCCTTCGGAGCGCTCACCCGAAGGCCCGGCTCGCTGGACTCCGATCCGAGTTCGGTGCCCGGCCCCTTCAACTCAGGTCACCTCGAAACACCAGTTGACCTGCACGGCGGTGGTCGGCCCGTCGAGCTTCTTCCACACCCAGGCATCCACGCACTGCTTCGGCGAGTTGAGTTCGGTGATCCGCCGGTCGGGGCCGGGGTCGTACTCGACAGTGCCGAGGCTCGGGGCCTTTCGGAGACCGTCGTCGTCGGCGTTCGTTGCGCTGTTCTGGATCGTGATTCCGTTGATAACGAGGTATGCGTCGTACCCCTCCCGCAGGTCGACGCCGACGGTCGCCTGTCGGAGGGCCTCCGAGCCGCTCGACGGGATCAGGCGTTCGACGTAGTCCGGTTTGGAGAAGCTCGTCTGGTCCGGGCCGGTGGCGGCTTCCGACAGTACGTAAGCGAAGAGTCCGCCCATGACGACGAGAAGCACGGCGAGGGTGATCTTGACCTTGAGGGGCACCGCGCCATTCTGCTGTGTCAGCCGAGCCACGGCACAGTCGCGCGGGCAACCGTGACCGATCGGCGCGTCCCCTATGGTTGACGCGGTCATGTCGCCACGTCCCCTCGGCCGCGGGTCGACCGTCGATGGTCGGTACCGCATCGTCGCTCCGCTCGGAAGCGGAGCCTCCGCTCGCGTCTTTTTGGCCGACGACCTCCAACTCGGTCGGCGTGTGGCGGTCAAGGTGTTGCATCAGTCGCTCGCTGAGGATCCCGCGTTCCTCAAGCGGTTCCGCGCAGAGGCGCACGCCGCGGCAGCGCTCAACCACCCCAACGTGATGCATGTTTACGACTCCGGCGACGCTGCTGACGGTGACGTGCCCGTGCCGTACCTGGTCACCGAGTTTCTCGGTGGGGGCAGCCTGCGGGCCGTCCTGAACTCCGGTCCTGCGTTCAGCCCATCCCAGGCGCTGGTGGTCGGCCTCGATGTGGCGCGCGGCCTCGAGTACGCCCACGAGCGTGGCTTCGTCCATCGGGACATCAAACCGGCGAACCTGCTGTTCGGCGAGGAGGGCCGCCTGCGGATCGCCGATTTCGGTCTCGCTCGGGCACTCGCTGAGGCATCCTGGACCGAACCCGAGGGCGTTCTGTTGGGCACGGCCCGCTACTCGGCCCCCGAGCAGGCGATGGGCCGGGACGTCGACGGTCGGTCCGACGTGTACTCGTTGGCGCTGGTGCTGGTCGAGGCGGTGACCGGTGAGGTGCCGTTCTCCCGCGACACCGTGCAGGGCACGCTCCTTGCGAGGACCGAACGCGACCTTGAGGTGCCGAGGTCGCTCGGCCGCCTCGCCCCGGTGCTGGCCCGTGCGGGCCGACTCGACCCCGAGATGCGCCCCGACGCCGGCGAAATGGTGATCGCGTTCTTCGCTGCGTCGGAGGACATGGACCGACCGAAGGCGATCAGCCTGCCGGGCGCGATCCCCGTCGAGGTGCTCGAAGGGCTGGTCGAGGAAGCCGAGCGGGCCGATTCGTCCGACGTGCCCGGTTCTCCCGACGTTCCCGACGAAGTCGTTGAGTCCCGAGACGGCGCAGACGGCGACGAGGCCTTCGACGACATCACGTTGCTGGCAGCCGATGCGCTCACCGAGCCGGTGGCCGTTCCTGTGGCGCGGGTTTCGTCAGCGGCGTCGAAGCCGGGGGTCGTCGCGAAGCCGGCGTCGATTCCGGCACCGAGCCCGACGACCGAGCCGGCGTCCGGAGCGACATCTGTGCCGAAACCCGAGCCGGCGTCTGCGGAGCCGGGAGAATCGGACGATGCGGAGTCGCATCGCCTGCGCTGGGTGCTCGGAGTCGTTGTCGGGCTGCTCCTGATCGGCGGGGGATTCGCCGTCTGGTGGACCCAGATTCGAACGCCGAACCACCCCGTGCCGAATCTCGTCGGCCTGTCGGCTGATGCCGCGACGTCGGAGTTGAATCTGCTGGGATTGAAGGTGGAGACGAGCTTCGTTCGCAAGGACGGCACCGACGCTGATGAGGTCGTGGCGCAGCGCCCGGTCGAAGGCACGACGCTCGACGAGGGCATGACCGTCGAACTCGACGTCTCGCTCGGCAACACCCTTGTCGACCCTCCGCTCCTCGACAGCAGCGTCGACGAGACCACCGCTCTCGCCCGCCTCGATGCCGCCGGCCTCGTCGTGGGTGCGCGCAGCGAGCCCTTCGACGAAACCGTTCCAAAGGGCTTCGTCATCTCCGCCGCGTCGACGGTCGAGCCGGATGCCGCTGGTCAGATTCCGAAGGGCACCCCGATCGACCTCGTGATCTCTGCCGGCCCTCAGCCCCGTACGGTTCCCGCGGGACTCGTCGGCCAGCCGATCGAGGCGGTGACCGCCGCGCTCGCCCAGGTTCAGCTCGGCGTTCACGTCACCGAGGAGTTCAGCGAAGAACCCGTGGGCACCGTGCTGTCGATGAACACCCAGGACAACGCTGAGCTGCCGCGTGACACGGTCGTCGAGGTGACGACGTCCAAGGGGCCGGAGCTGTTTCCGATCCCGAACGTGATCGGTCAGACCGGTAGCCAGGCGACCGAGTCGCTGAAGCAGAACGGGTTCCCGGTCGCACAGGTCGTCGGCTCGCCGGCCAACAAGGTGGTTGGCGTGTCGCCCACCGTCGGTGAGATGCGACCGAAAGGCACGGCGGTCACGTTGTTGACCAACGGATGAGGAGGCGTTCCTCGCAGCTTGTCGCGCGAGCATCCCTCACTTCCGCGGAGCGCCCCCCTAAGGTCTTGCCCCGACGACGACGAAGCTCGTTGGGGCGGTCAGCCGACGTGGTGTTCCCCAGCCGCCGCGACGAGGCGGCCGCCCCAACTAGCTCCGTCGTCGTGCGCGTCCCGAATGAATCGAGGGGCGCCCGGTGAGCGGCGACGACTCGACAGGTCGCCCAACCGCTGACAGCCGATCAGCCCATCCGTGGGTCGTGACGTGGACCGTGCTCGCCGGCCTGTTCGCCGTCGGGATCAACTTCACGATCCTTGCGGTCAGCCGGCCCGAGATCGCCGAAGACCTCGGAGTCGACGCGTCGACGCTGGTGTGGTTGATCTCGGGGCCGATCCTGGCCAACGCGTTGTTCACGGCGACCGCCGGCAAGATCGGCGACCTTCGCGGCCATCGCCGGGTGTACCTGGCGGGTATGTGGGGATCGGTCGCGTTCGCCGTGCTGTCGGCGGTGGCTTGGGACAGCTGGTCGCTCGTCGCCTTCCGCGTCGCCGGGGCCATCGTCGGGGCGGCGTCGGGGCCGGCGTCGTTGGCGATGATCAACCTGGCCTTCCCTCCCGCTCGACGTTCGACGGCGATGGGCTACTGGTCACTCGTGGCAGCGGGGGGTCCGGTGATAGGGCTGGTTATCGGCGGTCCTGTTGTCGAGGCGTTCGGGTGGAGGACGATCTTCATCGGTCAGGCGCCGCTGCTCCTGATCGCAGCCCTGTTGGCGTGGCGGGTGCTTCCCGAGACCCCGAAGGCGAAACACGCCGACTTCGACGTTGCGGGCAACGTCGCGCTCGGCGTGTCGTTGGTTGCACTGCTGGGCGCTGTCGAGCGCGGCCGGTCGTGGGGGTGGGGGAGCGCTGCGACGATCACGGCGTTCGCAGTGGCTGCGATCGCCGGAGCAGCGTTCATCGTCATCGAGCGGCGTGTTGAACACCCACTGATCCCGATCCGCTACTTCGCACTCCGCAACTTCACCGTGCCGATCGTGCTGATGTTCTTCGCCCAACTCGGCTACATGGGCGGGTTCATCCTCGCCCCGCGGTTGTTGGCTGAGGTGTCGGGGGAACAACCCGGCCACATCTCCAACCTGCTGATCCCCCGGCCGCTGGCATTCGCCCTGGTTGGCGTAGCTGCGGGTGCGATCACGCGTGTCCTCGGGCTTCGCATCGTGGCCGTGGTGGGCACGGCGTTCGTGGCGGGCTCTCTGTGGATCCTTGCCGCGACCGTATCCGACCTGTCGACGTGGGTCGTCGTGGCGTCGATCGCGCTGTCGGGCTTGGGGATGGGGCTCGTGCAGCCGGCGATCACCGCATCAGTCGCCAACTCGGTCGACAACAGCGACCTTGGCGTGGCGGGGGCGACCCAGCAGATGTCGGTGCAGGTGGCGACGTCGCTCGGCATGAACCTGCTCGATTCGGCACAGGCGGCGTGGGTCGCCACGGTCGGACTCGCCTCGTCCTACGCCAACGCCTACTACCTCGGGGCGGCGATCACTGCTGTCGGCGTGATCGCCGCACTGTTCCTGCCGCGTCGTTCGACCACGGCATAGCCCACCTGCTCGTTCTGTCCTGCGAGAGCACCACCCGGGTGGTGCTCTCGCAGGACAGAACGAGCAGGGGAGTGAACTACTCGGTGATCTCCTGGATCCGGGCGGCGACCTCGGCGGCGGTCGGATCCTGGCTGCCGGCCTGCAACGCCATCATCTTGGTCATGTCGCCCTGGACCTTGATCTTGCCGGACATGAACGCCTGCATCCCGGCCTGGGGGTTGCCGTCGACGATGATCGCTTTCGCCGTCTCGTAGTCGACGGTGACAGTGAGGTCGGGGTTCTCCAGCTCGCCGAGGTCGAGTTCCATCGCACCACTCGACGTGTCCATGTACGCCTTGACATCGGTGTCGCCGAAGGGCACCTCCGTGATGATCTGGTTCATCCGCACCGAGTGCGCCGGCGCCGGGGCGTCACCCTCGAACTCGGCGCGAATGGCTTTGGCGGCTTCGACCCACTCGGGGGTCAGGAACTGATACTTGGCCATGCTTCGGGCTCTCTCCTTCGGTCACGCTGGTGTGAACTGCGTCACTGTAGCGACGCGCCGTGTGCCGAAGCGTCGACGGCCACCCACGTAGACTCGCCGCCTATGCCCGAACGCATCACTCGCGACGATGTCGAGGCGGTGGCTCGCCTGGCACGACTTCGACTCACCGACGCCGAGCTCGACCTTTCGGCGAAGGAGCTCGATGCCATCCTGGGCCACGCCGATGACATCGCGTCGCTCGACCTCGCCGGTGTCGAGCCAACCTCACACCCGTACCCACTGGGAAACGTGTTCCGCGACGACGTCGCGACGCCGTCCCTCGATCGTGACGAGGTGCTGGCTGCTGCGCCGGCAGCCGAGGACGGAATGTTCAGGGTTCCCCCCGTGATCGGCGAGGAGCCGTGAACGCTGTCTCCGCACTGGAGTTGGGGCGGCAGATCCGCGACGGCGAACGCTCCGCCGTCGAAGCCACCGATGCCGTTCTGGCAAGGATCGGGGAGCGTGACGCCGGCCTCGGGGCGTTGCGCGAGGCGACTGTCGAGCACGCACGAACCACCGCTGCCGAGATCGACCGCCGGGTCGCCGCGGGCGAGGC
Organism: Microthrixaceae bacterium; assembly: GCA_019694615.1. GTDB lineage: Bacteria > Actinomycetota > Acidimicrobiia > Acidimicrobiales > Microtrichaceae > SSF14. The sequence goes on along the minus strand of JAIBBP010000092.1, from coordinate 22,333 downwards.
GATGGGGCCGCTCGCCGGGGTTCCCGTCGCGCTCAAGGACAACATCTGCACCCGGGGTCTGCCGACCACCTGCGGGTCCCGGATCCTCGAAGGGTGGCGTCCGCCCTACGACGCCACCGTCGTGACCCGCCTCGCGGCAGCGGGGATGGTGACGGTCGGCAAGACCAACATGGACGAGTTCGCAATGGGCAGTTCCACGGAGAACTCGGCCTATGAGGCGACCGTTAATCCGCTCGATTCCTCACGGGTGCCGGGCGGTTCGTCGGGCGGTTCGGCAGCCGCTGTCGCTGCCGGCCTGGTCCCGCTGGCGCTTGGATCGGACACCGGCGGGTCGATCCGGCAGCCGGCGGCGTTCTGCGGTGTCGTCGGCGTCAAACCGACGTACGGCCGTGTCTCGCGGTTCGGTCTCGTGGCCTACGCCAGCTCGCTCGACCAGATCGGGCCGTTCGCGACGAATGTTGCCGATGCAGCGGCGCTCCTGGAGGCGATCGCCGGCCACGATGCGATGGACTCGACCTCCATACCCGAGGCGTTTCCAGACATCACCGCCCGCCTCGGTGACGGCGTCGACGGCCTCCGCGTCGGTCTCCCTCGTGAGTTCTTGGGCGACGGCATCGCCGAGGACGTGCGCCGACGGGTACACGCTGCCGCCGACGCGCTCGCCGCCGCGGGAGCGGTCGTCGACGAGACGTCGGTCCCGGCCGCCGCCCACGCTCTGTCGGCCTACTACATCATCGCTCCGGCGGAGGCCTCATCGAACCTGTCACGCTTCGACGGTGTGCGGTTCGGCGTTCGCAAGGACGCGCCCACCACTCCGGAGATGTACGACCTCACCCGCTCCGCCGGGTTTGGGCACGAGGTCAAGAACCGGATCATGTTGGGCACCTACGCACTGTCGGCGGGGTACTACGACGCCTACTACGGCACGGCGCAAAAAGTCCGCACCCTGGTGATCGCCGACTTCGACGCGGCGTATGAGCGCTTCGACGTGTTGCTCGCACCGACGGCCCCGACCACGGCGTTCCCGCGCAACACGCTGGTCCATGATCCGGTGAAGCTCTACCAGCAGGACATCTGCACCATCCCCACCAACCTGGCTGGGCATCCAGCGATGTCGGTCCCGTTCGGCACCGGCGACGACGGACTCCCGGTGGGAGTGCAGGTCCTGGCGCCGGCGCTCGGCGAGGTCGACATGTTCCGTGTTGCCGCGGTCCTCGAGGAGGTGGCGCCGTGAGCGAATCGGTCGGCGGAACCGGCGAAACCTTCGTCACGAACCGTCCTCAGCAGCCGCAGAACCCGGCGGTCCCCGACGGGTGGGAGATCATCATCGGGTTGGAGGTGCACGCCGAGCTGGCGACGCACACCAAACTGTTCAGCGGGTCGCTCAACGAGTTCGGCGGCGAACCCAACACCAACATCGATCCCGTGACGCTCGGCCTCCCGGGGGCACTTCCGGTGCTCAACCGGCAGGCCGTCGAGTTGGCGATCCGCACCGGTCTCGCCCTCAACTGCACGGTGCAGCGGTCGGTGTTCGCCCGCAAGAACTACTTCTATCCCGACATGCCCAAGGGCTATCAGATCAGCCAGTACGACCTTCCGATCAACGTCGACGGGTGGTTGGAGATCCCCGCCGGCCAGGACGGGGCAGCGACCCGAATCGGCATCGAACGGGCGCACCTCGAGGAGGACACCGGCAAGTCGTCGCACATGGGTGGGGCCAGTGGTCGTATCCACGACGCGGCCTACTCGCTGATCGACTTCAACCGGGCCGGGGTACCGCTCTTGGAGATCGTCGGCCGGCCCGACCTCCGCACGGCAGACGAAGCCAAGGCGTATGTGTCGGAACTGCGCGACATCCTCGTGGCCGTCGGAGCGTCCGACGGCAAAATGGAGGAGGGGTCGATGCGGGTCGACTGCAACGTCAGCGTCCGCCGCATCGGAGAGGGCCTCGGCACCCGCTGCGAGATCAAGAACGTCAACACGCTCCGTGGCCTCGGCCGGGCGATCGACTACGAGGCACGCCGTCAGATCGACCTCATCAACTCGGGTGAGGAGGTACAGCAGGAGACGCGGCACTGGAACGACGACACCGGCCGGACGTCGACGCTGCGTTCCAAGGAGGAAGCGACCGACTACCGCTACTTCCCCGAACCGGATCTTGTCGTCGTGGACCCTGGCCCCGAGTGGATCGAGTCGGTTCGTGCCGCGCTGCCAATGCTGCCGCGCGAGCGGCGGGCTCGACTCGTGGAGCGCACCGAGGTAAGCGCTCGCGGTGCCGCGATCGTGGTCGAGCGTGGGCTCGACAACCTGGTTGTGGCCGCCATCGAGGCCGGGGGCGATCCCAACCGGACGATCACCCATGCCGAGCACAACCTCGCGGGTGACGATGCCGGACGGCTGACACCGGAGGGGCTCGCGGCCTTGACCCGTCTGGAGGTCGAGGGCGCGGTCACCGCGACACAGGCCAAGACCCTGCTCGCGGCGATGGTCGAACGCGGCCCGTCCGCCGACCCGGTGGCGATCGCCGCGGAGCTGGGGTTCGAGGCGATGAAGTCCGACGAGTTGGATGCCATCGTCGACCGGCTCATCGCCGAGTTTCCCGATGACTGGGCAAAGTTCTGCGGTGGCGAGAACAAGGTGATGGGCTTTTTCGTGGGTCAGGTCATGAAGGCCACGCAGGGCAAGGCCGACGGCAAGGCGGTCACCGCAGCACTGAACGCGCGGAAGCCGTGACGCGGAGCTGGGGACGTTCGCTCGCCGCGAGTGTTCTCGCGGCGTTCGTGACGACATCAGTGGCAGGTTGCTCGAACGCCGAGAAGCTGCCGACAGTCGCCGAGGTTCCGACCACGACCAACCCGGCCCTGGCAGCTGATCTGCTACCCACGCCGTCCCCGCTTCCTGCCGCTGAGATCGTCGACGCGCTCCGCTCCGCTGTCGATGCCGGTGATTTCTGTGCGCTGCTCGGGGCGATCGATCTCGCCGAACCCGATGCTTCCGATCCGAGCGGTGCCGCCGATGTCTACGAGTCTTTGGCGACCGCAACCGAGGACGCCCGCTCGTTCCTGCCGGCCGACCTGCGGACCGACTGGGAGGTGATCGTCGACGGAGTGACCGCGGCAGCCGACGCGTTGGCGTCTCACAACGGCGACCTTCGCGATGCGGACGTGGAGCGGGCACTGACGAGCAGCGCGATGGTGAGCGCCACGCTGAATATCGAGAGATACCAGCTGAAGCAGTGCGGGCCGGAACTCCAGAGTCGCGGGATCTGAGCGGCTGATCAGGGTCCGTTGCTGCCCGAACTTGCCTCCGGCACGGCTTTTCGTATGCTGAATCGGCCTTGTGGCCCACGCGCCCCGACCGGACGGTGTCGTAGCGCTCCGCCTACTTCTGGACCGACATGCCTGCCGATCGTCAGCGTCAACTCATCGCACTGGCGTTGATGACGCTGGCGATGGTGCTGTCGGTCTCGTGTGCCTCCGCTGAACGGCGCGCTGCTGCCACAGATGCAGCTCCGCCCACGGTCGCGGCGCCGGCCGCGGCGACGACTCCTCGCCCGGACGAGGACCAGGACCAGATGACCGGGTCGTTGGCGGGAGGCGTACGGGAGGCTCGCGCTATGGGGTCGGGGATCGACCCGGCCTTCACCTCCGCCGAGGCCGCGCTCGAACGTGGCGACATCTGCGGGGTGTACTTCGCACTCGCAGAGGTTCAGCTCTCCACAGTGTCGATTGACGGACTCGTACAGCAGTTGATCGAGGTCCGCGACACCATGGTCGAGGCCACCGCCATCGCCCCGTCGTCGCTGGAGTCGGACTGGACGGTGCTCACCGACCGCACCGACGCACTGGTCGACTCGATCGAGGCGGACCCCGATCCGAATCGCGATCTTGCTTCTTACTTCGAGGGCGGCACGGACTATGAGGAAGCGTCACGCCATGTTGAGGACTGGATGGAGTCGTCCTGTGAATGATCACCGCCGTTTCCGGTCGGTCGGCCTCGCGCTCGCCGTGGTGTGGGCGATCTCGCTGGTCGGGTGCTCGTCGAGCCGCGACATCGAAGCAGACGAGGCGACCGGCACGACCATCCGCGACCTCGGCGACGACAGCCTCGTCGATGACGAGGGCCTGGTCGGAGGGTCGCAGGCGGCGGCGGAGATCCAGCGGATCGTCGATCGTCTCCTCGCCTCGAACGACGCGTGCGCCATCCTCTCCCAGAAGGACCTCAAGGGCATGACGATCGACCCGACGTCGCTCGCGTCGTCAGCGGCTCGACGGACGCTTGCCCAAGGGGTGCTTGACGTCTACGACCACCTCGTTCGCATCATCCCCGACGCGAGCATCAAGCCGGCGCTGCAAACTCAGCAACAGACGTTCGTGCAGGTTCTCGAGGTCGTCGAGCGGTACACGGCGAATCCGACCTCGAAGGAAGGCAACGACCAGATCCAGGCGTTGGTGACCGACAGTGACTTCGTGACGGCCGAGAGCACCGTGTCCGCCTGGACATATCAGAACTGCAGCTGAGAACGCGGCGACCGTGTCGCCCGGATTCCGGCGATCAATCGGGCCACCATCAGCGCGGCCAGCGAAGCCCACACCGCGCCGAGGCCGTCGGTAGCCCACGTCCCGAAACCGAGCACCAGCGCGAACACGGTGGTCGCTCCGGCCATCGCTGCCGCTAGGTGCCGCTGCTGTCCGGCACCCACGAGGATTCCGTCGTAGACGAAGGCGACGAAGTTCACGGGCTGCAGCGCTGCGACCCACCACAGCGAGGCCGTCGCTTCCGATCGGACGGCGGGGTCGTCGGTGAACAGCGACGGCACCCACAGAGCCGAGCACGCCAGCACCACACCGCTGAAAATGCCGACACGCAGCCCCCACGTCCGGAGCCGATCCACCACGGCCGCTGCTCCGTGGCCGCCGCCCAACCGGTGTGCGACGAGGCTTTGTCCGGCCGCTTCGAGGCCGTCCGCCGCGTACACCGCGAACATCCAGACCTGGAACGCGATGGCGTATCCGGCGAGTTCGTCGATTCCGACCCGCGCCGCCGCGGCATTCGCCGCCGTGATCACGCCGAGGAGAAGCAACGTGCGCAGAACAAGATCCCGGCCGACGACGAGCTGTGAGCGCACCGCTTGTCGATCGGGTCGCCACGAAACCCCGGTTTCTCGGACTCGACGGGCGAGGAGGGCCAGGTAGACCCCCGCCCCGACCCACTTGGCAACGACGGTGCCGAGCGCGGAGGCGCCGACGCCGAACCCTGCGCCGAACACCAAGACGAGTTCGAGGACCAGGTTGAGGGCGACCGTCGCAGCGGCGACCGCGAGGGGGAGCCGTGTGTCCTGGAGGCCACGCCGGAACCCCACACCGGCCATCACGACGGTGTAGGCGGGCAGGCCGAGCACGCTGATCCACAGATAGGTCCACGCGTCGTCGGCGACCGTGCCGGACCCGCCGAGCCAGCTGACGGCGGGGCGGCCGATCCCGGCGATGGCCACGGCCGCGACCGTTCCGACCGCCGCCGCGAGCCAGACGGCCGCGACCCCCTGACGCGTGGCCTCGCGGTCTCGGCCGGCCCCGTGGTGCCGGGCGACCGCAGCTGTGGTGCCGAACATGAGGAACACGAACGCGGCGTGGCCGAACGCCAGGACCCGGATCGCCAACGCGGCGCCGGCGAGCGCTTCGGTGCCGATACGTCCCAGGATCGCCGTGTCGCACAACTCGTAGAGCGGTTCGGTGGCGAGCGCTGCGACCGCCGGCACGGCGATGGCGCGGATCTCGCGGTCGATCGACCGGCGCTCGTCCCGCTCCATGTGGGGACCGTAGGCCAGCGTAAAGACGCGACCTGAATCGGATGCCGTCCCGGATGGGCCCCGGGCATAACCTTGGCCCATGACCACGATGAAGCCACGGTCCACCGACGTCACCGAAGGGTTCCAGAAGGCGCCGGCGCGCGCCATGCTGCGAGCCATCGGTATGAGCGATGACGACTGGGACAGGACCCAGGTGGGCGTAGCGTCGTCGTGGAACGAGGTGACCCCGTGCAACATGCCCCTCGAACGGCTGGCGAAGCAGGCGAAGAAGGGCGTGCTCGCCGCGGGTGGCTTCCCGATCGAGTTCAACACCATCGCCGTGTCCGACGGCATCTCGATGGGTCACGAGGGCATGCGGGCGTCGCTCGTGAGTCGCGAGGTCATCGCGGATTCGGTCGAAACCGTGATGCACGCCGAGCGGATGGACGCGCTCGTCAGCTTCGCCGGCTGTGACAAGTCGCTTCCCGGCATGATGATGGCGTCGGCCCGCCTCAACCTGCCGTCCGTCTTCCTGTACGGCGGCTCCAAGCTGCCAGGCCAGCTCAACGGTCGGGCACTCGACATCGTCAGCGTGTTCGAAGCCGTGGGGGCGTACGCCGCCGGAACGATGGACGCCGAGGAGCTCGACGCCATCGAGCACAACGCGTGCCCCACCATCGGTGCCTGCGCCGGCATGTTCACGGCCAACACGATGGCGTCGGTCGGCGAGGCGCTCGGCCTGTCGCTGCCCGGTTCGGCATCCGCTCCGGCCGTCGATCGTCGTCGCGACGACCACGCGTACGCATCGGGTGTCGCCGTCCTCAACCTCGTGCGCGAGAACATCCGTCCCCGCGACATCATCACTCGCAACTCGCTGATGAACGCGATGGCCGTGGTCAACGCGCTGGGTGGTTCGACCAACGCCGTGCTCCACCTGCTCGCCATCGCGTACGAGGCCGAGGTCGAGCTGGAGCTGGAGGATTTCAACCGGGTCGCCGCCAAGGTGCCGCACCTCGCCGACACCAAGCCCCACGGCAAGTACCACATGCTCGACGTCGACCAGGTGGGCGGCGTGCCGGTGGTAATGCAGATGCTGGCCGACGAGGGGCTCCTGCACCTCGACGAGATCACGGTCACCGGCAAGACGGTTGGGGAGAACCTCGCACTCATCAAGGCGCCGAAGCCCGACGGCAAGGTCATCCACACCTTCGACAACCCCCTGCACGAGGTCGGCGGCATCGCGATCCTTCGTGGCTCGCTAGCCCCCAACGGAGCGGTCCTCAAGGTTGCCGGCATCGACTTCGACTTCTTCGAGGGCCCGGCTCGAGTGTTCGACGGGGAGGACGCGGCGATGGAGGCCGTGCTCGGCGAGCAGATCAACGCCGGCGACATCGTGGTCATCCGCTATGAGGGCCCCAAGGGAGGACCGGGGATGCGGGAGATGCTCGCGATCACGGGCGCAATCAAAGGTGTCGGTCGCGGCGGCGACACGGCCCTCATCACCGACGGCCGGTTCTCCGGTGGAACGCACGGCTTCTGCATTGGTCACGTCGCGCCGGAAGCGGTCGACGGCGGGCCCATCGCGTTCATCGCCGAAGGCGACATCGTTCGCATCGACGTCAAGAACCACATCATCGACCTCCTTGTCGATCCCGACGTGATCGAGGCGCGCAAAGCCGACTGGAAGGTGCCCGAGCCGCGCTACACCAAGGGCGTGCTGGCCAAGTACGCCAAGCTCGCCAAGGGCGCCGAGCTCGGGGCGGTGACGTCGCCCTGATGTACGACGCGGGACCGACCCCTCCTCGGAGCCCGTACGCCGACGAGCCGCGTGAACGGGGTTCGAGCGCGGGCGCGTGGGCCGCTGCGGCGCTCGTGCTCGCGCTCGGTGCGCTCGTGTTCGCGGTGCTGTCGCACCTACGGATCACCGAACTCGAGGACCGCGTCGCCTCGTTGGAGGAGGAGCGCGGTGGACTCTCCGACACGACCAGCGCCGCGTCCCCGCCGCCTCCAACTTTCGTGACGACGTCGCCCGAGGAGTTCGGGCAGCCGCCCGACCCCGACGCCGCCCGCTCCGACGTGGTTGCCGCGTTCTCAGCCGTCTACGACCCAAACGTCGGGGTGGAGACGCGCCTGCAACTCGTCGACGACGTCACCGGCGTCGCAGCGGCGATTCGACAGGCAGCGGCAGGACCGAACGGTGCGGTGGTCGCGACGGTGACGGCGTCGGTCATCGACGTTCAGTTCCTCTCCCCAACACGGGCGCGGGTGGGCTACTCGTTGATCGTTCCCGGCCGCGAACCGTTGAGTGGCAGGGTCGGGGAGGCGCGCGTCGCCGCCGGGGCCTGGAAGGTGACCCGCTCGACAGTCTGCACCGACCTGCTCGTCGTGGGCGGTGCCTGCGGCTGACCAGCGGCCGGTTCCTCCCGCCATGGTTTTCGTTTGAGAACCTTTCACCCGTCGGAAGGTTCTCAAACGAGAACTCGGTCGCGGCCTGCCAACCGCGCTGGTTGTGGTCAGGGTGCCCAGAGGCCCGACGCCCGGGCCTCTGGGGCCATGAGGCCGATCTCGCCGTTGCGCGCCCGCGACGACGAGATGCTGAGATGGGCCTCCCCGAGGTCCAGGAGCAGGTCGGCCGGTGCCTCGAACCCGGAGCGGGGAACGACGGCAATCCGCGGGAGACTGGCGATCGCCTCGTCGCGCGCGACGGGGGATCCGTCGTAGAAGGCGACGTCGTGTATCTGCTGCCACTTGTCGGCGCCCATCACGACGACGTCGTAACCGGTTGCGAGGTCGGCGATCAGCTGCGAGTCGCTCACGACGACGCCAAGCCAGGGGAGGCGTCGGGTGATCGATCGGAGGACCGTGATCCGCTCGTCGAGACTCGGGATGGAGACCTCGTCCTTGCCGAGAGGCACCCGGGAGACCACGAGATCGAGACGACCGAGGCGGTAGGTACGGCGCGCCGCCTCGGCGATCGCCAGATGGGCGATCGTCGGCGGATTGAACGTGCCCGGAAACACACCGCTGGTCACGAGCGGACTCCACGCCGGCTCCACCAGAGCGCTCCGCTCGCGACGGCTGCCGCCAGCGCGGCGGTCGCGAGCGTCGCGTTGAACCCGCCGAGGTCGTACACGGTGCCCGACGCAGCCGACCCGACCGCCCGCGACACCATGATCAGCACGAACACCCGCGCTACGGCCTTGCCGCGGTTGGTGACGTCGAGCTCGGAGACCACCGGCAGCACTGACACGAAGGCGAACTCGATCGCCACGGCCATGACGATCAGCAGGGCCGCGGCCGCCACCGTTGACTCGCCGACAGCGACGACGCCGAGGATCGGCGGGATCGTCAGTCCCATGCCCCACATCCCGCAGCGGATGGGACCCAGCCGGTCGGTCGACAACACGGTGATCACGGTGCCGACCAACTCCGCGACGCCAAGCAACGCTGTGATCAGCGAGATCCGCCCGTTCGAGAGGCCGATCTCGTTGCGAAACCACGTCGCGTACACAGCGAAGATCAGCATCTGGGCGAAGGGCTGGGCGAATGCGAACACCCACACGGCAGCGGTCACCCGATCGGGGCGGGCGTCGACCCGCACGTGGTGAACCGCCGGCGGCGAGTCCCCGAGCCCGGTCGGGTTGCCGCCGGTCGGTGAACGGGGATCGCGCAAGCGACCACCGGACAGGGCGGCCGCAAGTACGAGCGCCGGTCCGGTGATGACGAAGGCCGCCTGCCAGCCCCAGCGATCAACCGCCCAACCGAGGGCCGGTACCCCGACGAGGAATGCGCCGGCCCACGTCGCCTCGATGAGTCCGATCACCCGGCCCCGCACCGAGAGCGGCACGGCGTGGCCGACCCATGCGTTCTGCGCCAGGTCCACCGAGACCTTCGTCGCCCCGCCGAGCACCATCACGACGACGAACAGCGGGAACCATGCTGTCGCGGCGAGAAGACAGGACATCCCGGCCAGGGCCCCGCCCACCGCGATGACTCGGCCGGTGTGACCACGGTCCACCCATCGCCCCGCTGCGGGCGAGACGACGCCGCCGAGCTCGCGAACGCCGAAGACGACGGTGAGGGTGTGGACTTCGACACCGAGTCCGCGGGCGATCTGATCGATGAAGACGTAGGGGAAGCGAACGAACAGGTTGCCGACGAGTCGGGTGGCAGCAAACCCCGCGATCGTCGGCCTGATCGGCGGTGCGGTCGACGTCGCGCTGCCGGCGCCGGAATCGTGTGGCGCGGCTCCCGTCATCGGGCGCTAACCTAGGCCCCGTGACCCGTTCGCCCCACTCCCTCGTTCTCGTAGTAGTGGTGTAGCGCACGCGGTCGTCCCACAACCTCGCGTGCGCTCTCTCGGCTCCCCAACGGGGAGCCGTTGACGTTTTCGGCGAGGAACCCCCGGGGTGGCGCCGCCGAAGCACCCGAACTGTCCCCCCGCCCCCGAACCGGCAAGAATCCAACCGGACTCCAGACTCAGAGGAATTTCCCATGGGTGAACCAACCGCCTCGAATCGACCAGCCTCGAACCCGACAGCCGCGGAGCGCACCGTCATGAACGGCGGTGAGGCGCTCATCAAGGCACTCGAACTCGAAGGGGTCGAGGTGATCTTCGGTCTTCCGGGCGGGTGCATCCTGCCGGTGTACGACCCGATCATCGACAGTCCGATCCGTCACATCCTCGTGCGTCACGAACAGGGCGCGGGCCACATGGCCGAGGGGTACGCCCACGCGACCGGCCGACCCGGCGTGGCGATGGTGACGTCGGGCCCCGCTGCAACGAACATCGTGACGCCGTTGTGCGACGCGTTCATGGATTCGATCCCGATGATCGTTATCACCGGCCAGGTTCCCGTCGCCGCGATCGGCACCGACGCGTTCCAGGAGTGCGACACGATCGGCATCACCCGCTCGGTCACCAAGCACAACGAGCTCGTCATCTCCGCTCAGGACATCCCGTTGGCGGTTCGCCAGGCGTTCCTGTTGGCGACGACCGGGCGTCCGGGGCCGGTGCTGCTCGACATCCCCAAGGACATCGTCGACCCCCAGAACCCCAACTCGGTCATGGAGTGGTACTGGCCGACCGACGCCGAGGTCGCGGCGAGTCTCCCCGGCTACAAGCCGACGACCAAGGGGCACCCGCGCAAGATCAAGGACGCGGCCGAGTTGATCACCGAGGCGGAGCGGCCCGTGCTGTACGTCGGCGGCGGAATCCTCAAGGCCCGCGCCGCTGAGGCGCTCCTCGAACTCGCCGAGCTGACGAACATCCCGGTCGTCACCACGCTCATGGCCCGCGGCGCTTTCCCCGACGATCACGAGTTGTGCCTCGGCATGCCGGGAATGCACGGTAACTACACCGCCGTCACCGCCATGCAGGAGTCCGACCTGCTCGTCGCGTTGGGCAGTCGCTTCGACGACCGGGTCACCGGCCGGGTGCCGGCGTTCGCCCCCCACGCCAAGATCATCCACGTCGACATCGACCCCGCCGAGCTGGGCAAGGTCCGCCGGCCCGACGTCCCGATCGTCGGTGATGCCCGGCTCGTCATCGAGGAGCTGGTGCGCACGCTCAAGGCGTCAGGCGCACCGGACAACCAGGCCGACCGCACCGCCTGGCGTTCGACGCTGTCGGGCTGGCAGGAGAAGTACCCGCTGTCCTACGTCCAGTCCGAACCCGGTGAGCTGCTCAAACCGCAGTTCGTGCTCGAACAGCTCCGTGACCTGTCGCCGGAGAACACGATCGTCGCCTCCGGCGTCGGTCAGCACCAGATGTGGACGGCGCAGTACTGGAAGTTCCGGCACCCCTACACGTGGATCAACTCCGGTGGACTCGGCACGATGGGCTTCTCGGTTCCCGCCGCGATCGGAGCGAAAGTCGGCATGCCCGATCGCATGGTCTGGGCGGTCGACGGCGACGGCTGCTTCCAGATGACCGCCCAGGAGATGGTCACCGCCGCCACCGAGCGCATCCCCGTCAAGATCGCCATCCTCAACAACGCCTACCTCGGCATGGTCCGGCAGTGGCAGGAGATGTTCTACGAGGAGCGCTACTCCGAGGTGTACCTGTCGCCCGACCTTCCCGACTACGTGAAGTGGGCCGAGGCCATGGGGTGCGCCGCGTTTCGTGTCGAGTCGCCCGAGGAGGTCGCACCGACCATCGAGAAGGCGAACGCCATCAACGACCGCCCCGTCGTGGTCGAGTTCCGTACAGATGCGTCGGAGAAGGTGTTCCCGATGGTTCCACCCGGCCAGTCCAATTCCGACATCGTCGTCGGCCCGGGAGAAGAGGACGTCGTCCAGTGAGTCCCGCATCCGCAACCTCGCCCAACGGAGTCCAGGCAGGGCCGAAACATCACCTTCTGTCGGTGCTCGTCGAGAACAAGGCCGGCGTGCTCGCCCGCGTGGCCAGCCTGTTCGCCCGACGGGGTTACAACATCTACTCGCTGGCCGTGGCGCCGACCGACGACGAGCGGTTGAGCCGCATCACCATCGTCGCCGACGCCGACTCGGCGCCGCTGGAACAGGTGGTCAAGCAGCTGCACAAGCTGATCAACGTCATCAAGATCAGCGAGCTCGATCCGACGGACTCGGTCGAGCAGGAGTTGATGTTGTGCACGGTCGGCGCCGACGTCGGCGCTCGGACCCAGATCATCGAGCTCTGTGGGATCTACGGTGCGCGCATCGTCGACGTCGGTCACACAGACCTCACCATCTCGCTTGCGGATGTGCCGTCACGGCTCGACGATTTCGAGGATCTGCTGGTGCCCTTCGGCATCGCGATGGTGCAACGCACCGGCCGGGTCGCGCTCCCCAAGCTCGACCGCAGTTCATGATGGCCTCGGCCACCTCCGCCTCAGGTTCGGTCGCTTCGCTCCCTGCTTCGGCTGCGGTACCTCGGCTGATGATGGCCTCGGCCACCTCCGCCTCAGGTTCGGTCGCTTCGCTCCCTGCTTCGGCTGCGGTACCTCGGCTGATGATGGCCTCGGCCACCTCCGCCAACCGAAATGTGCTGCGAGGTGTGCGGTTTCGCGATTGCGGCGCAGCACATTTCGGTGGGTGGGGACTCACCCACTAGTTTCTGAACGCTCGAATTCCCGAAAGGACCCGCCTCCAATGGCCAACGTCTACTACGAGAAGGACGCCGACCGCTCCTTCATCGCCGATCGCAAGGTGGCCATCCTCGGCTACGGCAGCCAGGGCCACGCCCACGCGCTGAACCTGAAGGAATCCGGTGTGGAGGTCGTGGTCGGCCTGCGTGACGGTTCGTCGTCGAAGGCCAAGGCCGAGGCGGCGGGCCTCACCGTGATGAGCCTCGACGATGCGTCGGAGTGGGCCGACCTCATCATGATTCTGCTGCCCGACACCGAGCAGAAGGACATCTACGAGCAGCACATCGCCCCGCACCTCAAGGCGGGCGACGCACTGTTCTTCGCCCACGGGTTCAATATCCGCTTCGGCCAGATCGTGCCGCCGGCCGACGTCGACGTCGCGATGGTTGCTCCCAAGGGCCCCGGCCATCTCGTGCGCCGCACGTACACCGAGGGTGGCGGTGTGCCGTCGCTCATCGCCGTTCACCAGGACGCGACGGGCAACGCCCGTGCGATTGCCATGGCCTACGCCGACGCCAACGGCGGCACCCGCGCCGGCGTCCTCGAGACCACGTTCCCCGAGGAGACCGAGACCGACCTGTTCGGTGAGCAGGTGGTCCTCTGCGGCGGGCTCACCGAGCTGATCCGAGCCGGGTTCGAGACCCTCGTCGAGGCCGGCTACCAGCCCGAGGCCGCCTACTTCGAGTGCCTCCACGAGGTGAAGCTCATCGTCGACCTCATCTACGAAGAGGGCATCGAGGGCATGCGCTACTCGATCTCCGACACCGCCGAGTACGGCGACCTCACCCGCGGCCCGCGCATCATCACGCCGGCGGTGAAGGCCGAGATGAAGAACGTGCTCACCGAGATCCAGGACGGCCGCTTCGCCGAGGAGTGGATTGCCGAGAGTCGCTCGGGCCGCGCCAACTTCCATCGCCTGGAGGAAGAGGGCAAGAAGCACCAGATCGAGTCGGTCGGCAAGGAGCTGCGCTCGCTCATGCCGTGGATCTCGCAGGGCAAGAAGTCGGTCAAGGAAGCGGCCGGCGGCCAAAGCTGAGTTGAATCGTCGATTCTCGGGTCGGTGGCGACCCGAGAATCGGTAGACTGATCTGTATGCGCGATTCGACCACGATTCGAGTTTCGACTAGGACGCGCGACGCTCTGCGGGGCCTTGCTGAGTCTGACGGGCTGACGTTGGACGAAGAGCTTGGACGACTTGCGCGCGCTGAGCGACAGCGGCGTATGGGCGTTGCACTCGCTCGCGAGATGAGCGACGAGGACCGTGCCTGGATCGAGAGCGGGCTTTCGGCCGTGCGGGACCATGCGGGCCGGTGACCTGATTCGTGTCGACTTCGGGGTCCCTGTCGGGAGCGAGCCGGGTTTCGTGCGCCCGGCTGTGGTGGTCTCCGCCGATGCGTTTCTCGTCCATCGGCCACGGACCATTCACGTCGTGCCGGTCACGAGCAATGTGAGTCGGTCGCTGCCGAGTGAGGTTGTCGTCACGTCCCCGAACCTCGTACTCGCGTCGGTGGCTCAATGTCATCTTTGCGCTGTGATCGGCGTCGAGCGACTTGTTGGGGACGAGTACGGCAACGTCGGTGCCGCCGAGTTGGCGCAGATCCGTTCGGTGTTGGGCGACCTCCTCGATATCGGCTGATCCAGGGAGGCTTCTGCGGTGACGACCGACTGGAACCCTGTCCTGCGGGGCGAGTTCGACAAGCCCTACTGGGCGGAGCTGCGACAGTTCGTCGCGGCCGAGCGTGCGGCGACCACGGTGTTCCCGGGTGCCGACCAGGAGTTCGCGGCGCTGCACCAGACGTCCTACGCCGATCTCCGGGTGCTGATCCTGGGCCAGGACCCCTACCACGGACCCGGTCAGGCTCACGGCCTGTGCTTCTCGGTGCAGCGAGGCGTGAAGCCGCCACCATCGTTGGAGAACATCTTCAAGGAGCTCGGCACCGACGTCGGTTGTGCTCGTCCGGCTCATGGAAACCTCGAGTCGTGGGCGCGCCAGGGGGTTTTGTTGCTCAACGCGGTGCTGACCGTTCGGGCGCATTCCGCGGGGTCACACGCCAACAAGGGCTGGGAGACGTTCACCGATCGGATCATCGCCGCGGCCTCGGACAAGCCCGAACGGGTCGTGTTCATCCTGTGGGGCGCGTACGCCCGGAAGAAGAAGGCCCTGATCGACACGGGTCGCCACACGATCATCGAGTCGGCGCATCCGTCGCCGCTGTCGGCGCGCAACGGGTTCTTCGGCAGTCGGCCGTTCTCGCGGGCCAACGAGGCGCTGGTGGCAGCGGGCCGCGAACCGATCGACTGGTGCGTGGGGGAGTAAGGGGCTCTCGGTGCGGGCGCCTCCGCCCCGCACCCGACCTCGCGCGCCTCACAACCCACCCAGGACAGGGCATTTTCCGATCAGCTCGGAGCGGGGGTGCGCTCGGTCGGTAGGTTTTCCGGATGCGTGTCAGCGTCCCGGCGTCGTCGGCCAACCTCGGGCCGGGGTTCGATGCCCTCGGGATAGCGTTGGATCTGCCGTTCGTCCTGTCCGACGAGCGTGACGACCAGCTGCTCGCCGTCGAAGCGACCCATCCAGCGGCGGTCGCGTTCGCCGCTGCCGGAGGCGAGGGACCGTTGTGGTGGAGAAGCCCGATCCCGCCGGGGCGCGGCCTCGGTTTCTCCGGTGCAGCCCGGGTTGCAGGCGCGTTGTTGGGTTGTGTTCGTTCGGGGCTGGCGGAGGCCGAGGCGCGAGTCCGTGGGTTGGAGATCGCCTCGGAGTTGGAGCACCACCCCGACAACGCCGCCGCATCGATGCTGGGTGGAGTCACCGTTGCATCCGGCGGGAGGGCGCTGCGCGTCCCGACGTCGCTCGACGTTCGGGTCGTCGTGTGGTGGCCGGCAACGGAAACGTCGACCAACAAGGCCCGGGCCGCACTGCCGGCGACGGTGGCCTTCGAGGATGCGGTGTTCAACATCGGGCGCACCGCACTGCTGGTTGCCGCCCTTTCGTGTGGCGACCTCGGAGCGTTGGCCGCCGCGACCGAGGACCGGCTGCACCAGGACCTTCGCATCGCCCTGTCGCCGGAATCGGGCGCGGTTCTGGAGTTGTTGCGTTCCGCCGGAGTGATCGCGGCGTGGTTGAGCGGCTCAGGGCCGACGGTTGCGTCGCTGGTGATACCTGATCAGGCCGAGCGGGTTGCTGCGCTCCTGCCATCGGCCGGTACGGCACGAGTGCTCGACATTGACCAGAGGGGTGCGCGCCTCGGATGACAGCGGGTATCTGAACAAAAGCGACTTGTTTGGTCGGCTATTGATTCATCGGCTCCTGCCTCGTAGTGTCCCGCAGCATCGTCCAGCGAGATCAGGAGTACAGCACATGAGCGAGTCGTGGGGATTCGAAACACGTCAGATCCACGCCGGTCAGGAGTCCGATCCAACGACCGGGTCGCGGGTCGTGCCGATCTACCAGACGACCTCCTATCAGTTCCGTGACTCCGACCACGCTGCGAACCTGTTCGCACTCGCCGAGATCGGCAACATCTACACCCGGATCATGAACCCGACCCAGGGTGTGCTGGAGGCGCGGCTGTCGAGCCTCGAAGGTGGCACCGCCACCGCCGTCGGGCTGCCCGGTGCCCTGGTTGTGTCATCGGGCCAAGCCGCCGAGACGCTGGCGATCCTCAACGTCGCCGAGGCGGGTGACCACATCGTCGCGTCGCCATCGTTGTACGGCGGCACCTACAACCTGCTGCACTACACCTTCCCGAAGATCGGCATCGACGTGACCTTCGTGGAGGATCCTCACGATCTCGATCAGTGGCGTGCCGCTGCCAAGGCCAACACCAAGGCTTTCTTCGGTGAGGTGTTGCCCAACCCCAAGAACGACGTGCTCGACATCGAGGGCGTGTCCGGCGTTGCCCATGAGGTCGGCGTTCCGCTGATTGTCGACAACACAGTTGCCTCGCCCTACGGCATCAACCCCATCAAGTGGGGTGCCGACGTCGTCGTGCACTCGACCACCAAGTTCATCGGTGGGCACGGGACGTCCATCGGCGGCGTGATCATCGACGCCGGCACGTTCGACTACGGCGCGTTTGGGCGTCACCCGGGGCTGACCGAGCCCGACCCGAGCTACCACGGTTTGGCCTACTATCCGGCGCTCGGTCACGGTGCGTACATCATCAAGGCCCGCGTGCAGTTGTTGCGCGACCTCGGCCCCGCGATCTCGCCGTTCAACGCCTTCCTCACGTTGCAGGGCCTGGAGACCCTGAGCCTGCGGATGGAGCGGCACTGGGCCAACGCCCAGAAAGTCGCGGAGTTCCTGGACGCACATCCCCAGGTGCACGCGGTGAACTATGCAGGTCTGCCGTCGTCGCCGTGGCACGAGCGGGCGAACAAGTACTTCGAGGGCCGTGGGTTCGGGTCGGTGCTGGCCTTCGAGATCGACGGTGGCCGCGAAGCCGGCCGGAAGTTCGCCGACTCGCTGACGCTGCACAGTCACGTCGCCAACATCGGCGACGTGCGGTCGCTCGTGATCCACCCGGCGTCGACCACCCACAGCCAGTTGACGGCCGAGGAGCAGCTGGCAAGCGCTGTTACCCCTGGGCTGGTGCGGCTGTCGGTCGGCCTCGAGTCGATCGAGGACATCATCGCCGACCTGGAGGTCGGCTTCGCGGCAGCGAAGTAGCGGGACAGCGCGGCAGCGAAGTAGCGGGACAGCGTTTCGTCTATTTCGTCTCACACCAGGCGCGGTCGCCGAGCTTTAGCGCGGCGACCGCGTACCCAGGGACGTTCACCGGAAGGACTTTGTCGTTCGCCTGTACGCATCCCCACGTCGGGGCGTCGGGGATCCAGTGGCGGACAAGGTCCTCGTCGACGTACCAGCTGCTGCCGTTGGATTGGCGAAGCACTCGGTCGGCGACGTCGCCGAGCTTCGCCAGTTCGGCGGCTGGGTCGACGAGGGTCACAGTCGCGTCCTCGAAACTGAACGGCAGCCACTCCGCCGTCCCGGCAAGGCCGGCCTTTGCTTCGACCTCCATATAGCCACGCTCGAACTCGAGCCGGAGCGTCGGGCCCGTCAGCTGCACCGGCGATGTTGGCGCGCCTAGGTCGCCGGTCAGGCCGCCCCGCGACTCCCACAGCGCCCGAACCTGCCGCGGGACCCAGAAGCTCTGGGCCCCAGCGTGGGGTCCAGCGATGACGCCGCCGCTCGAGAGTTCGATGATGTCGTAACCCGTCGCGTCGTCCGCGCGAACCGACGTCGGGTAACCCCCGTAGTTGGCGGTGTTTGCGCTCGACGAACGACCGGCGATCTCCCGGTATGACGCGTACTGGGCGCTCGTCAACCGGACTGCCGGGGTGTCGGCGGTGGCCAGGATCACGCTGACCGGCTCACCTTCGACATCGAGAAGGGTGAGAACGGTCGCTGCCTCGAAGGTGTCGACCGCCCCGACGCACGTGTCGTTCGACGGTCGGTATGCGCCTCGGATGAGGTCGCCAGCGGCCCCCTCGGGAAGGGCCGGTTCCCGGTTGCAGTCCCACGTCGACCTCGGCGCGGTGGAGGTGGCGGTCACCGAGGTCGTTGTCGCGGCGGAGTTCTTGGTGCCGGACGCGGAGGTCCCCGTCGGCTCGGTTGCGGCGACGGCCAGCCAGATGCCGACAATGGCGAGGAGGGCCAAGGCCCCCGCACCGACGAGTCGAGCCGTCAGTCGTCGACGTCGACCGGGGTCCTTGCCGCTCGCCAGGAGGTCGAGGTGGTCGGCCCATCGTTCGAGATCTGTCGGCCTGTCGTCGGGGTCGAGCGCGAGGAGTGCCCCGATGTGGCGGCCGATCTCATCGGCGAGAGGGAACGGGCGTAACGAGTCGCCAACCCGACGCGCCGCGAGAACGGCGCCGTCCCGTCGGGGTGGGGTGCCCGTGAGGAGGTCGTGGGCGATCGCCCCCACGCCGTAGACGTCAGCTGGCTTCCCGCCGGCGCGGCCCGCGGCGACCTCGGGTGCAAGCCAACCCGGTGTGCCGACGACCGATGCGTCCTCGTGGTCGGGACGGGCGAGACCGTAGTCGACGAGTACTGGGGTTCCGTCGGCTCGAAGCCGAACGTTGGTCGTCTTGAGGTCGCGGTGGAGCATCCCAGCGGGAGCTTCCGGTGCGTCGATTCGATGGAGGAGCGCAACGGCGCGGGCGATCTCGGATGCCCACCGGAGGCTGCCGTCCGGAGTGGGCGAGACGTCGGAGAGGCGCCGCCCCTCGACCCAGTCGGCGACGACATAGCAGACGTCGAAGTCGTCGGGTTCTGGCCGGTCGTCGTCGGTCAGCGCTGTTCCGACGAAGCTTCCACGCACTCTCATCACCCGTGGATCGTCGAGTGTTCGCAGCGGCTCCAGGCGCTTGTCGAGGACGTCGATGTCCTGGGGGGCCACGGTGAGGAGCAGCTTCAGGGCGACGACATCGCCGTGGTCGGGGGCGTCAGGATCGTCCACGACCGCGCGGTAGACCATGCCGTCGACGCCGCCGCCCGGTTCGGGCACGGGCCGCCCGGCATCGAGCGGGACACGGTAGCGGCGGGGCCGGTCCGTTGGGCCGGTGTGGAGATGGTCGGTCAAGGTGGTTACTCGTGGGTGGCGTCGATCGGGTGCGTCTCATGCACCGATTCCGGCGTTGGGGGTGCGACCGTCAAGAGTCCATGGTTCATCGCCGCTTCGACGACCTTGATTCGCATGTCGGCAACGTCGGGCATCTCGATGCGCCGAAGGTAGAACTCGTCGTAGATCCGTTCGAGGCGACGCCGCACCGTCATCTTGTTCCAGTGGACCTGTTTCGCGACCTGGTCGTGGGTCGCTGGGAAGCGCTCGCCGCGCAACACCGGTTCTGCGTACGCGTGGAGGACCGTCCAAAGCTCGCCGGACAGCTCCAGGCGGTGCTGAACGGTCGGAAGGTCACTCGCCGGACCGCTGCTTGTGACCGGATCGCGGAAGTTGATGACGTCGAGGTCCCAGGTTCGGGATCCGCTGACGCTGATGGTGAAGATCTCGCTGCTCGGCCCCCAAACCTCCCCATCGCTCAACGCTCGCGCCGGGGCATCATCTGGCACCACGACCACCGGACGGCGCACCGTGACGTCGCGGTCGGTCGCGGTCACGGCGGCGCGGCGATCGCGGTCGGGTACCTGTACGACGATCCGGCCGTTCGCTACGACGATCCAACCGCAGCGCCGGGGGACCTCGCGGTCCTGCACCGGGGCATGGGCGAAGCGAATGTCGCAGTCGGCTCCGCGCCCGAACGAGAGGACCGAATCGTCGTAGACGAGCAGGTCGGCTCGCTCGCTGTCGGGATCTGAGCGCAGGCTGATCCGCCCTCGCTCAGTGCCAATCACCCGGTTCACGATATGAGCCTGCCACGCGTCAGAGCCGATTCGGGTTGGTGGGACCTCATCTGAGCAGGGGTGTCGTTCGGCCGCGGTCAGGCGTCGGAGTCGATGACGAGCGCAGGGACGCCGTCGATCACGGTCAGCGTGGCAGGCATGCCGATGAGATCGATGTCCGAACCGCTGATCCCTCGCGCTCCAAGCACCAGAACCTCGCCCTTCAGGCCACCGGCGACGATCGTTACCTCGACGCTGGTCACCGAGTCCGGTTGGTCGGGGTGGGCGAGGGCATCGACGACGAACACGTCGTAGGTCCCGTCCGGAACCGGTGCATCGACCATCGGCGCAGGGTACTCAGACCTGGGGCAGCCGCGTGAGTGCGTCGGCCACCTTTGCCTCGGGGTAGTCGTGGTCGACGATGTCACCTGCGAAGTACCGGTCGTAGGCGGCCATGTCCAGCATGCCGTGACCGCAGAGCGCTGTCAGGATCGCCTTCTCCTCGCCGCTCTCCTTGCAACGAAGGGCCTCAGCGATCGTCGCCGCAAGTGCATGGGTGGGCTCGGGTGCCGGAACGATTCCTTCGGTGCGGGCGAATTGCACCCCTGCGGCGAAGCAGTCGGACTGTTGGATCGCCTCCGCCTCGATCAGGCCCAACTCGTAGACGTG
Source organism: Microthrixaceae bacterium (assembly GCA_019694615.1). Taxonomy (GTDB): domain Bacteria; phylum Actinomycetota; class Acidimicrobiia; order Acidimicrobiales; family Microtrichaceae; genus SSF14. Next base: position 1,428 of record JAIBBP010000092.1, on the reverse strand, counting down.
GCTGACGAGTGGGCTCATGCCGTGATAGCGGAGGCCCCCGGCATGGATGGGGTCGGGGATGAAGTCATGGCCGAGTGTGTGCATCTTCATCAGCGGGGTCATCCCCGCGGTGTCGCCGAAGTCGTAGGCGTAGGTGCCTCGGGTGAGCGACGGACAGGCGGCGGGTTCCACCGCGAGGATCGTCGGGCTCATCTTCCCGGCGAGCTTCTCCCGCAGGAAAGGGAAGGTGAGACCCCCGAAGTTCGACCCGCCACCGGTGCAGCCGACGATCAGGTCCGGCGTGTCTCCAGCCTTGGCCATCTGAAGGAGCGCTTCCTCGCCGATGATTGTCTGGTGCATCAGCACGTGGTTGAGGACCGATCCGAGCGCGTAGCGAATCTCGGGATCCTGAGCGGCGACCGCCACGGCCTCGGAGATGGCTATGCCGAGCGATCCTGGATTGGAGGGGTCCTGTTCGAGAAGTTTCCGCCCGTACTCCGTCACGTCGGACGGTGACGGGTGCACGGTCGCACCGAACGCCTCCATCATCGCCCGCCGGTACGGCTTCTGGTCGTAACTGGCCCGCACCTGCCACACCTCGCACTCGATGCCGAACATCTGGCAGGCGAACGCCAGGGCCGTACCCCACTGGCCGGCTCCGGTCTCCGTCGTCAGCTTCGTGATGCCGGCTTTGGCGTTGTAGTACGCCTGCGGAACCGCGGTGTTGGGTTTGTGGCTGCCGGCCGGGCTCGTGCCCTCGTACTTGTAGTAGATCCGCGCCGGCGTGCCGAGGGCGCGTTCCAGGCGGCGGGCACGGTGCAGGGGAGTGGCCCGCCACAGGCGGTAGATGTCGATGACCTCGCCGGGGATGTCAACGAAACGGTCGCCCGTGACCTCCTGCATGATGAGGTCCATGGGGAACAGCGGGGCGAAGTCGTCGGGACCGGCCGGCTCAAGGGTGCCGGGGTGCAGCGCCGGAGGCGGTGGTGCGGGAAGATCGGGGACGAGGTTGTACCAGGCCGTCGGCATCTCGTCGTCTGACAGCAGGTAGCGGAGCGGCTCGGACACGGATTCCCCCTGGAGGTCGCGGCGGGCGTCGGTGGACCGCCGATCGGGCCGAATCGTAGGCCCGCTAGCTCCGGTTCTGTCCCGCGAACCTTCAGGATTTCATAGAGATCCGCGGGACAGAACAGGCTGAAGGCGGTGGCTCGGAGTCAGGGCTCGCCGGCGTAGGTGCCGAAGCACCACAGGTTGCCCTCGGCGTCGGCGATCGCGAACTGCTTCGACCCGTAGTCGGTCTCCTCCATCGGGCGGATCACCTTGGCTCCCAACGCGGTGGCTCGATCGTGTACCGCAGTCGGATCCGCGGTGACGACGTAGATCGACGCGGCTCCGGTTGGCATCTCGGAGAACTCGCTCTCGTTGCGGCCGTTCGACCCCAACATCACG